>CAYJPG010000068.1:0-15122 GCA_964371995.1 uncultured Chromatiaceae bacterium | reverse complement strand
GTACAGCCCTTAGTGTACCGGACGCAGCCGATCGGACGGTATCGCCCGCTATTTCTTCGCCATCGTCTCCGCAGAGTAGCGCTCGCCCGTCTGCAGCATCACATCGGTGCCAACAGTGGCATTCAGACGGGCGAAATCAAACATCCGGTCGAGCATTCCACGAGTCGTACCGTCGGCCTTCAGCGTCGCGAGATACTGGCTGGCCGCGAAACCCACGACGCGGACCATCGCGCCGGGAAAGATAGCCAGGCGGAAGCCGATCTCACCAAGTTCCTGAATGGACAACAGCGGTGTCTTGCCGCCCTCAACCATGTTCGCAAGCAGCGCCACACGCCCACCGAGCTCACGGCCCACGCGCGCCATCTGCTCCGGCGTACGCAGTGCTTCGACAAACAGCACATCTGCGCCGGCCTCGGCATAGCGGTGCGCCCGCTCCAGCCCGGCCTCGAAACCATCGACCGCGATCGCATCGGTGCGCGCGACGATTGCAGTCGCCGGATCCGTGCGCGCATCCTGCGCCGCACGCAGCTTGCCGATCATCTCGGCTGTGCTGACCAGCGTCTTGCCGTCCAGGTGACCGCAGCGCTTCGGCAGGGTCTGGTCTTCGAGCTGAATTGCAGATGCGCCCATCTTCTCCAGCAGGCGCACGGTTCGCTGTACGTTCAGCGCATTGCCGAAGCCGTTATCGCCGTCCACGATCAGCGGCAGGCTGACACGATCACGGATACTGCCGACGGTTTCGGCGACTTCCGTCAGGGTGGTCAGGCCGATATCGGGACGACCGAGCCGGGTGAAGGAGATGCTTGCTCCGCTCACATAGGCGCAACCGAAGCCCGCCTGTTCGATGAGCAGCGCCGTAAAGGCGTCATAGCAGCCCGGCGCAATGAAGGGCTGCCCGACAAGCAGTTCGCGTAAACGCGTCGTGTGTGACATTCAGGTTTTCTCTTTTGCCAAACGCAGTTTCAGCCAGGGCATCAGTCCACCCGCCTCGATCATCGCCATCAGATGCACGGGCAGACCCTGGACCGTCCAGCTCTCCCCGGTCGCCGGCCGCTCGATACGGCCCGTCACCGGATCCAGCTGCAGGGCATCGCCCGCTCGGATCAGGCCTGCGTCCGGAAAAACCAGCGCCGGCAGGCCAAAGTTGAGGGCATTGCGATAAAAGATCCGGCCGAAAGATACGGCGAGTACCGCACCGACACCCAGATGCGTGAGTGCCATGGCCGCCTGCTCGCGTGCGGAGCCGACACCAAAATTGCGGCCGGCGACGATAAGGTCGCCGGGTTGCACCTGTCCGGCAAAATCCGGATTCACGGCCTCCAGGCAATGCCGCGCCATCTCCGCCATCGGCGCCTTGAAATACAAGCCCGGTGCCATGACATCGGTGTTGATGTCGTCACCGAATACGAAGGCGCGTCCACTGATGGCCTTCATGCGAGAAACTCTCGCGGATCGGTAATCCGCCCGGCCACAGCCGATGCCGCCACGGTATAGGGCGAAGCAAGGTACACCTGCGCGGAATTGGCACCCATGCGGCCCTTGAAATTCCGGTTGGTCGAAGAGATGCACACCTCGTTTTCCGCCAGCACGCCCGCACCAAGAGCGGCACAGGCGCCGCAGCCGGTAGGCAGGAGGTACGCGCCCGCTGCGGAGATCGTCGCCAGCGTACCGTCGGCAGCCGCCTCTGCCATCACGGCTGATGACGAGGGCGCAACCAGCAGCCGGGTACCTTTCGCCACTCTCCGGCCCTTGAGCACTTCAGCGACCATGTGCAGATCGGTGAGCTTCGCGCCGACGCAGGCACCGATATAGGCCTGGTCGACATGCACCCGGTCGCAGCTGTCCACCGGCCCGCTATTGGCCGGTGAGTGCGGCGCCGCCACCTGCGGCACCAGGTCATCGGCAGCATAGTTGCGCACATCGAGGTACGTGGCATCCGCATCGCCACGCCACTGCAGGGCATCGGCAGACGGTTCCCGGCCTGCCGCACGGATCGCCGCCAGCGTGACTTCATCGGCCGCGACGATGCCGGTTTCTGCACCCAGTTCGGCCGCCATGTTGGTGAGCACCATGCGCTCCCAGATGGACATGGCGCGCACTGTATCGCCACCGTACTCGATCACCCGGCCGCCGTTCTCCATGCCCAGCTCGCGGCACAGGAACAGCGCGATGTCCTTGGCGACGACACCGTGCTGAAACCGACCTGACCAGTTGACCTGAATCGTCTCCGGCACCTGGATCCAGATCTCGCCCGTCACCACCACACCGGTCATTTCGATCGCACCGAAACCGGCCATGAAGCAGCCGAAGGCCCCGCCCATGCTGGAATGGGAATCACCGCCGCAGGCAAACATTCCGGGTTGCAGCAGACCCTGCTCGGCGAGCAGCACGTGGCCGATCCCGCGCATATCGAAGAAATTACGGATGCCGAACCCGGCCGCAAAGTCGCGTGTCAGCTGCAATATGGCCGCCGACTCAGCGTCCACGGCGGGTGTGAAATGATCGGTGCAGAGCACGATGCGGTCCGCATCCCAGACGCCGGTTCCCAGCTCTTTCAGCCGGGGCCAGATGCGCCGCGGGCCGCCGGAGTCGAGCAGCAGCGCCAGATCCACCTTGCAGACCAGTATTTCACCCAACCGGACCGTCGGCTGCCCGGCAGCGCGCGCCAGAATCTTCTCGCTAAGCGTCTGTCCCATGGCTCGAAGCTTCATCCGATTCCAGTCGTGCTTGACCTGCCGTGTTTAGAGTCCGGACAATGTCGCTCTTTTCCAGGCGAGCACCCGGCACCGTACCATGCTGATACAGGTCCTGAAGTCCAAAATTCACCGGGTCACGGTTACCGCGGCCGATATCGATTACATCGGCAGCATCACCATCGACGAAGACCTGATGGATGCCGCCAACCTGATCGAAAACGAACAGGTCCATGTACTCAACCAGCGCAACGGCGCACGCATCATCACTTACGTCATCAAGGGCGAACGCGGCTCCGGCGTCATCTGCATGAACGGACCCGCGGCGCTGCTCTTTTCAGTCGGCGATATCGTGCTGGTCCTGTCCTATGCCGGAATGGACTTCTCCGCGGCAAAGGTTTTTAAACCCAGCATCATCTTTCCGGATACCGCCACCAATCGCCTGACTGCCGGCTAAAGGATCCCCTTCAGCTTCTCGGCGATCTTCGCCACATCAGCCGGATCAGCCTGGCTGACGTCCGCGTACTCGGTGAAGCGCTCGGGAATCTTGATCGTCGCGTCGATCCCCATCTGCTCGCCAACCATCGGGAAACCCTGCGGCCCCTTCGGCGCCGAGGGATCAAGCACGAAGGCCTGGCCCGAGCGGTTAATGATGATGTCGCTGTAGGGCTGCACGCGGGTCTGTATCGCCCACTCGACGGCCGACAGGTCGTAGGGATTGACGTCCGGCCCGACAACCACCGCGATCTTGGCAGTCCGCGGCCAGCGGCCGGCCGCGCCCCAAAGCGCGTGCAGCACATACTTGCCGAATTCCGGATGCGGCTTGTGCGCACCATCGACATTAAGCTGCACGATGTAGGTCATGTTCGGTGTGACCACGCAGTCCTTCACTTCGGGAATCTTGCGCTGCAGGTCGGAAAGCATTTCGCCTTCGATCGGAATCAGCGCCAGGTAGTTGTGATCGAAGGGCGGCATCATCTCGATGGTCGCGTACCAGAGCGGATTCTTGCGATGGGTGATGCAGGTGACATCGAACAGCGGGAAGACCTGGTGCTTGTCGTAGTAGCCAACCGAGTTCGAATGCCAGCCGATGATCTGCTGCGGCACGTCGGGCTGGAATACGCCTTCGATCACGTACTCGGCGGTGGCGGGCACCTCAAGATCGACGGTCTCGCACTTCACCAGCTCTACCGGTGAGCCGCGCAATCCACCCGCGTATTCATATTCATCCAGGCCATAGGGCACACCGGTCGCTGCCGCCATGTGCACGGCCGGATCACACTGACAGGCGACCGCGATCTCCAGCGGCTTGCCCATGCGCTGCGCCTTGGCGAGGTGCAGACCGATGTGGTTCATCGGCGGATTCCAGAAGGCGAAGATCGACAGCTGCTTCTTCTGTTCTTTTTCCGTATAGGTGCCGCCCTGCGGATGCTTGCAGTTCCACAGCTGCGTCAGGCGGTACCAGCCGACGTTGCGCACACCCGTTTCCGGATCCTTGGTGACGACGACACCGCCGGTGATATAGGAAGCGCCTTCCTTGCCGATCCAGACATGCGGCAACTGCTTGTCGACCGAGATGTCGTCCTTGCGAATCACCACGTCCTTGCAGGGCGCCTTGCTGCGCTCGACCATGGTCGGCTTGTGCCAGGTGGAGCGGTCATTAAGGATGCGGGCATGCTTCATCTTGGCTTCGATGACGTCTGCGGTCTCGATGGTGAGACCGGTACGCTCGCGGGTACCAAAGGGATTGAAAATCACGGGTACGCCAGGCGTGTTGTAACCCTGCAGGTTCTTCAGCATCAGTCCCGGGCCATTGATCTCGGCGAGATAACGCATCAGCGCCTGGAGTTCATTGGTGCCCTGTCCGCAATCCAGAGCCACATCCACGTCCTTGATCTGTCCAATCTTTTTCAGACTGGCCAGAAATTCCCGCATATCCTTGAACGCCATCGCCCGTCGCTCCCTTGATCCGTAGCCCTGAACCTGAATCCGCAAACCATAGCATGACGGCCGGACCGGAGCAGCCCGACCGATACCCCATATCAACGGGGCTGAGCACGATCCGCAGCGATATCCGGTAGGCTATGCGGCCTGCGGGCCAACGGCCATTCTGTAAACAGGAAGACGGACATGAAAAAGAGCCAGAAGAAAGTCGCAATCGTTACCGGATCGGCTACCGGGGTGGGTGCAGCAGCAGCCATCCTGTTGGCCGAACACGACTGCAACGTGGTGATCAATTACACGCGCAGCAAAGCCGAGGCCGAAGAAACCGCAGCGACCTGCCGCGCCAAAGGTGTGGAAACCATCGTCTTCCAGGCAGACGTGTCTGACGATGACGCTTGCCGGGCGATGGCAAAAGCCGCCGTCGACAAATGGGGCCGTATCGACTACCTGATCAACAATGCCGCGCGTACCAAGTTCAATCCCTACCCGAATCTCGACGGGGTGTCCAAGCAGGACTTTCTGGATATCTACGCCGTCAACGTGGTCGGCGCCTATCAGATGATCCGCGCCGTCACCGGTCATGAAGAAGCAGGGCCACGGCGCTATCGTCAATGACTCCTCGATCGGCGGCGTCACCGGCATCGCCTCGTCGATTCCCTACGCTGCATCGAAAGCGGCACTCAACCTGATGGCAAAGTCACTGGCACATGTACTGGCCCCGGAGATCCGCATCAACACCGTGGTGCCGGGCATGATCCAGACCCGCTGGCTGAAAGGCGGCATGGGTGACGAGCAATATGCAGCAATGATCAAGACGATGGGCGATCAGCTGCCACTGAAGAAAGTGGCAACCGCAGAAGACATCGCCGGAGTGCTGGTGTGGTTCCTGGAAGGCCCGCACCTGATTACCGGTGAAACGCTGATCGTGGACAGCGGTATCCACATCGGTACCCTGCCGCCCTACTCGAGCGGCGAATCCTACTGAGAGGCGGATTCAGAGGCGGAATTCCCGCTTCCAGCCAAAGCCTCGCGTGCTGTCGATGAGCCGTATCCAGTCCGGCGTCAGGCGCCAGAAGGCCGTACTCTGCAGCCGCGTGGCGATCAGCTTTTCACTGGCTTCGCGCGGCAACTCGAAAATCCGCCGTACCTGGATGAATTTGGCCAGATAGCTTGCCAGCGCGGCGGCGCGGGCAATGCCGGCCAGGGCCTCGGCCCGCCCCTCGATCTGCAGGCCGATCACCTCATCCCAGGTTGCCACATCACGGTTGATCGCGGCGACCACGCGTGGCTCGCGATCCATGTCGCGCCCGTGACGCGTCTTCAGATCCGATACGAAATAAAGGTTGCAGCGCTCGTCGCTGGCATAGAACACGCTGGCGGCCCAGGCGCCGCCTTCGCCGGCGGTCGCCAGCGTCAGCGTGTTGTGTCCGGCCAGCAATTCACGCACGCGGTCAAAATCAGCATCGCCGTCCGGCGCGGTCATTTCTTCGCTGCGTTCCGGCTGGCGGCTTTTGCACCGTGCCAGCGCTTGACCAATCCGCTTTCGATGCCGAACAGGTCCAGCACGCGGCCCACGCTGTGGTTAATGATGTCCTCGAGCGTCTGCGGATCGTTGTAGAAAGCCGGCATCGGCGGTGCAATCACAGCGCCCATCTCGGCGGCCTGCAGCAGCAGCCGGCAGTGACCGACATGCAGCGGCATCTCACGCGGCATCAGCACCAGCTTGCGCTGCTCCTTGAGAACCACATCTGCTGCCCGCACGACCAGATTGTCAGCGTAGGAATTGACGATGCCTGAAAGGGTCTTCATCGAGCACGGCGCGACGATCATGCCGCCTGTGGCGAACGATCCGCTGGCAATAGTTGCCGCCAGGTTCTGATCGCTGTGCACTTCGTGCGCGAGGGCTTCCACATCCCGTGGATCCCGGTCTGTTTCCAGCGCGATATTCAGCTTGCCGCCGTTGCTCAGCACCAGATGCGTCTCGACATCCGGCACCTCGCGCAGTGCCTCAAGCAGGCGAATGCCGTAGATAGCGCCACTGGCTCCGGTAATCGCAACGATAAGTCGCATAAACACTCCCGCAGCCAGCTGAAAAAAGACAGACACTTGCATGATACTGGCCGATAATGCGGGCCGCCACCCGTCCATTTAACCGAACCAGGGACCTGCGATGATCGAGCTCTTCAGCCAGCCTGAAACATGGATCGCCCTGCTGACGCTGACCGCACTGGAACTGGTGCTCGGCATCGACAACATCATCTTTATCTCGATCCTGGCCGACAAGCTGCCGCCGCAGAGCCGGGAAATGGCCCGTCGCATCGGACTCGGCCTCGCCATGTTCATGCGTATCGCGATGCTGCTGCTGCTCGCCTGGATCGTGGGCCTCACCGAACCGGTATTCACGGTGCTTGAACAGCCGGTTTCAGGCCGGGACCTGATCCTGATCGGTGGCGGCCTGTTCCTGCTCTGGAAAAGCACCGGCGAGATCCATCAACTACTCGAAGGCGAAGCCGGCAGTCACTCAAGCGTCGTGGTCGCAACCTTCAGCGGGATCATCATGCAGATCATCGTCATCGATCTGGTCTTTTCCCTGGATTCGATCATCACCGCCGTCGGCATGGTCAGTGAAGTCGAGATCATGATCGCAGCAGTGGTTATCTCGGTAGTGCTGATGATGGTCTTCGCCACAGCGATCGGCAATTTCGTTTCGGCACACCCGACCATCAAGATGCTGGCACTGGCCTTCCTGCTGGTGGTCGGTGTCGCACTCATCGCCGACGGGCTCGGCACCCACGTTCCGCGCGGCTACATCTACTTCGCGATGGCTTTCTCGGTGGCCGTCGAGATGCTCAACCTGCGGCTGCGGAAAAGGGCCGCAACTCCGGTCGAGCTGCACAAGGCCTACACACCCGAAGCACCACCCGCCGCCGGCACGCCCCGGAACGATGCAGGGGGCACCCGGCGTTGATGTCTACGGGGTCACCCGCTCCGCAGCTGCGGAATGCCTGGCCGGGAACCCGGCCAGCATGTCGGTGACGGCACTGTCGATCGCCTCGCCCGGATTCTCGCGCATCTTTTTCGTGACACGTGCTTCTGCGGCAGCTTCCCAGACGAGCGCTTTTCTTGCCGCATCGACGACATCGATGTTCAACGTGCCCTGCCGGTAGTTGCGCGTCTCGATGTCAAAGGGATAGCCGGCCCAGGCGCCATACATGCCAGTCCGGTAGCCATAGTAGCCATAGCCCATACCGACGCTCGGCGTGCTATAGACCTCCGACTTGTCAACCACGTTGAGATTGAAGTTGAGCAGCAGCTCCGCGTCGCTGTCCGTATAGGTATAGCCGCGCTTCTCCAGCTCACGACGGGTAGCGTTCTTGAGTCTGGCTGTGAGTATCGTGGAATAGCCCGCCTTGTCGGTCGCCATGGGACTGAAGAATCCAAAGGTCCGATAGCCGGGGATACTTACGTTCGGATCGCTATCCACCCGGATATCCGGACCCGAGGCACAAGCGACCAGACCAAGCACCAGCATGACGAGAAACAGCCCGTTGAACGCTGTGCGCATGCCCGTCGATTCATTCATCATCGCAATACTCCTGCAGAGAGCGAGAGCTACATTGTATGTGAGACTGGATCATCCGCCGCCAGACCGGTCTTATGCCCGAGACTCGCTCCGGCTGTTGCCGCGCATCATACAGGTCACCATCCGCTATGACGCTTTCTGCTGCTGACCCAGCGCCAACAGGCGACCGGGCTGGTCGGGACAGCAGAGCTGTCGGACGCCGGCTTCTGTCTCGCTTGCACCCACACGCCAGGGCTACAATAATTTCATCCTGGCCGCCACGCTCAGTCGTATCGGCCTGCAAGACACTGAATTTCTGCACCACGACAGGGACGTCATGACTCAACCGGCCGGTATCACCGGCGCGATCAGGCCCGCCGGCCGGTTCGCGCACATCGCCTTCTTGTACTGCACGACACTGGGTACTTACCTCTTGTCGGCCCTTTGCTTCAACTGGTATACGCAGACTGACGAGATCGCGCTGTTACTGCTCGGCTGGGTGGCCTTCGGTACCGCGTCTGATTTTCTCAGCCATATTCTCGGCCTGCATTTCGGCAGGCACCGACGGTTCCTGCTGTGGTATGCGCGGATCAATTTCAGCGCGCTGTGTTTTGGCATTCCGTTCACGACAATGGCCGGCGCATTCGTCATCGCAGCGATCGATCCAAGCGGCATCAGTGCGCGGATCGTGCCGTACTATATCGGGATCCTGATTGCGTCCCTGTTGTTTGGCGCATTGTTTATGCTCGCCCGTTTCCGGTATATCGACCTCGCCGGCGGCGTGGAACTGACGCTGGACAAGACGGACACGTACACGAACAAGATCTTTGTCGCGCGCAGGGGGTTTCTCGGCCTGTCGCTGCTGCTCGGCATCACGGTCATGGCCGACGGTATCGGCACGCCATGGGCCCTTTGGGCCGTGCTGTTCGGCGGCTCGTTCATCGCCACCGTACCGTTGCACATCATGCACAAGCACTACGCTTCGATGTTTTTCGAAGCATTCACGCTCGTTGTGCTCGTCTACGGTTCCTGGCTGGTGTTCGTCGCCTGATCATTAGTGATCAGGGCGAACGCTCCAGCATTTCCTGCCCGCGCTTCATGTGAAACTCCATACGCTCACCGAGAAAATCCTGGCGCTCCGAAATCTCGTCGCCAATTTCCAGCACTCGTGCTGACCCGGGTTCATAAGCGGGCCACTCGGGCAGGCCCGCCTTGTTGGGGTCTCCGCGTCGTGCAAACTCCACCCAGTAATCGGTCATCAGGCGGCTGACGCTGCGATCCTGCTCCGTCACGCGAGTCAGATCGGCCTCGTCGTCGAGCGTACCCATCACGAAGGCGATATCGTCTGTGTGTGCAGCACCCGGCTGACGTGCGCGACGGTCATCCGCGACATATGAAAAGTAGTAGGCATGGACGGGTGCCTGCAGGGCGCGCATCTGATTCGCCACATAGCGCGAGTGCGAAAGGATGACCAGATCGCCGAACACCGCATCATCCAGCGCCTCGCCGCTGAGCCCCGGATACAGGCGAGCCTTGTCGGCAGCGGGCACCAGCTTGGCAGCGAAGGCCGGCGAAAAACCGCCACCGATCAGGTGTCCGAGGCTCGCCTCCCAGCTATTGCCACCGGTCATATAGGGCACCTTCTGCTGCCTGCCCGTCGCGAACAGGCGACCGGGCTGGTCGGGCAGGATCCGGCCATCGACGATCGGCGTGAAACGGTCACGCTCGCCCATCGCCGCCAGCAGCTGTCCGGTCGGGAGCGCACGCAGCGTCGCTGCAATATCCGTATCTGCCGGCAAACCGAGCTTGTCGATGTAGCTTTGCGCCAGTTGCCCAGCCGGCGGATTGAAACCGACCCGCCGCTCGAGACGCGGGATCGGCACCATGCCCACCGATGAACTCTGGCTGATGGCCTGCCCGAACAGCCCTTTTGCAGCGGGCGAAACCATCAGGTAGTTCACCATATCCGCACCGGCCGACTCGCCGAAGATCGTGACGCGCGCGGGATCACCGCCGAAGGCATGGATATTCCGCTGCACCCACTGCAGCGCTGCCACTGCATCCAGCAGTCCGTAATTGCCCACGGTGTCCCCGCCAGACGCCAGCGCCGGATGAGCGAGGAAACCGAACATCGCCAGCCGGTAATTGATCGTCACCACGACCACACCTTGCCGGGGGATCGCCGTACCGTTGAGCTGCGGCAGATTGCCGCTGCCTGCTGAAAACCCGCCACCGTGAATCCAGACCATCACCGGCATCGCCGCAGCTGGCTGCAAGCCCGGCGTCCAGACATTGAGCGTCAGGCAATCCTCGCTGAGACTATCCATCGGCAAGGAGAAGGTCGCAGTGCGCGGCTGGGCGCAACTCGCGCCGTAGTCGGTTGCAGACCGTACGCCATCCCAGGCGGCTGCCGGCTGCGGCGCCCGCCAGCGCAACGCGCCGACCGGCGGCCGGGCATAGGGAACGCCGCGGAACGCGAGCACGCCGTCGACGCGGGCACCGCGCAACTGGCCGGTCTCGATGGTCGTCAGCGGCGCTGCCGTATCACCTGGCAGTTGCGCGCAGCCCGTCACAAGTACCTCGCAGGTCACGACCAGGGCCAGTGCGGCAGACCGCAGGCCGCGAATCTGCTGATGGATTCCGGATCTCATACTCCAATCCGCCGGGAACGACGAAGCAACAGTAGCGCCCACAGCAGCAAGGCAAGGTTAGCGGCAGCGATGAACATGAAGGGACCGATCTTGCTCACGTTATCGAACAGCCAGCCGCCGACCAGCGCAATTCCGAGGATCCCGGCTGCACCAAACCAGCTCCACATTCCGAGTACGGCACCACGACCACGCTCCGGCGCCTCGCGACCGATCAGCGAGGTGGCCGACAGGTTCGCACTCATCTCGCCAACCCCGATCAGCGCAGCGGCCCCGTACATGAACGGGCCGAGCGGATCGGGCACAAACAACAGCGAGAAATAACCCAGGCCGGCGATGGCCATCGCAATGGCAAGGCCGATCACCCGGTCGATACGATCCAGCAGCCAGCCCATGACCACCGCGGCCGGCAGGGCGCAAGCCTGGATGACGATATAAAAGGTCAGCGCTTTCTGGCTCGCCGCACCGGTCGTCAGACCCGCTTCCACACCGGTCTGCGTCAGCCAGAGCACAAAGAAGGTGCTGAGCACGGCCATGTCGCCACGCGATACGCTGGCCGCCAGATAGGCCAGCGCGATGCGTGGATTGCGCGCCGCTTCAAGGCCGACCCTGAAAGTGGCCAGCATCGGCTCACGCCGACTCAGCTGCTGGGGCGCACCGGGCTTCAGGCCAATCAGGACGACGGTACCGGCAAGAAAACAGACCGCTGTCATGGCCCAGAGCCAATAGCGGCCCACCGTGACCGGATCAATTCCCAGATCTGCAAAGCGCATCGGCAAGCCGCGCATCACCGAAAGGATGAGCACCAGCCCCAAGCCATTGCAGATAAAACAGGCCGCCAGCATTCGCGCCCGGCTGGCTTCCTGCGGATAGTCATTGGCAACTGCCGGCAGCATCACCGCATTGCCGGCCACGCCGACCGCGAACACCAGCCGGAACACCACCAGCATCCAGATCGCGCCCGCCAGTGGGTACAGGAAATAGGCGATGCCCATGATGAAGAACGCGGTGGCGTAGACAGGCTTGCGCCCGAACTTGTCGGATATCGCACCAACCGGTGTCAACATCGCCAGCAGCGCGAGTTCCTGGATGATTGTCAGACGTCCCGACAGCGAACCTTGCTCTGCGAAGGGAATACCAATGATCTCGGTCAGCACATAGGGCTGACTCGCATTGATAAAGCTCATCGTCGCGATCCCGAAGAAGGAAGCAAAGAACAGCGTCAGCACATGACGCAGTTCGACGCCCGGCTGCATCCGCAGCGGACCTATTCTGGTTTCTTTCATGCGGGCATCCACTCCGTTGGGGAGAGAACAGTGGACCGATCATGGCATGCTCACAGCTCTACCGCTTGTCGATACGGACTCCACAGACATTGCGACCACAGCCCGGTCAGCCGGATGCTGCCGCTGCCGCGGCAGCGTATCCTGTGCGCATGGCGAGCATTGCGACACTGACCCGACTGGAAAGACTCCGCCTGGCGTTCTCACCAGCGGCAGCCACTGACAAACACCAGCTGATTGGCATCCTCCGGAAAGCACAACTGCCCTCGGCATCAGCAGTGCGGCGTCTGCACGAAATACTGTGCTGGATACGCGCCTATCCCGATGATGAGCGGGTGCTGGCCGCTACGGACGCCGCACTCCGGACGTTTTCGGCGCGCAAAGACCTGCGCCGCTTTCATAGACAACTCGCAGACAGCGGCATCGCTGGCACGGCCATTCACTATCATTTTTTCTGGCCCATGGCCCTCTGGCTCAGTTCACGCTGGCCAGCGCTCCTGCACTTCGACCGCGACTGCGGTGAGGGTGAAGACTGGCTGCGCAGCGCATGGCCCGTCGCGCTGCCGTCGCTGCAGGCCGAAGCCGCGAAGCGCTCAGAGGAGTCACCATTGAGCATCCTCGACTCGCTGCGCGGATCGATGAGCGACGCTACGTTCTTCGTGCAGGGTATCGACCGCACCGCAGGCGATACGCTCGCACGCGAAACCCTGCACGATGTGCTGCAGCCAGCGTACGTGCTGGAACCGGGTGATGATTCACCTTCGCGCACGCAGGCACGCTGGTCGGGGGCCTCGATCGCTTTCACCACAGCATCGCTGCAACGAGAGAAGGTAAATCTGCGCAAGGAGTTGGATCGACCATCGCAGGCAGTGAACACCGCAACTCCGGGGGACGCTGCGGAACTGCTGGATCTCGCCCGTGCAGCGATGGTCACCCGCGGTCGCGACCTCGACACATTTACCTGGGGTAATCCGGAAGATATCCATGTCATCGATGATGGGGGCGGCCTCGCCTATGCCTTCATTGGCGCCGTCCCGGAGCGGCGACTGCCGATGGCCGCTGTGTATGGGTTCCTGATACTGCGCAACGGCGTTCCGGTTGGCTACGGCCAGGTCGATGCGCTGCTTGGTGGTGCGGAGATCGCCTTCAACACCTTCGACACCTTCCGCGGTGCTGAGTCTGCATTCCTCTTCGCACGACTGCTTGCCGCCACACGAGCCCTGCTCGGCAGTGCGGCCTTCTCGCTGGAGCCCTACCAGCTTGGACATCACAACAAGGAAGGCATCGCCTCGGGCGCCTGGTGGTTCTATTTCAAGCTCGGCTTCCGGCCACACGACCCCGCACTGAAGCGGTTGGTCAGCAGCGAACTGGCGCGTATGGAGCGCAATCCACGACATCGCTCCAGCGCCACAACGCTGACCAGGCTCGCGCGCCAACACCTGTATTGGGAACCGGTGCGGGGCTGTCGCGCCTGGCTGCCGCTGGTGCCACCGGTCGGGTTGCAGCTGCCAGTACTCTCCGACCACAGCGCCGGGGAAATCGTCGGGCGCCGCCTCGGTCTGCGCTCCCTCGCCGGCTGGAGTCGCACAGAAATGCTCGGTCTCTACCGCCTGGCACCACTAATCGCTGCGCTGCAGGGACTCGACTCGTGGACGCCCGCACAGAAGAAATCTGCCATCGCTGCACTGCGTGCCAAGGGCGGGCAGCATGAGCGTGATTTTGTGCGCCTGCTTGATGCACACCCGAAGCTGAATGCTGCAATCAAGGCGCTGCTGGCAACCCGGTCCTGACCGGCAGTCGATCACCTTTTTGCCTGCCCGCCGCTGGATACCGTCTAGAATAGCCGGGATCCACCGCCCTTCCCGTCAGCAACTCCGGTAACCGTTCCGCCATGCAAGCCGCCCGCGACCTGTTCAGCTACAAGAAATACTGGGCCAGCCGCCTGACACCGGCGCCGGTATTGCCGATGTCTCGCGCCGAGATGGACGAACTCGGCTGGGACGAATGCGACATCATCATCGTTACGGGCGATGCCTATGTGGATCATCCGAGCTTCGGCATGGCTGTGGTCGGCCGTCTGCTCGAGGTGCAGGGCTTTCGTGTCGGCATCATTTCGCAGCCCGACTGGACCTCGCCCGAAGCGTTCCAGGTGCTCGGTACGCCGCGCCTCTTTTTCGGCGTCACTGCCGGCAATATGGATTCGATGGTCAACCGATTCACCGCTGACCGGCGGATCCGCTCCAACGATGCCTACACCCCGAATGGCGAACCGGGCCGTCGCCCGGATCATTCCGTGATCGTTTACGCACAGCGCGTGCGTGAAGCCTGCAAGGGCGTGCCCATCGTGATCGGCGGCATTGAAGCCAGCCTGCGGCGTGTTGCGCATTTTGACTACTGGTCGGATACCGTGCGCCGCTCGATCCTGTTCGACAGCAAGGCCGACCTGCTCGTCTACGGCAATGGTGAACGCCAGATCGTCGAGATTGCACAGCGGCTGGCAGCCGGCGAACAGATCAGCGAGCTCACCGACATCCGCGGCACCGCCTACGCCTGCAACGATCTGCCGGAAGGCTGGACGGAAATCGATTCGAGCAGCGTCGAGGATGCGCTTCATGGCAGCGCGCTGAAGGTGGATCGCTCCCGCAGCGTCGTACGTTTGCCAGCATACGAAAGCGTGCAAGCAGACCAGGTCCTGTATGCACATGCATCACGCGTATTGCACCTGGAAACCAACCCCGGCAACGCGCGGGCGCTGGTCCAGCGGCACGGTGATCGCGATATCTGGCTGAACCCGCCGCCAATTCCGCTCACAACAGCCGAGTTTGATCGCGTATACGAACTGCCCTATACACGCTTTCCACATCCAGCCTACGGCGAGGCAAAGATTCCCTCCTGGGAGATGATCCGCTTTTCGATCATCATCCAGCGCGGCTGTTTCGGTGGCTGCACCTTCTGCTCGATCACCGAGCACGAGGGCCGCATCATCCAGAAC
>CAYJPG010000067.1:0-15596 GCA_964371995.1 uncultured Chromatiaceae bacterium | reverse complement strand
CATCCTGCCGGAATTCCGGCCGCTTTGGCGGGTGGCCGTGAGCGGTGCCGCCGGTTCAGCTCTTGTGGTTTGACACAATCGTCACCAGTACCGATGCGTCCTCGATGCCCCGGAGCGCATGCGGGACGTCGCTCTTCAGGTAGACAAGCTCGCCGGCGCGCAGGGTCTGTTTGACTGCGCCCGACCCGAGTTCAACGACGCCCTCCAGGCACTGCACCGTGATCTCGCCGTGCACCTTGTGTTCGGCAAACTCGGCGCCCTTCTGCAGGATGAAGCGAAAAACCTGCATGTGGGCGGTTTTCACCAGAGTCGTTGCGATGGCGTCTTTCAGCTGTTTGCCAAGTGGCCGGATATCGATGATTTCGCCGGAATCCGCATGATGCAAGGCCATGATTGTTCTCCACGGGAAATGTTGTCGTCTGTCAGGAGTTACCTGGTGCTGCCTTCCCTGATCAGCTCCCCGACATACTCCACGAATGCAGGATTCTCGGCGAGGCCCTGCTCGGCGAAAGTGTAGTTCAGGCCACGCAGGTCGTTCCTGATATGCATCTGCACGCCATGACTGGCGGCCGCTATGGCCACGACGATGACACGCTTTCCGGCCTTGTCGGCCTGCTGCACCCAGCCGCGCAGTTTGCGCACGTTGGATTCGCGGACCGGCAGGATCGCATCGTCCTGCAGGTTGATGATCCTGACGTCGGCGAATTCCTTCTTCGCCTTGAGGCGGTCGACGTGGGCCTGGATCAGCTTCAGGTCCGGGATGTTGTCTTCCTTGTCTTCGGGGCCATGACCGACGATAAGCACGACTTCATTCTTTGGATCCTTGCTTACCGACTTGATATTGTCGTAGAGCATTGCGGTGATGACCGGCCGGTCGTTCATATGTCCTGCATAGCTGAAAGTGACGCCCGGTGGTGCCTTGATCTTCGGCACATCCATATAACTGGCTTCCGGATACATACCGAAGATGTACTGCCAGTGGCGCGTCAGCGTGTTGAACGCGGTTGTCGTGCCGCCGTCCACCAGCACAATGTGCTTCACGCCCCGCGCCGCCAGGTCATCAACGGCGGCCTGAATGTGTGCGGAACCCATCATCGCCATGCCGAAGGCGATCGCCATCGGCTGCTTTGCCGCGAGCGGCTCGAAGGATTTTTTCATCGCCGCATCGCTGTTCTCGCCGACACCGTGCGACAGTACCAGCACGCCGGTATCGCCACGCAGCTTCGGGTCGCTGACATACCATGCGTAGTCAGGGCCCATCGCATTCATGTTCATGTCGAGCTCGCGGTCGGTCATGCCCCGGTACAGGGCGACTTTCTTCCGCAGCCCGGCGCGCGCTTCCGGCGTCATCTCGTGACGCTGGTTATAGGAGGTGAGGCGCTTGCCCTGTGCGTCCATCTCCGGCACCGCGTTGTGGTCGTGGTGATGCGAGTGATCTTCCTGGGCGTGAAGGCTGCCTGCGAGGAGCAGCAACGCGGCGGCGCTCGCCATCATGAATCTGCCGGGCCGATATATGGAGTTCATAGTGAAAGTCCCCTGAACCGGCTTCAGGCCGGTGTTAGTGCGGAGTAAAGGCAGCCTCCAGCGGCTGCAGGCGACCGTCAAGCATATGTACGGCGCGATCAGCGAGTGAAAGCATATCGCGATCATGGGTCACCATCAGCGTGGCGACCTGACGATCGTGACATTGTTGCGCGAGAAGCTGGACGATCTGCCGGCCACGCTGGTGATCCAGCATGGAGGTGGGTTCGTCGACCAGCAGGACCGTCGGCTGGCCCATGAAGGCCCGCGCGATACCGACGCGCTGGCGCTCACCACCGGACAGTTGGCCGGGACGGCGATCGGCCCGCCGTTCCATACCGACTTCCCGCAGCAGGCCCATGGCTTTTTCACGATCTGTACGTCCTGGCCGGCGCCCGGTCAGATGCACCATCAGCAGCAGCTGGTCGAGTGCCGATAATGACGGCACGAGATTGGATTGCTGGAAAACAAAACCGATCTGCTCTCGGCGCACTGTGGTCAGCCGGGACCGGCTGAGGCCGGTGATATCGACCTCACCGACATGTATGTGCCCGCTGGTAGGCGTGCACAGCCCGCCGCAGACGGCCAGCAGGCTTGACTTGCCAGCGCCCGAAGGGCCGAGCACGGCGAGCAGTTCGCCGGCCTTTACGGTCACCGATACATCGTCCAGTGCGGTGACCTGCTGATCGCCGTCGCCCAGCACCAGCGATACGTGTTCGACGCGCAGCCCCTTGCCGGTGTCCATGCTCAGCGATCCCGTCCGAGCGCGATGATCGGATCCACCCGCGTGATCAGGCGGATTGATATCGCGCCACCGATGAGTCCGGCTGCCAGCAGCAGGGCAGCTGCAATCAGTACCGGCGCAGGTTTCAGCATGAAGGGGAATTCGGCGCTGACGAACATCCGGAACGCCAGACCGACGCCCATTCCGACAGCTACACCGATCACCGTCGCCGTAATCATCACGATCAGCGCCTGGCCCAGTGAATCACGCAGCAGGTAGGCGTTGGATGCGCCGAGGGCCTTTACCAGTCCGATTTCCTGGGTTCGCTGGATCGTCCAGATGGTGAAGAACGCGCCAACCAGTATCGTGGCGGTGAAAATCATGAAGGCCTGGATGGCGGCTACCGTATTGACCTCTACAGAGTAGGCCTGCGAGGTATCGAATGATTCCTTGACCGTCAGTGTGATCGTGCCGATCTCTTCGTCAATGGCCCGGTAATCCATGCCGGGCGCAAGGTCCATGGCCACCAGACTGGCGTAGTCGTACAGCACATCCGGAAGTTTTTCACCTGGCGGCGCGCCGCCGGGCGGGCCGTAGGTAGCCTCCTGCCATTTGCGCAGTGGCGCATACACAATCGGGATGTGCTCGTAGTTCTGCTCGTCGGTGATACCGACGACTTTCAGTTCGGTAAGTACGCGATCCAGGGTGAGCGTGTCGCCGATGCGGACACCGCGTGCGGCCAGCAGCCCTGAAATAACGACGCCGTTTTCAGTGCCGCCGATCTGCTCGCCCCCAAGTACCTGTGGCATGAGAAATGAACCGGGCTGCACGCCCCACAGCACCAGTTCGACCGGCACATTGTTCTGGACGCGGGCGGTGAAGGTGGTATGCCCCATGGGCTCGGCGCGCGTCACGCCGGGGCGGGATGCCCAGTCCTCCCACTGTGCCCGCTCGATCAGACTGCCGCGAAAAGTCGGCCGGTCATCGTACTGAAGCGCCACGTAGCCGCAGGGCAGATGCAGCAGGCCGGAAATATTGTTGCTGACCAGTCCTTCAGAGAGTCCCGACAGGAAGGTGGTCAGGAATGCGACCAGCGCCACGACCAGGCCCATCAGCAGGAATCGGCCCTTCGCGAAAGCAAGATCCCGCAGTGCTAGAAACATCAGTACCTGACTTTTATCGACACGATGTCCCGATCATGCTGAGTGATGGACGGGGCTGTCAACCAACGTTGCCATTGCTGCCAACTGTCACCTCGGCCTTGATCGAGTTGGCGATGAAGCAGTTGCGGTGTGCGGAGTCATGCAGCCGCTGCAACTCGTCGGCCGATACTGCGGTGCCGGGGCCAAATTGCACGACCGGGTGCAGTTCGATGCGGGTCACCGCGATGCGGCCTTCTGCATTCTTCTCCAGATGCCCGACTGGCTGGTCGGTGTAGTTCGCCACGACCATCTTTTTCTTTGCCGCGACAGCGAGAAAGGTCAGCATGTGGCAGGCTGAAACCGAGGCGACCAGTCCCTCTTCGGGATCGATGCAGCCTTTGCCGCCGCCGTAGCCTTCGGCGGCCGAGCCCTGCACGGTGGGCCCGCCGGGGAATTCCCAGCTGTGATCGCGCGGATAGCTGTCGTAGTCCATCGTCGTGCTGTTGTTCTGCCAGCGGATGAGGGCTGTGTGCTCGGACATGAATGCTCCTGCTCAGACGGTCGGGCCAGAAGCTGAAGATGCCACAGAACAGGATCGTCCGGCGCATAATCGCAGCCAGATGCCCCATCGTCTGAACAGTTTTTCGCCAGTCTCCCGTGCCGATGCCCGTGTGCTGGTCCTCGGCTCCATGCCGGGCGTGGCCTCACTGACGGCAGGGCAGTACTACGCGCAGCCGCAGAACCTGTTCTGGCAATTTATCGAGCAGCTTTATGGTATCGACCGCCGGGCACCTTACGGAGAGCGACTGGAGTTGCTGATTGCACACGGCGTGGCGCTCTGGGATGTCCTCGAATCCTGTCAGCGTCCAGGCAGCCTCGATTCGAACATCCGGCGCTCATCGGCGCTGCCCAATGATTTCATGCGGTTCTTTGTTCGCCATCCGCAGATCAGCGCAGTGTTCTTCAATGGCAAGACCGCAGCCGAGCTTTATCGTCGCCTGGTGTTGCCGACGCTTGCTGTCCGGTTTCCGGACTTGCGTTACGCCACGTTGCCATCCACCAGTCCGGCCAATGCCGGCATCACGCCCGCCCGGAAGCTGGCGGCCTGGCGCGCGATCTCGCACCTCGCCTGAAGCAACCGGGCATTTTGTCAGCCATCCCGAATCTGTACCCTTGCCGCCCGTGAACCCGATCGAGCAACCTGAAAGCCGCAAGCTGCTGCACGAGGCAATGTCCTCGCATCGTGCGGGGCGGCTCGACGAAGCAGAGCAACGCTACGCCGCTTTCCTGGAACTTGAGCCGCAACATGCACAGGCGCTGCGTCTGCGCGGCGTGCTGGCGCGCGAGCAGGGCGATGCCAGACATGCGCTCAGCCTGCTGCAGCAGGCCTGTGCTGTGGCGCCTGATGATGCGGAAGCAGCTGCCGAACTGGGCCTCTGCTATCTGACGACAGGTGAGTTGCTGCTGGCCGAAAAAGCGCTGCGTGAAGCGGTGCGCCTCGCGCCGGATCACGTGCGGGCACTGGCCAATCTCGGCGCTCTGCTTCAATACCGTGGCCATGTGGATGCGGCCGCCGACTGCCATCGTCGTGCCCTGGTGCTGGACCCCGACGATATCGAGGTGCGCTGCAACCTGATCAATACCTTGCTGGAAGCCGGCCGCGGCGATGAAGCGCTGCTCGAATGCGATGTCGCGTTGAAGGACTGGCCTGGCCGGGCGCTCCTGCTGGTTGCGCGAGGTGCGGTACTTTGCGGTATCGGTCGCTACGACGAAGCGGTCCGGGATCTCGAGCGCGCACTGAAGATCCAGCCGGCTGATGACATGGCGCTGATCAATCTCGGTCTCGCACGCCGCATGCTCGGAGAGCATGACGAGGCAATCGCGATCCTGCGCACCGCGGTGCGCATCAATCCGGACAATGCGCGTGCCACCGCTGATCTCGCTAACCTGCTGGCGGCCCACGACCAGATGGGCGCTGCGCTGTCGCTGTGTGAAACGTTCCTTGCCCGTCATCCGGGTGAATGCCTGGTGCTGACGGTGTATGCCTACGCGCTGCGCGATGCCGGTCGCACCGATGAAGCGCGACAGATCCTCGACCTGGAGCGCTGCGTACGGGTCATCGAGCCAGCGGTGCCGGCAGGATTTGCTGATCTCGCTGACTTCAACGCACAGCTCGGTCAGTGCATCGAGAGCGATTCCTCGCTGCTGCTGAATCCGCTCGGCAAGGCGACGCGGCTTGGCGGGCAGACCGGCGAACTGGATCTGGATGCGCATCCGGCGCTCTCGGCACTGCGCGGGCTGATCAACAACGCGGTTCGCGACAGTGCCGAATACTTCAGGCGAACAGGTCTTGCAACGCATCCGATGATGGCGCGTGCATCCGATCGCTGGACGCTGCGGGTATGGGGTACCGTGCTCGGGCCGGGTGGGCACCAGGCGCCGCACATGCATCCCTTGGGGTGGCTGAGCGGTGCGTACTATGTGCGCGTACCGCATGACATGCAGCCGCTGCCGGATGCTGGCAACCGGCCACTGACTCCCGGCGCGCTGGAGTTCAGCCGCCCGCCGGAGCGCCTGCTGGTGCGGGCACCGGCCGAGGTGCGCGTGGTCGCACCACAGGAGGGCCGGCTTGCGCTGTTCCCGTCGGCCTTCTATCACCGCACCATTCCGTTTACTTCCGGCGCAAAGCGCATCAGCATTGCCTTCGATGCAATGCCGGTGAGATGAGGGCTGATGATGCGTAGAACTCTGCACGCCGTGCTGCTGGCAGCCGGCAGCGTATTGCTGCTGGCGAGCTGCGCCACACAGCCGGTCGCTGAACAAGTCTCCGCAGCAAGGAAGCCGGTCGAACTGTTACTCGTCGCCGGCGCATCGGGGCGCGCGGGTCACTTCGTCGTGGAGCATTTGCGCGAGGAGGGGGTCGCTTTCAGGGCGATGACGCGAAGTCGTGAGGAAGCGCTGCAGCGTCTGGGGCCAGCCTTTGCCGACGTCGACTGGGTGGAATGCGATGTGCGCGATGCTTCCCAGGTGGTGGCTGCGATGCGCGGCGTGACACAAGTCATCAGCGTCATCGGTGCCAACCAGATCACCGGCCCGAACAGCGCCGAGTTTGTCGATTACGGTGGCGTAAAGAATCTGGTCGATGCAGCGCTGGCGCAGAAGGTCAGACACTTTGTGCTGCTGACCGCGATCGGTGTGACGGACCCTGATCACCCGTTCAACAAGGCGACCAAAGGGGCACTGGGCTGGCGGCTCAAGGGTGAGGACTACCTGCGCGCAAGCGGCCTGAGCTACACCATCGTCAGGCCGGGCGGACTGGTTAACGACCCGGCCGGCCAAAAGGGCCTGCGTATCGAACAGGGTGACCACTGGCGGCCGCTGCTGCGCAGTACCCTGTCGCGGGATGACCTGGCGCTGGTGCTTATCGAGTCCTTGCGTAACCCGGCCGCCCGCCGCACAACCTTCGAACTCGTCAACGATCCCGAGGCCGCCCCAGGTGCCTGGCGGGACGCCTTTTCCAGTCTTCGGCCTGATCCTTAAGAACTCTTAACTTGCAGGTAAGGCTCCCGCGAGGGGGGCGGGTCCACTATGACAACCGTCGTCCCGGGAGACACCCCTCACGGGAAGACAGGCAAGCCGAAGGAGCGGCAGCAAGTAACAGTCGGGTGGCACCGGTGGGTTGAAAGAAGTCGTAACCTGGCTTTCCCCCCCCTGTACAGGCAAGGCTTTAGTACTTACGACCTGCCGGTGTCACCAGACCGTCAACTTGAGGCCGCCTCCCTCCGGTGTGGTAGCTGAACCGGACCTCCCCGGTATAGGGGGAGCAAGTGTTACGGCGGGGTTGTCGGCGATACGGCGTGTCGGAATGCAGCAGTCATTTGTGTGCTCTGAATGGCGTGCTCGCTGGACGGACCCGGGTTGGACAGCCTCGCCGAACCTTCCGCTACTCTTCAGCGCCGTTGTTTCCGTTGTCGCGATGTTCAGAAGGGGGGTCTGTCAGATGGGCAGACCCCCTTCTCTGTTTATGAACCTTGAGGAGATCGTCGATGGTTGTTTCCAGGTCCGGTCGATCTGTCGGAGCGCTGCTGCTCGCGGCAGCATTTTTTTACGGGCCGCTGGCGCAGGCTGATCTGCCTGACTTCAAGCCGATCATCCGGAGCAACCTGGCCAGTGTGGTCAACATCAGCACCACCCAGGACATGAAGAACGTCGCGGCAGCACAAGGCCGCGGTCCGCAGCCTTTCGGGCCGCCGGGCATGCCGCCCGGAATGGAGGAATTTTTCCGCCACTTCCGCGGCCTGCCGATGCCGGAACAGCGTGAAGCGCGTTCGCTGGGTTCCGGCTTCATCATGTCCGCCGATGGCGAGATACTGACCAACGCGCATGTGGTTGATGGTGCTGACTCGATCATCGTCAAGCTGTCCGACAACAGTGAAAAGCCCGCCAGGCTCATCGGGCTGGACAAGGCCTCAGATGTCGCCTTGCTGAAGATCGATGCCAGCGGTCTTCCCGCCGTAAAGCTCGGCGACTCATCAAGCGTAGAGGTAGGCGACTGGGTGCTGGCCATCGGTTCGCCCTTTGGTCTCGAGCACTCGGTCACGCAGGGCATCGTCAGCGCGATCGGCCGCAGCCTGCCAGATGGCAATTACGTGCCGTTCATACAGACAGACGTTGCCGTGAATCCCGGCAACTCGGGCGGTCCGCTGTTCAATCTGCGCGGTGAGGTCGTGGGCATCAACTCGCAGATCTACAGTCGCAGCGGCGGCTACATGGGTCTGTCATTTGCCATACCGGTCAACGTTGTCAGCAATGTGGCGCGTCAGCTGGCGGCCAATGGCCGGGTCGAGCGGGGCTGGCTGGGCGTCGGGATCCAGGGCGTGAATGGCGAGCTGGCGAAGTCTTTTGGTCTGGCAAAACCTGCCGGCGCGCTGGTGGGGCAGGTCGACAAGAGCGGACCGGCGGCTCGCGCCGGTCTCAAGCCCGGTGATGTGATTCTCGAATTCGATGGCCACAAGCTGGCGCAGCATGGGGATCTGCCGCCGCTGGTCGGTGAAACCGCACCGGGCACGACCGTCACCCTGAAGGTCTGGCGGGACAAGGCGATACGCACCATTCCGGTTACCGTTGCGCGCCTGAAGTCTGATGAAGACGAGGTGGTCGCCGCCAACGCTGCGACCGACAAGGTGCCCGGTGTGCTGAATATGCAGGTCGTGGCCCTGACGCCGGAGCAGCGCGAAGCATCAGGTGTGGAATCCGGCGGTGTACTGGTGGTGCGTGTGGCCGATGGTCCTGCGGCACGGGCGGGTATCAATCAGGGCGACATCATCCTCAGGCTGGGCAGTCGCGATGTTGCCAGCCCGGAGCAACTGGCCGGGCTGGCAAAGAAGCTGCCCAAAGGACAGCCTGTTCCGCTGCTGGTGCAGCGTGATGAGGCGCGGCTGTTCCTGCCGCTGACGATTACCGGCTGAAGCCGGCAGCCGCACGGCAGACGCCCGGTGGCAGGCACCGCGGGGCGTCTGCCTGCTAGGATTGCGGCATGCATCTCCTGCTCATCGAAGACGATCGCGATGCCGCCGGCTATCTCGTCAAGGCGCTGACCGAAGCGGGCTATCAGGTCGACCACGCGGTCGATGGCCGCGATGGACTGTTTCACGCGACTGAACACAGCTATGACGGCATCATCGCTGATCGCATGCTGCCGCACCTCGATGGCCTGACGGTCATCGAGGTGCTGCGCAAGCAGGGTAATCACACGCCGGTGTTGATTCTTTCTGCGCTGGGTTCGGTAGATCATCGCGTCGAGGGCCTGCGCGCCGGTGGCGACGACTATCTGACCAAGCCCTTTGCGCTGTCCGAACTCCTGGCGCGGATCGAGGCGCTGCTGCGCCGCGGTCAGGTGGCACCAGCCCCCGAAATGAAGCTGCGCCTGGCCGATCTTGAAATGGATATCCTGGCGCGGACGGTTAGCCGCGCCGGGCGACGCATCGAACTGACCGCGCGTGAGTTCAAGCTGCTCGAATATCTCCTGCGTCGTACCGGACAGGTAGTGACGCGCACCATGTTGCTCGAAGGGGTTTGGGATCTGCATTTTGATCCGCAGACCAACGTGATCGATGTGCACATGAGCCGGTTGCGCCAGGCGGTGGACCGGGACTTTGACCGGCCGTTGATCCATACCGTGCGCGGCGCAGGCTACATGGTGCGAGCTGACTGAGTGCGCACCTCCGCACTGCGATTGTCGGTGGTGTATGCGGCGATCTTTGCGGCCGCGCTGCTGGCACTCGTCTTCGTCATCTATCTGCTCACAACACGATTCATCGATACAGAAGTCGATGTAACCATCGAGCGCGATGCAGCGGGCTTTCTCGAAGCCTACGCGCGGGGCGGGGTACGCACGCTGGCAGCAGAGCTGAATCTGCGTGCCGAAAACTGGAGCCGGACCAACGCGATCTACCTGCTCACCGATTCACAGGGCTTTGTGCTGGCCGGTAATCTCCCGGCCTGGCCGACGGTGCACCACGACGGCGGGCCCTGGGTGGATTTCGTGATTTCGGTACAGGAAGCCGGTGCAGAAATCGAACGGCCGATACGTGCAATGGTGCTGGAACCGGCGCCCGGCCTGCGCTTCATGGTCGGCACCGATCTGAGCGAGCGTCATGCCCTGGTGCGGCGCTTTGCAGTTGCAGCCGGTGTGGGCAGTCTGCTGGTGACGATCCTCGCGCTGGGTATCGGCTACCGGCAGAGTCAGCGCATCCTGGCGCGGGTTGCTGACGTGAGCCGCAGCGGTGCAGAGATTCTCGGCGGCAACCTGTCGCGCCGTCTGCCCGTGGTGGGCGCGGACGATGAGTTCGACACGCTGGCAGGTGAGGTGAACGCGCTGCTCGCGCGTCTCGCGCGCACCACGGAAATCCTGCGTGCTTCGCTGCACAGCGCTGCCCATGATCTGCGCAGTCCGATGCACCGTATGCGTCTGCGCATGGAGCGGGCGTTGGCTGATCCGGTGGCCGGTGCGTCCCGTGAAACGGTGGAGGTGACGCTGCAGGATCTCGATCACATGCAGCGCGTTCTCACGGCGCTGCTGCAGATTGCCGAAGCGGAGAGCGGTGCGGTGGGTGCGCGTCCGGAGGCAGTGGCCATGGACGTGCTGCTGGCTGAGCTGGTCGAGCTCTACCAGCCGCAGGCGGAACAGCAGGGTATCGCCATGGGCGTGTCATCGGAGCCCGACAGGCAGGTCATGGGGCACCGTCAGCTGCTCGCGCAGGCGGTTGCGAACCTGATCGACAATGCGCTCAAGTTCACGCCGGCAGGTGGCAGCGTGCAGCTTGCCGCCCATGCAGATGGTGCCCGTCTCGTGCTCACGGTTGCCGATACCGGGCCTGGTATACCTGCCGACGAGCGTGGCCGTGCCGTCGAACCCTTTGTCCGTCTGAACGAAACACCCTCGCGCGACGGGTCCGGGCTGGGTTTGAGCCTTGCGGCAGCTGTTGCCCGACTGCATGGCGGCAGCCTGCGTCTCGAGGACAATCAGCCCGGCCTGCTTGTGACCATCGACCTGCCGCTCGTCTAGCTGAACCAGGCCAGCCCGCAAAACCGGATGCTGATGTCACTGGCCTTTGGCCGGATGGCCACTTCTTCAAGTTCGCTGGCCTGTGCGTTCATGGTCTCTTCCATGTCGCTGATTGCTGCCTGCAGACTGTTCTCAAGCTCTTCAATCTGCGCACTGATGCTGGCGACAGTTTCGTCAGCGCGTGCCACGTCGCCGGATTGCTTGCGTACGTTACTGGCCTTGCGCATCGCCGTCGCTGCCCGTGTCATCGATGTGGCACTGATTTTCCGGCGGCCGAACAGTGCACCGAAAATGGAGGAGCCGGCAGAGACAACAGCGTCGAGTTTTGCACCGGTGGACTGTTCCTGCTCGCGCTGTACGGCCTGCTCGGCACGGCGCAGCCTGTCGGCAAGCGTGGCAGCCTTTGCAGCGTATTTTTTGCGCAAGGCATCGGTCTGGCTGTCGCGTGCCTCGCGCGCCAGATGCCGGAGCCGGGCACGAAAAGTACCCTCGCTTTCATCGGGGCGCGAAACTTCTTTCAGCGCCGGGCTGCGCCACAGGGTCAGTGGCCGTTCGCGAGACAGCCAGGTCTGAAACTGCTTTTGCCAGGCCTTGTAGCTCTTCGGGTCGCCGAGCGAAGCTGGCAAGGTGGCCCAGGCTGCACTGGCCGGCGCCTCGTGGCCGAGTTGGGTGATGTCGATGTCCAGTTCCTCGGCTGCAGCCCAGTCCAGCGGTCCGTCGCCGGGATCGAGTGCAAGCACGATGTTGTGGCTCAGATCCACGTCGTGTCTGCTGCTGATGTAGCCGACGCGCGCCGCGGCCAGCAGTCGTGGCCGATAGAGACGCGGCCCTGTAGCGGGCGGCGTACGACTGAGATCGGCATACACCACCGGGATGTCCGGCGACAGGAGGGGTCGCGTCTCGACTGTGGCCACCGGCGTTGCGACCGGTGCCGCTGCTGTCGGCTGCTGCTGTGCTGCTGCCCCGGCAGGAGCCTTCGTGCCCGTCAGGCGCCGGATGTCATCGCGTGTCAGGGGGCCGCGCAGATAGGCCATCGCCCAGCGCGACTGCATCAGCACCGGGCTGCTTTCATGCACGTTGTGCATCAGGAAGCTGCGCTTGCCGAGGCCGCCGAGAATCTGGTCTAGCTGCGCCGGATCGAGACCATCACTGGCTGCTGCCGACAGCAGTCCGTCGCGCACGCGGTTGCGATCCTGTTCGGTCTGCAGGCGGCCGATAAACCACGTACCGGCGTTCGACAGCGCCTTGTAGTCGAGATCGACCGGATTCTGCGTGGACAGCACCAGGCCGAGGCCGTAAGCGCGGGCCTGTTTGAGAAGCGTCAGTAGCAGCTGCTTTGAGGCCGGATTGGCCACCGGCGGCAGATAGCCGAACACTTCGTCCATGTAAAAGATGGCGCGTAGCGAAGCGGTACCCGGCTGACTGCGCATCCAGGCGATGACGGCATTCAGCAGCAGGGTGACGAAGAACATCCGCTCGGCATCGTTGAGATGCGCAATGGATAGCACCGAAACGCGCGGCTGGCCGCTCGCGGTGTACAGGAGCTTGCCGGCATCGAGCGGCTCACCCTGCGTCCAGGCCTCGAAGCCGGGTGCGGCGAGCAGGTTGTTGAGGCGCATCGCCAGTTCGAAACGCTCCTTGGCAGGGTAGAAGGTTTCGAGTTCCATGACACCGATCCGGGTCATGCCAGGCTCTTGCACGGCATGAATAAGCCCGGCCAGGTCCAGGCTCTGCCCCTGCTGCCAGCACTGGTCGAGTACGGCTGACAGCAGGATATGTTCGCGGCTCGACAGCGGGTCGGCATCGATGTCCAGCAGGGTGAGCAGGCCATTGACGGTGCCCTGTACCTGCTGACGGTAGATGTCGGCATCCTCGCGTACGGCTGCCGGTGGTGCCGCAAAGGAGCCGAGCACCGAGATCGGCAGACCGGCCGTGCTGCCCGGCGTGTAGATGGCGAAATCGGCGGCGGCACGCAGCCGGGCGATCCGCTCCGGAGACTGCCCCCATTCGGCCAGGCCCTTGCGCCAGGTCTCGGCCTGCGCAGATGCGAATTCAGCCACCGACTGGCCGGCAGTCGCGGTGGCCTGGGCATCGACCCATGGCTCGAAGTCGCTGCCGCGCAGGCCCGGAAAGCTGAGCAGCAGGTTGCCCATGTCTCCCTTGGGATCGAGTGCGATGACCGGCACCTTGTCGATGGCAGCTTCTTCGAGCAGGTCGATGCCGAGACCGGTCTTGCCGCTGCCGGTCATGCCGATGATCACTGCGTGCGTGGTCAGGTCCCGCGAGTCGTACAGTACCGGTTCGTCGCCGAGCTTCCCGCCCTGCGCTTCATATCGCTTGCCGAGGTAGAAAACACCCAGCTTCTCGTAATCCTGCATGTTTCTTGTCCGTTGTGTGCCAGGGTTGCCCGATTCGCCCGCATGGCGTGGCGGCAATCAGCCCCGCCACCCCCGCTCCTGTTGCGGTCTGCTGCCACTGAGCTTAGCCTAAAGCCGGCTCCGGGCCATCGGGGTCCTGTTTCCATCGTCAATTCAGGGGGAAGTCATGCTGCAGGAATTCAAGAAATTTGCCCTGCGCGGCAATGTCATGGACCTTGCCGTCGGCGTCATCATCGGCGCTGCATTCGGCAAGATCGTCGCGTCGATGACCAACGACGTGATCATGCCGGTCGTCGGGCTGATGCTCGGCAAGGTGGACTTCAGCACGCTGTTCATCAACCTGTCCGGCGGCGACTACGCGACGCTGCAGGAAGCAGTGGATGCCGGGGCCCCGGTGCTCAAGTACGGCGCCTTTCTCAACTCGGTGCTCGATTTCCTGATCCTGGCCTTCATCATCTTCATGATGGTGCGGGCCATGAACAAGCTGAAAAAGGCCGAGCCGCCACCGCTGCCAGCGGGCCCGACGCCAGACCAGGTACTGCTCACCGAGATACGCGACGCACTGAAAAACCGCTGATGGAGGTGGTGCTCAGCCCGCGCGGCGCCAGCCGCTGGATGGCCGGGCATCCGTGGATCTTCCAGTCCGACGTCACGCCCCCGGCCACGCTCGCCGGGGGCGAGGTCGTGCGGGTATGCGACCCGCGCGGCCGCTGTCTCGGCCAGGCTTTCTATTCCCGGGCTTCAAAGATTTCACTGCGACGCCTGAGTCGCGACGAACAGCCGGTCGATGAGGCGTTTTTCCGGCAGCGTATCCAGGCTGCAGTGCAATTGAGGCGGGCGATGTTGCCAGGTGAGAACACCTGGCGCGCGATACATGGCGATGGCGATGAACTGCCGGGCCTGGTGGCAGATCGCTACGGTGATTACCTGTCTGTTCAGTTCCTGATTCCGGCTATCGAGCAGCGTCGCGCGATGCTTACCCGGCTGCTGGTCGAAGCGCTTGCCTGTCAGGGGATCGTCAATCGTTCCGATACGAGCGTACGGGGGCTTGAGGGCCTGCCGGCAGAGAAGGGCGTTATTTTCGGATCCGTACCCGATACGGTCGTGATGCGCGAAGGCCAGATCGAGCTGGCGGTGAATCTGCTCGAAGGCCAGAAGACCGGCGCCTTTCTCGACCAGCGCGAGAATCACATCGTCGCCGGGCGCTATGCCCGGGGGCGTGCGCTCGATTGTTTCAGCTATGTCGGCGGATTTGCCCTGCAGATGGCGCGACGTGCGGACCATGTGACAGCCATCGACAGTTCGGAACCGGCCTGTGAGCAGATCCGTGCCAATGTCGGACGCAACAGGCTCGGCAATGTCGAGGTGCTGTGTGCCAATGTGTTTGATTTCCTGCGCGCGGAGTTCGATGCCGGCAAAAGGTACGACACCATCGTTCTGGATCCGCCTGCCTTTGCCAAGAACAAGGCGGCCCGTGATGCGAGCCTGCGTGGCTACAAGGAAATCAACCTGCGCGCCATGCAGTTGCTGACGCCCGGCGGTTACCTGATCAGTTCAAGCTGCAGTCATCACGTCGATGAGGCGCATTTTGAAAGCATGCTGCAGGCGGCGGCAGCCGACGCGCATCGCGAGGTGCAAATCATTGAGCGGCGCGGCGCCGGGCGCGATCATCCGGTGCTGCTCGCACTGCGCGAGACCCGCTACCTGAAGTGTTACGTTCTGCGGGTGTTGTGAAATGAAATGGGAACGCGTTCTCGATCATGCACCGTGGGCCAGGCGTGCGATGCCGCGCGGCGGGCAGATGGACGGCTGTTTCTACATCGTCAGCGGTCGCGCCGGAGCATTCAGCGTGTTCAGCGACACGTGGCGCAGCGCCGACGGCATCCACTGGGAATGCATGTCGAAGGCGTCCGGCTGGGGCAAGCGCTGCTATCCGGAAGTCGATGTCGTGCAGGGTCACCTGATCCTCAACGGCGGCCAGAGCCTGACGACTTTTTACAATGACGTCTGGCGTTCGGCCGATCAGGGGCGCACCTGGGAGCAGGTCTGTGCCGAAGCGCCGTGGGGCATTCGCGCCGGTCATCACAGTCACGTCATGGATGACGAGATCTACCTGTTCGGCGGCGCGCGCAATTCCCGTGACCGGATCTTCTACCCCGAACTGTGTGTCAGCAAGGATCTCGGCGAGACCTGGGAGCTTCGCTGCGAGTTGCCCGAAGACATGGGGCGGGCCGGCATGCAGGTTTGTGATGTCGGCAGCACCC
>CAYJPG010000066.1:0-16149 GCA_964371995.1 uncultured Chromatiaceae bacterium | reverse complement strand
GACCGGCGGTGAAGCTGGTGGCCGGTACCCGCTGATTCAACCGGCTGCCAGCTGCCGCAGGGATTCCGGCAAGCTCACCGACTTGCCGCTGACGGGGTTGATCCAGACGATCTTGGCGCTGCCTTCGGCATAGAGTTTCTCATCGCCCTGCAGGCGCAGTTCGTAGAAAGTCAGCAGGCTGGAACGTCCGGCCTGGCCGGCAAACATTCGTACCTCGACCGTGCCGGGGTAGTTAAGCGGAAACAGGAAGCTGCAATCCGCGTGGACGATGACCGGCGCCTCCTGCCGGGGATTGCAGTGATAGCCGGCCGTCTCCAGCCATTCAACGCGCGCCTGCTCCATGTAGCGGAAGTAAATGGTGTTATTGACGTGCTCGTAGGCATCCATGTCGCCCCAGCGGATGGCCTGATGGCTGACGTGAACCAGTTTGCGGGGATGTTCCATGGTCAGCTTTGTCGCGATGCCTGGGGATATGCGCCCAGCGTAAGCAGCAGGCCGACGGCAACCACGATGGCGATTGCCGCGACCGCCAGCATCGGGCGATAGGTGCCGAGCATATCGAAAACCCGTGCGTAGAGCAGTGGGGCCAGGCCTGAACCCACCGTAAAAAACGCATAGATGCCGCCGAATACCGCGCCATAGTGGCGGGTGCCGAAGTACCGGCTGGTCAGATAGGCCAGCAAGTCCAGCTCAGCGCCGGCCGCCAGTCCGAGCAGGACGGCCGCGACCAGTGCGAGCGCCGGTGTGATGGGCAGGCTGACCATCAGCACCATGGCGACCGCCGGACCGGCAAAAAATATGCCGGCAACGGCCGGCGCCCAGATCCGGTCCACCAGAAAGCCCACCATCAGCCGCCCAACGATGACCGCAACGCCAAGCAGCGTGGCAGCTTGTGCGGCCTCGGCCGGGGTCCAGCCAGTGTCCAGCAGCAACGGCACGAAGTTGGGTATCAGGCCGATGACCGACAGCGTGATTACAAGCAGCGCGGCGCCCAGCGTCCAGAACCGGTAATCGCGCATGGCTTCGGCACGTGTCGGACCCCACTGAGCGGGTGCCGGGTCGGCGGCGGTATGGGCAGTGGTGCCAGCCTCCGGCGCGATGCGCAGGTGGAGGAGTACCGCCGGCAGCGACAAGGCCAGTGCACTCAGGCCGATGCCCGCATAGGCAACGCGCCAGCCGGCGGATTCCATGAAGAACTGGGTAAGCGGCGGGGCGAGCAGGGCAGCCAGCCCGATTCCGGCCATGGTCAGGCCGATGGCCAGACCACGGTGCACATGGAACCAGCTGTTCACCACCGTCGTCCAGGTGACCGGCAGACTGCCGGCGGCGAACACGGCCAGACCGGCGAAGCTCAGGTAGAAGGCCCACAGTGAGCCCGGATTCAATGCCAGCACCAGGTACATCGTTGCATGTCCGATGAGACCGACGATGCCGACTATGCGTGGTCCAAAACGATCGACGATGGTGCCGGTCAGCGGTGCCGTAATCAGCCCGCAGAACTGCATGATGGTGAAGCCGAGAAAGAAGTCGCTTCGCGTCCAGCCGAACTCGGCGCTGACAGGGCCGGCAAACAGCCCTTGCGTGTAAAAGGTGATGGAGAGAATCCCGCCGGCATTGCCGAGAATACTGGCGACCAGGGGGCGCCAGCCGCGCTGGAATTCCCCGTTCAAGGCCGCAGGACTACCATTTCGCAGTTGGGCGGATGTGCGCCATGTACGGAATCCCGAGGCGGTCAAATCCGTCTTCGGTGCCGTATACGACGTCTACTGCATCGCTGCGGGCCGCAAAGTAGAAAAGCGGTGCTGGCGGTCCCTGCCAGCCTTCGGGATTGGTCTCGCTCATGGTGCGCACCAGCTTGATGGCATCTTTCTCATCAAGAGCGGTGAAGGCTTTCTTGTATGCGGCCTGACTGGCAGCATCCAGTGCCGCGAGTGCAGGGCGGTAAACGTCGATGTAGGGTGGTGGTACATCGAGATAGCGGATCAGCAGCAAACAATCGGCCGCGTCTGCTGCCAGCTGATGATCGACGAAGTGTGCGATCCCGGCATTGCGGGCACCGGGCAGCAGGATCTCGCCAAATGATTCGAGAGTTGCGACTTCGGCGGGCTTGAGCAGGCGGAAGGGCAGCGCTTTGGCCCGCGCTTCCTGCGGAGTCAGCAGCAGTTCGACGCCGCCCAGCGAGAATGCGAGCAGCCCGAGGCCGCCAGATTGAAGGAATCGTCGTCTTTGTGTATCCACAATCTGATCCCCGATATGTCTAAACTGCAACGACAACCTAGAGGCAGCTCAGGAGCTGGTCAAGGGGAGAAGCAATGAAGGACGAAGCGGCAGATGTCGTCATCGTCGGCGCGGGTGCGGCGGGCTGCGTGTATGCAGCCGAGCTTGCGCGGGCCGGCAAGCAAGTGGTCGTGCTCGAGGCGGGGCCCGCCTGGACGCTGGATGACCTGATCAGTTCCCAGATCTGGGCGCGCCGCCTGAAATGGCGGGGCGCGCCAGTCGGCGCGTCGGGTGAGCATCCCATCGGGAACAATTTTGGTACGGGCTCCGGCTTCGGCGGCGCAGCCCTGCATCACTACGGAACCTGGCCGCGCTTCCTGCCCGAAAACTTCGAAGTGCGGCGCCGGTTCGGCAAGGGACTGGACTGGCCGGTCAGCTACGACGAAATGCGTCCCTGGTATGACCGCATCCAGGCGGAGATGGGGATTTCTGGCGATGCGAAGGCCGAAATATGGCGCGGGCCGGGAGACCCTTATCCGATGCCCGGCGTGCCGCGCTTCGGACAGGGTGAGGCGCTGGCCAGGGGTTTTGCCAAACTCGGCAAACCGGTCGCGCCTTTGCCAGTGATCGTCAACACCATTCCTTATCGTGGCAGACCTGCCTGCCTGTGGGACGGTTGGTGCGATGCCGGGTGTCCGATCGGCGCGCTCGCGAATCCGCTCGTGACCTGGCTAAAAGCGGCGCGTGAAGCCGGTGCGGAGTTTCGCGCGCACTGCGACGTGAAACGGGTCATGACCGACAAACGCGGTCAGGCGACAGGTGTCGAATACTTCCACAAGGGTGAGCGCCGTGTGCAGGCCGCCGATGCGGTGATCCTTGCGGCATCCATCGTCGGCAATCCACGCATCCTGCTCAATTCAGCGAGCGATGCGCATCCCGCAGGACTCGCAAACGGTAGTGGCCTGGTCGGGCGCTATGTCATGGCCGAGTTTATCGTGCAGGGTTTCGGCCTGTTCAGCGAACAGACCCAGCCATGGATGGGGATCAGCGCCGGGCAGCTGACCTATCGCGAGGGCTACGTGAATGATGTGCGGCCCGATGCCTTTGGTGGTTATCAGTGGCAGATAGGTCCGGCGATGAAGCCCAATGACCTGCTCGGTATTGCCCTGAGCAAGCCGCAGCTCTTCGGTCCGGAGCTGCAGCAGTTTCTCGAAACAGCAAGCCAGCATATCGGCATGATGATCGGCTTCGGCGGCAGTGTTCCCGACCGCGACAATCGCGTCGAGCTGGATACCCGTCGTGACGCCGAGGGCTATCCGCTGGCGCGCACGGTGCACCGCTATTCGGCGGCGATGCTGGCGTTATGGAAACACATGCAGGATGAAGCCCGTACTGTCCTCGGTGCGGCGGGTGCCCGGGATTACTGGACATCGTCCGGCATGCCGACAGGACATATCGTGGGCGGAACGATCATGGGTGCTGATCCGCGCCAGTCAGTGTGCGACAGCTTTGGGCGGACCCACGAGGTACGCAACCTGATCCTGGCTGGCGCAGGTCTGTTTCCCTGCAGTGGTGGTGTGAGTCCGACCTATACGATTCATGCGGGTGCCCTGCGTTCTGCTACGCAGCTGATCGCCCACTGGGGCGACTATGCGCGCTGACGAAGCTCGAGTGCGCGGGGCCGGCCATCGCCGGTTGCCTGGTACCAGACCGAGTGGTCGTCTTTGACTGCCTGCCAGGCGGCAAGCGGGTCAGTGGCGGTGATTTCAAAGCTGTCGAAGCCGCAGCGCTGCATGTAGTTGAGCTGTTCCTGCAGCACATCGCCGACGGCACGTATTTCACCCCTGAATCCAAAGCGCTCGCGTAACAGGCGCGCATGTGTGTAGGCACGGCCGTCGCGGAATTTCGGAAACTCCAGGGCGACCACAGTGAAGCGTCCAAGATCCCCGGCAACCAGGGACGGTGACTGATCACTCTGCAGGCGAATGCCGAGCGGCCGCTCGCCGGCCCGCAGGACATCCGGGTTTGCCTGCCACTGCCGGAGACCGATGATCACCGGCTGATCTTCAGGAACAGGCTCCAGATCCCTGGCGTCGGTATAGATATCGTCGACGAGCTGACCGTTGTGGATCAGTGCCATCACGCCACCTCGCGCCGGGGTGCGGCACCATCGCCATAGACCGCTTCCTGGAAGGGCTCGAGACCGACGCGGCGACAGGTGTCCAGAAAACGCTCGTCACCGGATCGCAGGCTCTTGTAGCGTGCGACCAATGCCTCGATGGCTGCCGGTACCTCGTCTGCCGAAATAGCGCGGCCGAGCCGGTTGCCGAGCGTTGCATCTTCTGCCGATGATCCACCGAGCGTCAGCTGGTAGAACTCCTGGCCTTTCTTCTCGACGCCGAGAATACCGATGTGGCCGACATGGTGATGGCCGCAGGCATTCATGCAGCCTGAAATATTAATGGTCAGCTCGCCGATATCCTGCAGGCTGGCAGAATCGCTGAAATGCCGGCTGATGTCCTGTGCCACGGGGATGGCCCGCGCGTTGGCGAGTGAGCAGAAATCGAGTCCGGGGCAGGCGACGATGTCGGTCAGTGTGCCGATGTTCGGCGTTGCCAGCGAAAGCCCGGCGAGTTCCATCCAGAGTTCGTGCAGGTCTTTCTGGCGGACGTCGGTGAAGACCAGATTCTGCCGGTGCGACACCCGCAATTCACCGAGACTGAAACGGTCCGCAAGATCCGCAACGCGGTCCATCTGGTCAGCCGTCAGGTCACCGGGGGCGATTCCAGGCGACTTCAACGACAGGTTGACGATGGCGTAGCCGGACGTCCGGTGTTCGACGATATTGGCCTGGCACCATGCATCGAACGCTGGCTCGGCTTGGCGCAGTCCGTGCAGCAAGCTGCTCTCTTCCGGCAGCGTTTCCCAGTCCGGCGGCTGGAAATAGGCGGCGATTCGCGCGACTTCTGCCGAACCGACGTTGAGCAGCGGGTTGGCCCTGATCTGCTCCCATTCCTCATCAACCAGACGGCGGAACTCGTCGATGCCGAGCGCATTCACCTGGATCTTGATGCGGGCCTTGTTCGGGTTGTCGCGCCGGCCGCCGAGGTTGTAGATCCGCAGTATCGCTTCGAGATAGGAAAACAGGTCTTCCTTCGCCAGCCACTCACGGATGGTGAGACCGACGAAGGGCGTACGTCCCTGTCCGCCACCCACGATGACTTCAAAGCCGATCACGCCCTCTGCATTGCGCCGCAAATAGAGACCCACGTCGTGAAACTTCACGGCAGCCCGGTCGCTGGCGGCACCCGTGACGGCAATCTTGAACTTGCGCGGCAGATAGCCGAATTCCGGATGCAGGATCGACCACTGGCGGATCAGTTCGCACCAGGGACGTGGATCCTCGATCTCGTCGCGGGCGCGGCCGGCAAACTGGTCGGCAGTGATGTTACGTACGCAGTTGCCGGAGGACTGCATGGTGTTCATTTCGACTTCGGCCAGTTCCGCCAGAATGTCGGGCGCCTCGTCGAGCCTGATCCAGTTGAACTGGATGTTCTGCCGGGTGGTGAAGTGACCGAAGTTCCGGTCGTAACGCCGCGCGATGAAGGCGAGTTTGCGCAATTGCCGGGATGACAGGCAGCCGTAGGGAACGTTGATGCGCAGCATGTAAGCGTGCAGTTGCAGATACAGCCCGTTGGGCAGACGCAGCGGCTTGAACTGGTCCTCGGTGATGTCGCCCGCCAGGCGCCGCTCTACCTGCCGCCGGAAGACGGCCACCCGCTCGGCAACCAGGGTGTGATCGAATTCGTCGTAGCGATACATCTATGGGCGTTCCTGAAGCAGCTGCTGCGCGCCGGTCTCAGCCAGCGCTGGTCAGCATGTCTGTACGCACGGTTGGTCCGCATGCCCGGATGGACTCGCGCCAGTCGGTTGGCCGTCGTTCACCCGCGCTGGTCTCGACCGCAATCAGGTAGGCCTCCACGACCTGGTTATCGGCTTCAGCTCTGCGACCAGCCTGTAGCAGCCGTTCGACGTCGTCCTTGCCGGTTGCCAGTGCACCGAGCTGAATGTTTTCGATCCACTGCTCACGGGTGGTCAGAAAGACCACGCGCCCGTCGGACAAGCGACTGGCAACGAGCATTTGTGCGGTGGGCTGCATGCCGGGGAACCTTGGATTTCAGGGCAGCCAGCTTAGCCACGGGTATGGCCAGGGGTTAGACAAATTACTTAGATGTATATGCCCCCGGGAATCGGGGCATCGCGCCGCAGCAAGCCGCTCAGGGCGGTGGCCTGCGGTCGCGGCGCCGGCGAAGGAACTCGGCGAGCAGCGGAAGAAAAGGCAGCAGCGCACCGAAGAGCACGACCGTCCAGTGTATGTAGAGGCCGGTCAGGACCAGAAACAATCCGAGTGCGATGAGCCAGAACCAGCCCGCCAAACCACTAATTCCGCTGGGAGAGAGGAAGAAAAGATCCGGCCCCGGTGACGTGGGGCGAAACCGGGGCCGGGCCTAGGGTAAAGAAAGCCTGGAGGTACCTCATTCCCTTGGCACTGTATCTATAGACCCGTCTGTTTGACAAAACGTCACCCAAACGGATGATTTACTTGCCCCCACAGGATATTGCTCATGCAATTTCATCGTCCCTCAGTCATTGACCTCATCGACGGTGGCCTGTCCAGACAGGCGGCGGCGTATATGTGCCCAGGACACGCCAATGGTCAAAACGACCGACACGCCGATCAGCACGATCCAGGTGATGGTTGAGGTGGAGCTGGTCTTGACCACGTCATAGAAGAAGAGCATCCAGACCAGCACCCCGAACAGGGCAGCAACCAGCAGGATGCCCGACATTCCCAGCGACTGCGTTGTGGCCTGCACGAATACCACCCAGCCGATCAGCAAGGCGATCCCGGCCAGGAAATGCAGCGGCCCGAGGCTGCTGGACATAAAGGCATCCTTCGCCCAGTGCAAAAATGAAAAACCGGAAGGATTAAAGGTCAGCAGTACGATGAGCAGGGCAAACAGCAGCCTCAGCAGCAGGCTGCCAAGGCCAAAACCTGGCTCACCGCTGTTGCCGGCGCTGATCTGATCGGTAGCCATCGGACGCCCCCCCGGCTGCATGGATGCCGGAGCGATTGTAGCCTGAACGCCTCAGTCAGATTTCAGCCCGTACCATCAGATTTCAGCCAGAATTGTCTCCGCGGCCAGGCAACCGTCTGTCTGCTCCGTGCCGAATATCGCCACCCGCTGTCCTGGCCTGAGATCGCTGAGTTGGCCACGAATGCTTGAGAAACCGTCGTCATCGCTTACCAGGAAAATCCTGGCCGCTTCCGCGTCTACGCAACGATCCATCGTGCCGTCATTGACTCGCAGCGTTTGCTCGGCGGTGTTCGTAGAGACGATGTCACCCTCGATTGTCGCGTCGCCAACTGGCGCGCCCTCATTGAGAATGATCAGCGGGGAGCGGATGTAATCATCCTGGCCAACGATCAGAATGCTGTCCACCAATGCATTTTGATCGGTAACGATATCTGTCGGGCCGAGTTCCAGGCCCGCCCGGTTGAAGATACGGGAGCTGTCGTAGATCTGCACCGGCAGCTGTGTGCCTGAGCCGAAGCCCTGTCCGGATGCGATATCCAGTGCAAAGCGATTGCTGACGTCTGTGCCTGAAGCGGTGATGCCGCGGATTCTGGAATAGGTGCCCAGGGGCCCTTCCTCGATCACATATGCATCCAGCACAAAGGAGTGATCAGTAGCCGACGGGGGGTGGCCATCGTCTTGCCGGGGTTGCAGGCGTCCGATTACCGTCGCGTGTTCGCCGATCGCGAGGTCGGCAAAGGTCTCCGGTAGCCCGTTCTCCGCAAACATTCCGGTGGACGTATCGGTGCTGACCGTAAGGCAATGACGGTCGCCAAAGTCTGGCAGTGCGTTGCTGCTGTCGCCGTCCCATCGCGATGCAAAGTCCGTCTGGCACAGTTCGAACTTGCCGCTGACCGGGTCTATCCGGCTGATCTCTCCGTGAACACGCGCCAGCCGCCCGTCGGGGCGATCCGTCCGGATATTTACGAATACCACCGGCCGGAGGATGATCCTGTTGTTATTACCCGTCTCGGTGATCTTCAGCGATTTCGCCATGTCAAAATCGAGTTCGACAATGATGATGTCGCCGGGTCCGACCATGAATGAACCTTGCGGGTTGAGATCTATTTTTCCGTTGCCCACCAGTTGTGGCTGGACACTTTCCAGTACATTGCCGGTAACCGGATCGATATCATTCAGAACCAGCTCGGAAAGCTGCAGCCGGATCTTGCTGTAGCGGCCGGGTGGCACATTGTCGGAAACAGCGAAGAGCTCGGAGAAATCACCGAGCTTGAGAAGGTCAAGTGTCTGCGAGCCACTGAACAGGGTGACCTGTCCGTTGTCACCAATCAGGCGTACCGAGGTGATGGTTGCGATCGCTTCGTCCCAGCGCCCGATCGGCGCATCGGTAATGAGCACGCCGACCGTCGCCGGCGTATCCAGCGCGATTTGTGCTGATCCGCCGCCACCACCACCGCCGCCACAAGAGGCCAGGGCCAGCAGGCATGCAGCAGTCATTAGGAGTCCGACGATTTTCTTCATGGTGCTATCCGGGGAGTGTTCTTTGGATGGAGGCAGTCTAGGTTGAATGCCCGCGGGTCTCAATTCTGGTGGTTACGTCAAATCAATTGGGGCGGAGATCGGCGTCTGCCGCACCCTGAAGGTATCAGCTAAGCTCCGCAGATGGCTGAAGAATTGCATTGCTGGCGTTGCGGGGCCTCGTTGGTTGCATTGCAGCTGCCGCTGGGCCGAACAGAGGAATGTGCGTCCTGCCGCAGCCCGTTGCACGTCTGTCGTCTTTGCCGCTTCTTCGACCGTTCGCGGCCGAAGCAATGTCGCGAAGACGATGCTGAGGAAGTGCGCGAGAAAGAGCGGCCGAATTTCTGTGATTATTTCAAGCCGCGAGCCGGTGCCTTTGATGCCCGGCAGGTATCTGCCGGGCAGGCTGCGATGGACGCAGCGGCGGCACTGTTCGGCCCTAAAAAAAACTGAGACGCGGGGATAAGCAGGATCCGGGGCATGAAGACGCTGACTGAAACCATCGATCATGCGCTTTGGCGCCGGGATCTGACTGACAAGCTCTTCCCGGAAAGACTGGCCTGGACGATCGCACGGCATATCCATGCTGTATTGCGCGACTTGCTGAGCGGGCAACTGACGCTGCGGGCAATGAGTCTGGTCTACACCACGCTGCTCTCGACAGTACCCTTGCTGGCCCTCAGCTTCTCGGTGATCAAGATATTTGGCGTACACAATCGGCTGCAGCCACAGCTCTACCATCTGATGGAGCCGCTGGGCCCCAAAGGTGCGGAGATAACCGACTGGGTGATCAGGGCGATCGACAATCTTGAAGGCGGCGTGCTTGGCACCGTGTCGCTGGTCTTCCTTATCTACACGGCCATTGCGATGGTGCAGAAGGTCGAGTCCACCTTCAACTACGTCTGGCATGTCACGCGTCCACGCAACCTGGCGCGACGGCTCAGTGAATACATCAGCGTGTTGCTGATCGGTCCGGTCGCCATGACCCTTGCCCTGGGGCTGATCGCTTCGATCGGCGCGAATTCCATCGTGCAGACAGTCAGGGCTATCGAACCATTCGGCTCCGCGATCGTGGTGCTGGGCGAGGTGCTGCCCTACATCCTGGTCATCGCGGTATTCACTTTTCTCTACAAGTTTCTGCCAAATGCCACCGTGCGTTTCGGCGCTGCGCTGACCGGTGGTATTGCGGCCGGCATCATGTGGGCGTTCGTGGGCTCGGTGTTTGCATCTGTAGTTGCCCTGTCGGCAAACCAGGCCGCGATCTACAGTACCTTTACCGTGGCTGTCTCGGCCCTTATCTGGCTCTACGTGAGCTGGCTGATATTGCTGATCGGTGCGCAGATCGCCTTCTATGCACAGAATCCGGTCTTTTTGCGCATCGGGCAGCATGAGCCACGACTTGCCAATGAACTGCGTGAACGCATTGCGCTGAACATCATGTACCTGATTGGCATGGCGTTCAGAGCGGGCGATACACGCTGTACGATCGACCACATTTCCGGTGCAACGGGTATACCAGCCCCGACACTGGCGCCGGTGCTGTCAGCGCTTGAATCGGCCGCACTGGTCAGCGCAAATGATGAGGAAGGGCTGATGCCGGGACGGGAAATGTCGCGGATCACGCTCCTTGAAATTCTGGCTGCCGTGCGTGCCGGTGGCGATACGGGCGCGTTTCAGGCGCCGGTCTGGGCAGGACCTGTGGACCGTATGGCAAACGATGTGCAGGCTGCAATCGGGAAGCTGACCGCTGCGACAACATTGAGTGCGTTTCTGGATCAGCAGGGAGTATCCGGCGCGAACTGATTCCGGCTGGCAGGTATTTACACCAGCTTGTACATGATGTGCCCGGCGAAAAATGGACTTTGCTGCACGGCTCGGCGCTGACGCTGCTATGGAACCGGATCATGCTGCTGTTGTCCGGAGTATGATGTTGTCTGGATTCCAGTAATCCGGTTGTGACCAGACCCCCCTGCAAGGAGTTGCTCCATCGTGTCAGATATCAAATCCAATCGTTTTCTGCCTGTTCTGCTTGCCGCCTGCACAGGGCTGTTGTTGGCCGGCTGTGGCGGACCCGGGGATTCGTCAGCGCCGGTCGCCGGGGATACGCCGGTTGCAGAGGATGTGGCCGTTGCGGCTGCAGACGCCGGGGCCGAAGCCGCTGCGGCACAAGCTGCACAAGAAGCCGAGTTGGCGCGCCGTGAGGCCGATATGGCGCTGAAAGAACGGGAAGCTGACCTTGCGCGCCGCGAAACTCAACTGGCTACCCGGCAGAAAGCTGCGCCGCGCCCGGCTGCTGCACCGAAGGTGGCCGCGACGGCCCCGGCCGCAAAGCGGCCTGCTCCGGCACCTGTGCTAAAGACCTACATCGTACCCGCAGGTACACAGTTGTCCGTCCAGATCATCGCGCCCGTCAGTACGAAGACGGCACTGGTCGGCGATCGCATCGATGGGCGTCTCACTGCAGATGTCATCACGGACGGCAAGACACTGGTCACGGCTGGTTCGGCAGTAAGCGGTTCAGTTACCGAAGTCATATCCGGCAGCCGGAAGATTGGCGGTACTCCGACGCTGGGCATAAGCTTTGACACGCTTTCGCTGCCTGATGGCAATGCCGTGGCTATTTCCGGCCGCCTCGTGCAGCAGGGCAAGAGCGATACGGCTCGCGATACGGCCAAGATTGCCGGCGGTGCCCTGGTCGGCGCCGTGATTGGCAACAAGATCGACAAAGGCACTGGCAAGATTGTCGGTGGCATCGTCGGTGGTGCTGCCGGTGCGGCTGTTGCGCAAAGGACCGGTACCGAGGTGGATCTGCCTTCTGGCACCGTGCTCGGATTTCTGCTGGACAATTCGTTTGAGGTAACAGCCAACCAGGCGACGACTGATTGATGTCTCAGCGCATGTGCAGTTCAAGGACGTCCTTGTCGGCGAGCTGGTGTTCAGGCCCCACCTGCTGCCCGGCGAAAACTTCGCTACCCCAGATCTTGGCGTAACGCAGGCCGGCGGCGATGTCCTTGTGCACGAGGCGAGCAACGTCGAGTACCGTTTGTCCGCGCCGCAGTGTGAAGGGGCGATCCATCTCCGCGGGTTTCCCCGGCATCTTCGTATAGACGCGGACAATCTGCAGAGCCTTGAAGAGCAGCGGGCCCAGTGCCTCGCAGCCGGCGCCGGTACTTGCTGCGACATGGATGGTCGGGAAATCCAGCTCCAGCAGTTCCATGAGTACCTGCATCTCGCCTTCGGGATCTTCAACGAGGTCTGACTTGTTGGCGACCAGCAGTGCCGGCAGCTCGATGCGGAAAGGATCCTCGATGATCTCTTCGCCTGCTTCGTCGAAGGCCGGTTCGGGCACGGGTTTCGGGCCGCGCAGCCCCGGCCAGTAGCCATGCAGGAAGATCTTCTTCTCCGCCAGCTGCCGGATGATGGCCTGGAGGTGCTCGGCACAGCCGGGGTCAGCCAGGTCGATTACCAGCAGCGCACCGTCGGCGGGCTGCAGCGAGTTTCCCATCCAGCCCTCGATGTAGTCGCCGGAGATCGGCGGCAGATCGACGAGCTGGAACCATACGTCTTCGAAACCGAGCATGCCGGGCATTGGCAGCTTGGTCGTGAACGGGTAGGGGCCGATGTCAGCGCGTGATCCGGTGAGCTTTGCATGCAGCTCTGACTTGCCGGCGTTCGGCGCGCCGAGGAGCGCGAGCTGTGCAGCACCCTCGGGCCGGATCGTATGTACCGGACCCTTCTTCTTGCCGCCCTGCTTGCCGGAGCCCAGCTCTTCGGTGAGTTCCTTGATCCAGCGCTTGATGTCACCCTGAAGGTGGTCAGTGCCCTTGTGCTTCGGAATGGTTCGCAGCATCTCCCTGAGATGCTCGAGGCGTTCTGCGGGCTCGCGGGCAGCGCGATAGGCTTCCTCCGCCTTGCGGTATACGGGAGTCAGGTTTGCGGGCATGAAGCAGGTGCTGGATGTGTGGTCAGGGCGCGCAGTTTAGCGTGTCTCCGGATCAAAGACCCGGGATCAGCGACTCGCTACCTTCTCCGGTACAACGCTCAGCGTTATCCAGCCGTCATCCTGCCAGTCAGACACTTCGACATTAACGCCCATCACTGCCGCCTGTTGCTCGAAGCGGGGTTTGGTCCAGATTTCGTGCAGTTCCTTTTCGGTCATGTTGTGCTGGCCGATGAATCTGGTCACGGCCAGAACATGGCCGTAGGGTGATTTGAAACTGATCTTGCCCGGTTCACGTTTCACGTCCAGAGCCAGCTGATAAAAACAGCTCGTGCGATCAGTCATGGCGACCAGCGCGAGATCCCTGATGCCGGTCTCCTGTATGAGCTTTCCGACACGCGTCAGCATGGGCTTCTGTGTGCGGATCTCATTCTCGATCAGTTCCTTGAGCAGACCGTGGTCCTTGGCGAACTGCACATAGTCGAGCGTTATCTTGACCAGCGCATCATTCATCTCGTGCTGATAGGGCTTGCGCACGTTAAGCGTGCGGATAATCGTTGCCACGCCCTGGCCGAGTTCGGCCTCGCGCCCGCTGAAATCGTGTTCGGGACCCTTGTCCGGACTGGCTTCGCGGATTGCTTTGGCGACAGCAGCGCCGAGCATCTGCTCATGGCCTTCGAAGCCGCTCCATTCACCGAATTCGGCCGCACTTTTCGGTGGCGCCCGACGATCACGCTCGGCGGCTTGTGTGACATTCAGCATCAACAGCGTGGTGGCAAGAATTGCGGCACAGCGCAGCGCAATGAACATGGCGGACCCCTCCCCGGGAAATGTTGTCGGCAGGCGGAGGATCCTACAGCAGTGCGGCAGCCAATGCGTCGTCCACCGTTTCCAGCCAGATAAATTCCAGCTGCTGGCGGGCATTTTCCGGTATCTCTTCCAGGTCCTTGCGATTACGCGCGGGCAGCAGGACGGTGTGAATGCCGGCGCGTAACGCGGCGAGGGTTTTTTCCTTGATGCCGCCTACCGGCAGCACAAGGCCGCGCAGGCTGATCTCGCCGGTCATCGCCAGGTCGCTGCGCACCTTGCGGCCGGTGAGCAGCGAGGCGATCGCCATGAACAATGCCACGCCGGCACTCGGGCCATCCTTTGGAATCGCGCCGGCGGGCAGATGCACGTGCAGGTCGCGTTTCTCGAAGTCGAAGGAACCGAGACCGAACATTTCAGCACGGGTTTTCACCAGGCTGAATGCCGCCTGTGCGCTTTCCTTCATGACATCGCCGAGCTGCCCGGTGAGGATCAGCTGGCCCTTGCCCGGCATGCTCGTTGCCTCGATGAACAGGATGTCGCCGCCGACCGGTGTCCAGGCCAGTCCCGTCGCAACACCGGAGGTGCTGGTGCGGAGTGCGACTTCAGATTCGTACTTGCGTGCACCGAGGATCTCGCGCACAGCAGTCGCATCCACGCTGACTCCGGTTTCCGTGCCTTCCGAAATCCGCACCGCAACATTACGCAGCACGGCGCCGATCTGCCGCTCGAGATTCCGCACGCCCGCCTCACGCGTGTAATTGGCAACGATTTCGGCGAGTGCGTCGTCGCTCACCGTGACCTGTCCGGTGCCGAGTCCGTTGGCACGCAGCTGCCGGTCGACCAGATAACGGCGGCCGATTTCCAGCTTCTCTTCCTGCGTATATCCGGGCAGCTCAATGATCTCCATACGGTCGCGCAGCGGACCGGGGATGGTGTCGAGCACGTTGGCGGTGGCCACAAAGAACACCTTGGAAAGGTCGAACGGCACAGCCAGGTAGTTGTCCCGGAAGCTGGCGTTCTGCTCCGGGTCGAGCACCTCGAGGAGTGCCGATGAAGGATTGCCCTGGAAGCCGGCGCCGAGTTTGTCCATTTCGTCGAGCATGAACACGGGGTTGCGGGTGCCGGCCTTGCGGATCTGCTGGAGCACGTTGCCGGGCAGCGAACCGATATAGGTGCGCCGGTGCCCGCGGATCTCGGCCTCGTCGTGTACGCCGCCCAGCGAGGCACGCACGAACTTCAGTCCGAGCGCCTTGGCAATGCTCTGGCCGAGCGAGGTCTTGCCGACGCCCGGCGGGCCGACAAAGCACAGAATCGGTGAGCGGCCTTCGGGATTCAGTTTGCGCACGGCAAGATACTCGAGGATGCGCTGCTTGACCTTGCGCAGCCCGAAATGATCCTCGTCCAGCACCTGTCGCGCATGGGCAATATCGATGGCTTCTGCATCGAGCCTCGACCAGGGCAGCGCGACCAACCAGTCCAGGTAGGTTCGCACCATGGAGTTTTCGCCGGAAGCTTCAGGCATCCGTTCGAGGCGCTTCAATTCCTTGCGCGCCTGGCTTTCCGCGTCTTCCGGCATGCCGGCCTTGTCGATGGCTTCGCGCAAGGCCTCGAATTCGCCGACTTCCTCGCTGTCGCCAAGCTCCTTCTGAATGGTCCGCATCTGCTCGCGCAGGTAAAACTCGCGTTGATGACCTTCGAGCTTGTCCTTGGTCTGCTCGTCTACCTGGCGCGACAGTTTCAGCACTTCGAGCTGGTGACTCAGCAGGTCGAGCACGCGATCCAGGCGGGCCTGGACATCGAAGGTCTCGAGTATTTCCTGCTTCTGCTGCGGCTTGATGTCGAGGTATCCGGCCACCAGATCGGCGAGCTGGCCGGGATCGGAGATTCCCTGCACGATTGCGCCGAGTTCCGGCATGGCCTGTGGCAAGAGTGCGATCGCCTCGAGCGCACGCTCGCGAAGGATCAGCAGCCGTGCTTCGAGCGCTGTGCTTTCAGTGCGTTGCTCCCCCAGCTTGTCGAAACGGGCGGCGAGAAAGGGCAGGCCTTGCAGATAATCGACCGTGCGGAAGCGCTCCTCGCCCTGGCAGACGACATGCTGCGTACCGTCACGTGCGGTGAAGTAGCGAATGACGCGCGCAATGGTACCGACCGGATGCAGATCCTCCGGTCCGGGCTCATCGATTGACGGGTCGCGCTGCATCACGAGACCGATGGGCCGGCCACTGCCGGCCGCTTCTTCGGCAGCAGCGAGGGAAACGCGGCGCCCGATCGTCAGCGGAATGACGGCACCCGGGAACACCACCGTGTTGCGTATCGGCAGGATGATCAGCACATCGTCGGGCACGCTGTTCTGGATGCCGGTCGCGGCGCCTTCGTGGATGTTTTCGTTCTCGCTCATGCGGATATCTGCTCCCGTCGTCCGGTTAAGGATTCCCTCCTAACGAGATGGGGTTCCCGCCCGGGAATTCAATAGTCAACAGTGCAGGAGTGATATTCGCTGCCGGAGCGACAATGGATTGTCTGCAGCGCAGCGGGTGCGCCGGGTCAAGGACTGGAGAGCTGCTC
>CAYJPG010000065.1:0-16245 GCA_964371995.1 uncultured Chromatiaceae bacterium | reverse complement strand
GGTATAGGAGGCGCCGCCGCCCCGCACCACCGTTGGCGTCCTGTGCCCGGCGCAGAGCCGCATCACCGCCTGCAGCTCGGCCACGCTGCCCGGCGTGACCACCGCGGCAGTCAGCACATCGGCCTCGCGGAAGACATCCGTGGAGTAAAAGGTGCGGGATTCGTCGTCGGTACGCAGATGGTCCGAGCCGACGATGGCAGCGAGGGAATCGAGGAGTTCGCCGGGCAGGACCGACGGCGGGGGGTTAGTCATGAGCAGATACCAGCGGTTTCAGGAACGGCTGGACAGCTTGGCACGAAATACCGCAAGGGTGAACTTTGGAATGACCGCCTGACGAAAAGCCCGCCGGGGCTGGGTTACCAGCCGGTATAGCCATTCGAGATTGGCTCGACGAACCAGTTTCGGTGCCCGGCGTACGCGACCTGCAATGACATCGAAGGTACCACCCACGCCCTGACAGACCCGGACATGCCGCAAGTGGGGCAGGTACTTCTCCATCCACAGCTCCTGCCGCGGACTGCCAAGTGCAACAAACAGAACCTGGGCACACGACGCATTGATGGCATCGATCAGCTCCGGCATCTGCTCATCTTTTATGTATCCGTCACGATGCCCGACGATATTGATGCCGGGATATCGCTGCCGCAGTATTGCGACGGCCCGGATATTTACATCTGGTGCCGCCCCGAACAGAAAGATCCGGTAGCCACGGTGGCTGGCCTGAGCACAGATCTCCGGCATCAGGTCAGCGCCGGCCACGCGCCCAATGGGCTCCTTCCACAACAGGCGCACGGCGTATACCACCCCGATACCATCCGGGATCACCAGGCCCGCCTCAGTCAGCGTAGCCCGCAACACCGGGTCGGACTGGGCCTTCATTATTTTTTCAGGATTAACGGCCAGGATCGTTCGTGGCCGATCACCCTGGACCATGGCATCGACGGCCTCAAGCGCACGCCCCACATCGACGCAATCGACCGGGATGCCGAGCACATTCACACGCTTTGGAGTTGACATGATGCCTGGCTTCCCGACCTCAGCTGATAATACGCCCCCCCCCACTGAGGCCGAGTTGTCAGAATATCAGGTTAGTTGGATGAAATAATTGCGGTCCATCACACACCCGATCTGCCAACTCCCGGCAGGAGCGGCCGTAGCTGGAAAAGACCTTCCGATCCGGCCATTCATCGGTTAGTGTCCGCCCCATGAAAACCAGCTTCATTGCGATCTGCCTGCTTGTTTCAAACATTGCAGTGGCTGCAGCAGGCTATTTCCTGCTTACGAGAACCAGCCAAGCTTATTCTGAACTACTGCAGTCAAGTCTCCCTACACTCAATAGCATCAGGGCATTGTCCTGGCAGGCCAGCCGCATGCTGCGCACCGTTAACCGCCTGGACGATACCCCGGTCGACAAGCGAAGCGAACTGCTCGATCGCCAGTCAACGGACAGGGATGAGGCCGATAGCCTGCTGGCCATCGTCCTTGCCACATCCGAGCCACTGTTACCTGACAGTACGAAGGCGCAGCTGCAGGTTGCTCACGGCCGCTATACCGCAACCATTCTCAACTGGCGCGCATTGATCTATCCGCAGATAGCGCTGGACAAGCCTGTCGCGGATATACAGGAGATCCGGCTGGCGTATGACCAGTATGAAACCCTACTTGACCAACTGGCGAATGAGGTCCACGACCACGGCGTATCGACGGACTCACGTCTGTTGGCATCAGGCCGCAAATCTGGCAGTAGCTTGCTGCTGGTTGCAAGCTGGCCGGTATGGCTCGGCGGCCTGGTCGTTCTGCTGCTTGGTGGATACCTCACCGCCATGACCATCCTCCTGATGCGCAATGCGCCGGATACTTTCGACAATTGATCCGGATTGCATCTCGTAGGAGCGCCTACCAGAAGCTCCTACGTTTCGGTATGTCTCGCAAATTCGGTAAACAACGGATCAAGGCTACCGGGTGCTGCCGGTTCACTCAGCCACAACACGGTAAGTAAGCGACATGGAACTTTCTGATCGGCACGCACCGTCAGAACAGGGCATGGTGCAACGCTACCATAGCGTTGTGATCGCCAGCCGAGCAGAGATTCTGCCTGCCCTTCAGACAAAGCAAGCATACCGCCAGTGATTTCCAGTAAGACACGCCGTTCGCCCGCCTGAAGTTCGACACGGCCTGCATCCGGATCGATTTTGTCAACCGGACAGCCCAGGTGCCAGTGCAAGCTCACTTCATGCCCGGCGGCCCCATCGAAGTGATCCCATATCGCCAAAAACTCGCCTGGCCGGTAGACCACACCGCGATAGTGGGTCACGCCCTGCGCCTGAAACGCATCGTGTCGCGCCAGCCAGCAGGCGCCACCGGCCTCAAAACGACTGGCCAGCAGCTCCACCCGATACGGCCGCGTCCACAGGAAGGCACCTGCCTGCTCGGCCTGATCGGCATCATCAACGTTCGCCGTGTTGTGCCCGGTAGCGGAGCGGAAATAGCGGCGATAATCCGCAGCACCACCATAGCCACCGGTACCCGGATCGATCAGCAGATCAATACCGGCAAAACGGAAGATCAGCGACAGGCAGTCGGCATGCCCATGACCAAAGCCGGGCGCCATGCCGAGCGGGTTGTGCAGAAAAACCAGTCGGTCCTCTGCGCTATGACGCACAAGGCTGAGACCCGAGGTGCGCAGCGAGCACTGCACCGGCTCGTTATCGCCAGCTGATGACCACGAGACTCGCAACGCCGGAGACAGCGCATAGCCATCGTCCGCATCACCGATCTTCGGCAGATCGGCCGGGCCCGTTGCCAGTTGATTGAGAAAGCCCCGGCTGCGCAGCAGTGCTGCATCGATGGCCGGCTCGGGTGCTTCTCCTTTGTGCGACAACAATGCCTGTGCGAGCCCGAGCAGATCGGTGATGAACAGCAGATACCAGGTGGCCTGTTCAAGGCCGCCGCCATCGGCATCGATCTGCCGGGCGGCCTCGACACGCAGCAGGCGGCGACCGGTTTCCCGCCAGCGGGCTGCGCCCGGATGCTCCGGCAGCAGGATTCCCGCGTAGAGCAGACCGGTTGCTTCCGCAATGGTGTGGTTACCGGCGGATGAGTACAGCGACAAGCGCCGCTGTATATGCGGTGCGTGACAGGCAACGATTTTGGCAACAATCGCCCGGGTTTCAGATGACGCCCACTTCCGAACCAGATCCCAGGCATGGAACAGGCTGATGAGGCGCAGCGCCTCCTCCATCGCGGAAAGAAAATTCACACCGATGCCCGGCGGATTGGCCGCGTGCCAGGATTGCAGATCTGCCTCCAGGCGCTGCACAGCCGTCCGACGCAGCGCCGGTTCCTGATGCGCGATCATCGCCAGTGAGAACAGATGCTGCAGCCGGTTCAGCTCCCAGACGATGCGCACATCACCGATCGCATTGCCCGGCCGGTAATCGATCTGCCGATACGGGATCTGCGGCCACACGGACTGGAGCAGCGGGTCGGTGTGCCAGAACAATGCCTCAGGGCGTACCGCCACCCATTGGCCGAAAACCGGCAGCTCGCCGGCGAGCAGGCGTCGCTCATCGTCCGGACTGCGCTCGCAAGGCGGTACGAACAGCTGCGGCGTGTCGGCCTGCAGAAAGCCTGCGGCTAGCAATGCCTCCGGCAGAGCCCGCCGCCCCGGTGGACTGATTCGTTCACCGAGTCTTGCCAATCCGTCCACCAACCCCGACTGCAATCGATAGACGACCTCACCAGCCGACATCACGCTTAGGCGACGCCATAACCAGGGAAGCCTGCCGAGGATGCTCATTGGAGACTACGGATCACACTCATCGCTCCGTCGCGGAGCCTCTGGGATAACTGCTTCATAAGTGCCTACCGAAAGAACAGCTTGTACCACTCCTGAAACGAGATCAGAGCGTAGATCAGGGAGGAATTGTCTTCGAGTCCGGCCACATGACTGTCGATCACTGTCCGCATCGCCGGAATACTGACATGGCCCGCATCAGCCAGCAGCTCGTAATCCAGCAGCGTATCTACCCGCTCACGGGAATTGAAGACGCCCCGGATCGGCATGGCAAAGCCGGCCTTCTTCCGCTGCATGACATAGTTGGGTACCTGTCCGGCAAAGGTATCTTTCAAGATGCGCTTGGCCTTGCCGAGATCGCTCAGTTTGTAGCGGCGCGGCAGCGTACCGGCCAGCTCGACCAGCCGGTGATCGAGGAACGGCACGCGCACCTCGACGGAATTCGCCATCGACATGCGATCAGTATAGGAAAGATTCTTCTGCAGGAAATTATCAAATTCGAAACGCTTGAAGCCCTGGAAAGCATCCTGCCCCTCGGGAAAATAGTTGGCCAGGTAGCTGGCTGTTGCCTCCCGGTCACCGTCAACCAGCGACGCGGAAGTTTCGAAATCGCCCACCAGGCTGAAGATCGCCGGTCGCCAAGCCGAATAGTTGCGGTACTTGCCCAGCTTGTAGAGATAGCGTCGTGCACTCCGGAAACGGCCCTTGCCCTGCGCAAGGTTGCTGACCAGGTTGAGAAAGACACCATGTCCAGGCACCGCTTCCACATAGGATGACAGCAGTGTGAGCAGATGACCAGCATAGCCAAGAAACAGTTCGTCGGCACCCATACCGCTGAGAAATACCCGGGAAGTTTTGGAGCCCCCCTGGGTAATAAGCCAGGTGGGAATCTGTGCCGAGTCTGCGATCAGGTCATCGGCAAAAAACATGGTGCGGCTGATCTGCTCGCGGGTCACCTCGGCGGCGCCGATATCGATGGCTTGAAAATTGAGTTGCCAGTCGTTGGCCAAGCGCTGCGCATGGCGGTAATCAGAGCTGGTACCTTCCCGGGCGATATCGGCCTCGCTTTGCCGCGCGCAATAGTGCCGGATCTGGCCGCGCTCACGGATCATTCCGGCAATGATGGTGGAATCGAGACCACCGGACAGGAAATTTCCAACCGGTACATCGGCGATGAGTCGCAGTTTGGTGGCATCCTGCACGATATCCCGAACCCGCTCGCAGGCCTCCGGATAGGTGATGGAATGGTCGGTCGTGGTCGTCGGCTCCCACCAACGGCTAATCCGGCTGCGGTGAGTGTTGAGGTCGTACTCCAGCCAGTGGCCAGGCAGCAGGCGCTCAACGCCACTGAAGAGCGTTGTCGCCCCTGGCGTGTACTTGAAAATGAAATACTGCTGCAGCTTCTCGCGGGCCAGTGCCGGCTCTACGCCGCCGGCGAGCAGCGCCTTGATCTCTGAACCGAAAACAAGTTCCTCACCGCTTTGCCAGACATATAGTGGCTTGACACCAATCCGGTCACGGATCAGCAACAACTTGCCGCGGACCTGATCGAGGATGGCAATGGCGAAGTCGCCATTGAGGTGATCGAGAAAGCCAAGCCCCATGCGCTCGTAAAGGGCGAGCAACACTTCCGTGTCTGTCGTTGAGTGAAATTGCACGTCAGACAGGAAGCGTGTACGCAGTACCTGGAAGTTGTAGATCTCGCCATTGAACACCAGCGCGATCTGCCGATTGGCCGTGAACATCGGCTGGATGCCGGCGGCACTCAGGTCAATGATGCTGAGCCTTGCGTGACCGACAAATACCTGCCGATCCTTGATTTCCACACCAAAGCTGCCCTGCGCATCCGGCCCGCGATGATGCAGGGCGCGGATCATCGCCGCACCATCTCGCTGCCTTCCTGATACAAAACCGGCTATGCCACACATGTGCTTTTGTCTGCTGCCAGCCAAGCACTCAGGTCGCCGGGATCGAGGCCGTCCGTGGCATAACCCATATGGCCATCTTCGAAGAAATCGCGCATACCGCCCACCGGACAGGTCACAGTCGGCAGCCCGAAGGCCATTGCCTCAAGCACGGAATTCGGTATGCCCTCCGCCCGGAATGTGAACAGGTAGATATCGCACTGCTGGAGGGCATCCGCCTTGGCCGCACCGGATACATAGCCGAAACAGCACCCATTGCGCAGCCCCCGGTTACATACATTCCGTTCGGCAGCCAGCTACTCCAGGCCATCACCAGCGACCGGTGCCCGGATCGATGAGCAGATCCACGTCGGACAAGCAAAAGATCAGTGACAGAAATACCGCCTGCTAACAGCCGCGCTTCGTATGTGGGGTCCCGCTCACCCACCGGGCTCAACAGCTGTCAATGAGGTGACTGAAAAAACGCCGTTACCTGAAGGGACTGTAGTTCTGGTCCGCACGCCTGTAACCATATGCGGCCGGCATTGCCCCCCAACCTACTGCAGATACTGCCAGGATCTATAGCCAATCTCTGCCGCAGGCATTACGGAGATCTGCCGAAAGATCCATATCAGGCGCCCCGAGAAATTCACAACAAAGATCAGGCCAAGCCTCCATAGAGCTGGCGAAGTTGCTCGGCAATTATCTCAATATCGTATTTTTTACTGACTTCACTGTAAGCATTTTCCGCGAGATGCTCGCACTCCTCCTTGTCACGCAACAACCGGCATATTGCTGCCGAAATTCCGGCCACGTCACCCGGCTGCACAAACACACCGGTTATTCCATCTTCCACAACACTCGGAACACCGCCTACCGGCGTCGCCACAATCGGTACACGGGCAGCCATGGCCTCAAGGATGACGTTTGGTACACCTTCAGAATAACTGGGCAGTACTAGTACACGCGAGGTACGCAAGAGGCGCAAACGCTCGTCACCCTCAACCCAGCCAACAACCTGCGCGTGCGCACTAAGCTGCTGCTCTGCGAGCAAGGATCGAAATTTGGCAAGCTCTTTGGTCCCGCCAAACACAAAAGATGCATCAGGAAATTCCTCCACAACACGGGGAATCGCAGCGGCAAGGTCATAGACCCCTTTCTCGCGGATGATCCAACCAAGGTAGAGGATTTGGTGTGGCATATGTCGCCAGTCGCTACGCCACTCCGAAAAAGCCGAAATATCAACCGGATTGCTGATAACCGCCATCTTCGCCTGAGGATATACCGGCCTGAATGCTTCCAGCTGCGCAATCGACAGGAACACGATCCGATCACTGAGACGGGCTGCCAGCCGCACGAACCTCTGGCACAGAGGTGATGCCCCGTTATAGAAGTCAATGAACCCAGCCGGGTGTATATGCAATACAACAGGGATAAAAAACATACGGGCAGCAAGCAAATAGCCACACTTCCGATAAAAACTGGAGCCATGTGAAGTATGAAGTGAAATGGCGGTTGGCCTGGAACTCAAGATGGTCCACAGAAAAACGCCGAACCGGTAGATCGCGTATATAAGCTTAAATATCCGAGACCCATCCCGTGTCGAGGAAAAATGAGTACAGCCAAACTCAGCCCAGAAGCTGCTTCTGCCATAGTTATGAATGACGGCAGTTATGCCTCCCTTGGAGTCGACACCTGGCCCGACCACCAGGACGCGGCGCTTCCCTTTACTGATTGGCATTGCCTATAGTTGGTCCGGGTCTATCCCACTCGGCTGCAATAACTGCAATCTGCGCCTCGGTCAGAAAGCGATACTCATAGAGGGCAGCGCTTCGCTGAGCCGGATTGAAAGTAGTCGCAAACTTGATGACCTTGCCAACTTCCAGATGATCCCGCGGCCAGACATGGCTGCGATTGCCTTCCTCGAACTCGTAATTTCCGGCAATCATGATTAGCTGTGCAGGATTATTCATACTATTTAACGCCGCATCGAGCAGGTCATACCGGATAGCATCCAACTGTGCATACTCAATATGCAGGATGTAGTCGACAAGACCAGCATTTGCCCACGCAATACTATTGGTACCCTCAAGACGTAAAGGCTCATATCCGGCATGCGAGCTTACAGAAATGATTGCGGCAGGCACTTTGGCACGAATGGCCGTCGATATGGATACCAGCAACTCTTCGACCGCAGCCCGGTTCCAGCTCGAAATGGACTCTTTGGCCTCCGGCAAGAATTTATATGAAAGACTATCGGAGGAAAGGTTGCGGCCCGTACGAACACGGTAATCAGCCTTACACTTATCCGACACACAAATACCCCGCGACCGAACGTAATCGAGGTTAATCCCGTCAACTGGATACTTCTCGACAACCTCTAGAACGACATCGCGAATAAGGCGCCGAAACTGCTGATTGTGAACATCGAAAGCATCTTCTGGCACACCAGGGTCCGCAAACTCCGAATAGAAATCTCGCTGCCGTTTAACCAGCGTAAACCATGGATGGACCTCCATCCCTTCCTCATGTGCCCGCTTGATGAGGTATGCAAGAGGATCACCCAGCGGATTCGCGTTATCTATCCAACGCGGCTCCTTAGGCAATGAACTACGCCAGGTAACACCGCGTCCATGCCATACGCAGGGAACAATCACATTAAAGCCAGCCCGCTTTGCTTTGCTCACAAGCTGATCTGCGGCCGCCCGATCCATCCATGAAAACTCTTCGTCGAGAAGAAAGCGACGTTGATTTTCCGCGGCCATGGATGGTGATACAACCATCACCGACCACGCGATCACCAGCAATACAGCTCTCGTCACAGCCGCCTGCGCCTGCCTGCACCGGGCACGTCACCAGCCACCCCCACTGCGGTGGAGTGCGAATGATGACCACTCCGAGCCACATCGAGACCAATCATTATCATTACAAAGAGTTGCCCGAGGCCGAATCGGTTCAGATAGCTATTGCTCAGAAAATTCATCACTGCTACTGCGACGATCAGGGCAAGAAAGTATGGCCTGACCGGCACGGGAGCAGCTCTGGCCTGTTGAAAAATCAAGTAATAAATCCAAATCACAAGCACAAATCCCACGATACCCAACTCCATCAAGGCCGAAAGGTAGTCGTTGTGGCTTTCCCATGCTCGAAATCGGTACTCCGAGGTAATCACTCCGTTAGCCGGCATCACACCGATTTCGTTGCCGACGCCAAGCCCGGTGATCTGTTGATCGAATGGCAACGCAGCGTACATGCGCAGGTTATGCTCCCAAATGAATGGACGTCCGGACCCCGCCATTTCCAGCGCAGTTCCGACTCCTTTGCCCTGCGTCGCATCCCAGAAGACAGTCTGCACATATGACGACAGCAGCCAGACGGCCATGAGCCCCCCCGCATACAAGGCAAACATACGCCGGTTACGCAACCACACAAGAACCCCAAAAAACACGACCAAGCCAATCATGACCGTACGTACATTGCTCTTGAACAAACTGAATAGGGCAATCGGCACCATCACGGCGCAAAGCACCGTCACAGCTTTTTGCCTGCGCCATGACCCGCGACCGTGCCACGCGCGATGGAGCCCTGCATAAATAAACACGAGCATTATGGCAAACCCGATCGTATGAGCCATTGAATGCAGGTCCTTGAACACTCCCTGATATCGCTCAAAACCAGTGTAGTAATTCACACTGTACAGGCCCTTCCCCTGAAGAATTGCAACGACATTAATGGACACCATAACTGCAAAGCCAACGACCAGATTACGCAGATAGCGAAGAAAATCCCTTTCCGTGCGCACCATTCTTCTGAGCAGCAGATACATCACAAATGGCAGCATCCACTTTACAGATGCCTTGAGATCCGACAAGTCCCACTGAACTACCGTGACAATTACGCACCAGATCACAAAAATAATCATGACAACATCGAGCCGGTCCAGCCCACGCCGCGCATCCCAACTAGATAAAAGAAATGCGCAGAACAACACGCCAACCATCAGGATCGTCAGAATTTCAAAAACACCAAGGCCAAAAAAACGCGCATCCACGTAGATGAACATTATTGGCCGCAAAAAATAGAACAACTGAAGAAGTACGTCAGCCATTACCATTAAATCCTGGCGCAAAAAGTTTCCGGTAAACCATCAGCAAAAGCAGAATGTTCTGCATGGCCACCGAAGCTGCCGTTACCCATGCGGCACCGATGATGCCAAAAGACGTCGTAAACATAACGTGACCCGCGATATTCAGCATGGTCGAAAGCGCAACAATACGTACGAATGCGGATTCATGACCGGTCATCAGGAGCGCGAAACCTACAGAACCAGTTGCAGCATTGACGAACTGGCCCATGGCCAGAATTCTAAGGACCGAGCCTCCCTCCAGATACTCCGCACCAAATGCAGACAAAAACCATTCCGGCACCACAAAAAGCGCAACAATGAGCGGGAGAGAAGCAACAAATGAAATAAATGCCGATTGCGAAACCGCCTGCCTAAGAGCGCCCGTGTCAAAGCGTGCATGCGCAACTGCGATTTTGGGCGCGTAAAGCACATCCACAACACGCAGAAAAAACACACTGATCAGCACCACTTTTGCTGCAGCAGTGTACTGGGCCGTCATGGACATGGAAGCGACAATTCCAAGAGCAATCACATCTGTTCGACTCAATAGCTCCTGGAAAACAGAACCAATCAACATTTTCGACGAAGTACGACGCCATTTTTCCGAATGGTACTCCGCCGACACACTGTTCCACTTAAAAGGAAGCTTTGTGCGCAAGCACCACAGGCCTGCTGCGAGTGACAAAGTCCCGGCTACCGCGAAAAGAGTCGCCGACACGCCCACGTCAATCGACAGCAGGGCCGGCGCGAGCGCCAGGAGGCAGATAAATACCACCGGACGAACAACCTCTTCGGGGAGGATCCCACACGGAATGGCAGCAAGGCCTCGCGCCGCGTTACCCCGAATGACCCCAAGTGGGTACAGAACCACAACCACCATCGCGAAAACAAGGCCGGTTGAAATCTCAGGTCGCAGCTTGCCAGCAAACAGAATCAAGACCAGCAATACCAGTCCAGTAATGAGTATCGCCACCAGAGTGCGGCGTACCGTATAAAGGCAGATACCCTTTACCAGGCTGTAATCCCCTAATGCCGAGTGCTGGGCAACGGTACGCATTACAAGACTTGGATAACCAAGAGCACATAACAGCGCAAGCACCGAGCCGACACTCAGCCCGAAACTGAACGAACCGTATAAAGTGACTGGCATCAGCCGTGCGGCCAGCAGGAACATCGAAAACATTGAGGCCGCCGCCGCGACCTGCACAACCAAGGTGGACCACAAGCCCGGAGCAACCCCCCGGAACCAAGCGATCATTTTGCGCTCCGGTATGACTCAGCCGTTTCACCAACCTCAATCATGCGCTGAACCATGGTCCGGTCGGTACAGGGTTCAGAGCGGGTACTCCTCACCCGTCTGTAAACTCTGCGCCGCCAGAATGCACGCGCGCGACACAGCTTCGATCTCTTCAAAAGACATCGATGGGCTACCGCCTTCAAGAATCTCCTTGCAGAACTGCTGCATCTCCTGCGAGAAGCCCTTGTCGCGCTTGCCGGACTTGAAGCGCCGGGAACGGCCATTCTCATGGAACTCGGTCACGAGGAAGTCGTCCATGACCAGCGCCTTGCCGCCGCCAAAAGCCTCGAAGCGTTCCTTGGCGAGACTTCCATCCCCGCCGGCAGCGTACACAACAGTGCCGACGGAACCGTCTGCGAACCTGAAACTCAGAATACTTTGATCCGAGGTGATACCCGAACTGTGGCTGCCGATCGCCATACCGCGTGCAGCAACTGGACGAGAACCGCAGACAAACTGCATGTAATCGAGGAAATGACAGGCCTCACCGATGATGCGTCCGCCACCGGAAACCGGATCCTGCACCCAATGAGTGGGCGGAACAGCACCCGCATTCACCCGATACATCATCACCAGTGGCTCACGATGGCCCGCGAAAAACTCACGCGCCTTCACACCGTGCTCTGAAAAGCGGCGGTTGAAGCCAACCATCAGACGCAAACCCTCTCCAGCCTTGCGGGCATAGGTGGCAACAATCTGCGCCAGGTCGTCTTCGCCAAGACAAAGCGGCTTTTCAACGAAAACGTGCTTTCCTGCCTCCAGCGACTCGATGACCATGCGCGCATGTGAGCCGTGGCGTGTACCGATCACCACGACATTGGTTTCCGGATCTGCCAGAACCTGTCGGAAATCTGTCGTGCGATTTGCAACACCGAGCTTTTCTGCAAGCGCATCGGCATTGACACCGGTACTGGTACAAATCCAGCGAATACCGGTACCTGCAATCTTCTGCAGCGGGCCGAGCAGCCTGTCGCGCACGTGCGTGCCGGGGCCGATCAGGCCGATACTGAGCCTTGCAGCACGCACGCCGGTGGTTACCGCAAGCGGCTGGACCACACTGGCGGCATTCCCTGCATACTCAAGCAGGATGCCGAGGTAGGGTTCCGTCGCCTCCATCATCAGCTTGTAGGCTTGCTCAGCTTCGTTGATCGCAAATCGGTGGGTCGTCAGGCTGCTGACATCGACCTTTCCCGCCTGGATCAGCCACAGAAAGGCCTCCATGTTCCGGCCTTCAGTCCAGCGTACATATCCATAGGGGTAGTCCTGTCCATTCTCCTCGTAGGCCGGGTCGTAACGGCCGGGACCATAGGAGGTAGAAAGCCGCAACTCGAGCTCCTTTAGGTAGTAGGGCTCCCGCGGCAGATTCATGCCGACCGCGCCCAATACGACCACCCGGCCCTTCTTGCGGCAGATCTCTCCGGCAACTTCGACCGGACCGTTATCTTTGGTACTCGCAGCGATAAGCACGCAATCGGCGCCACGCCCGCCGCTCATGACCTTTGTCGCCTCAGCCAGTTCGCCGATCAATACTGCATCGTCAGCACCGAACTGCTTTGCCATCGCCAGCTTGCCGGCAGCAACATCAGCGGCCAGTACACGGCAACCATTTGCTTTCAGCATCTGCACTGCCAACTGGCCGAGCAGACCCAGACCGATTACCACCACCAACTCGCCAAGCCGTGGCTCCGCCTGCCGCACACCCTGCATGGCGATAGCGCCGAGCGTGACATAGGCTGCGGCATCAAAATCCACGCCATCGGGGATCCGGCTGCACAGGTTGACCGGTACTCCTACAAACTCAGCATGAGAAGCATAGTTCTGTCCCGCACAGGCAACCCGGTCGCCCACTGCGAAGCCGTTGACTCCACTACCGACGCCAACCACATAACCGGCGCAGCTGTAACCGAGTGCGACGGGCGCATCCAGGCGCTGAAAGACCATCTGTGCGGTCTCTGCCAGACCATCCTTCAATGCCTTGTCGATGACCTTTTTCGCCATCTCCGGGCGCTCGAGCGCTTTGCCGATAAGCCCCTTCTTCGCAACATTGACCGTGGATTTTTCCGTTCCGGCACTGATCAGCGAACGGACATTGGCAATCAACAACTGGCCCGCCCGGACACCCGGCGCGGGCACATCCTTGACCCGCAAATCACCGCTACGAAAATTCTGAACTACCTGACGCATTTTCTTCCTGCTGTACTACCCTGAATGAAATCAGGTCCCTGGAATGAAATAACTGAGGCGCGGAGCCGCTACACGAATAAAATCCTGCAAGCGCTGGTCGGCAGATGCAATCTGGCTGACATCAGTCACCGGCGTCATTACCCGCACCAGAGCACCATCTGTCCGGTTCATCATCAGCGAGTCCCTGAAGATGTACCACTTTGCCAGGTACTCATTGCTAACAATCCTTCCACGCTGGTCGAACCAGTAATAAACCAGCATGCGCTGCTCGCCGAAACTGATCAGCGCACGGTTGACGATCAGAGAATCTTCCGGCCCCGCGCCTTTGACATCGATCAGGCTCAATTCATCGATCATCCAGCCTCCGCCTGGCAGGCAGGTGCGCGGCGAATGAATCGAAGCGCCCGAACGCTGTGACGCGTAGTAAGCCACATAAAGCTCTACCGGCACCCTAATGTCCGGACGACTGAAGCTAACTATGGTGTAGTCGGTGAGCTTGAGAACGTCCAGCTGATCACGCGGCATCTCACCTTCCCGACCGCGCCACTCGCCCAGCTTGAGCGGGAAGGCGGTTAACGAAGTCCGCGCAGGAACGATCTCTTCACGATTACCGATCAGGAACGACGCCACACCTGCAACGACGAGCAGCAGGACGGCAGTACCGAGTTGCCGGCTTGGAGCAAGCAGCATGCCGAGCCCTGGCAGGACCTCACGACCGGGCAAATCCAGATTGAGGACATCATCCAGCTTCTGACCACCTGCGCTCGCCAGTATCCACATTTCTGCAAAGAGGATCATGAGGCACAGGGTGAAGATCACCCAGCCTTCAAAATAGTGCAGAAAGCCTTCCGCTGCCGATGTGCCATAGCTGTTTACCAACACACCGGTTACTGCAATACGAAAACTGTTCATGACGATGGCAATAGGCACGCTGCTAAAGAACAGTAAAGAACGCTTCCAGATCGCACCACGGAACATCACCGCACACAGCAAGGCAAAAGCCATCAGCGGAAACAGGTAACGAAGCCCGGCACAGGCCTCTACTACCTGCAGCTTGTAGTTGCCGAGATCAATGACGTTACCTTGCAGAAAGACCGGGATCCCGATCGACCGCAGGAATGCGGTCCCCAGCTCCGACGAGACCAGCTGCAGGTTGTTCGACAAATTCGACTGGATAAAGTAGGGCAGCGGCACCATGAACAACAGAAAGACCAGCGCGGGCCAGAGCACTCTTAGCCCCCGTCCGCCCACCTGTGTCACGACCAATCCCCACAGGGTCAGCACAAAGGAATACTGCGCGATAACAAAGAGCGCACTCAGATCACCCAGCAGGAAACCAACCAGGCCGACCAGCACCATGCCCACGCCGACCCACGACGGTATCGGCCTCACATCTTCGAACCGCTCAAGGCGCACCGCGAGCAGGTACAGGCTGATAAAAGGAATCAGGTATCCGTGGCTGTATTCAGCGTGCCCCCAGCGCTCCACCATGTCGGCGAGACCCTGACGGAAGGTAAACAGCAAAATCGCGAAAGCCACCAGGAACAGTCCTGGGAACAATACCTGCCTGTGCCCAGAGGGCGCTGAAGAATGCTCAACCATGGACGATCAGTCCCGCATCCCGGAAGCTGACGATGTGCGTTGCCTGCGGCGCTTCTCGACCACGCTGGTGAGCAGGTCCAGGTATCGGGCTGCCAATACCTTCCGGTCGAAGTTTTCAGTCACGAAGCGCCGGCCGGCCTGCCCCATCGTCCGTCGCATCTCGACATCTGCATGGAGGCGCCGCACTGCGGCCGCGAGTTCGGCAGCACTTTCCGGCTGTATGCAGATTCCCGCACCGCTCTCTTCAAGCAAGGCCTGGCTCTCGCCGCGCACACCGAGAATGATCGGCCGTTGCATCGCCATGCTCTCGAATATCTTTGACGGGATTACACTCAGAAAAGTCGGCTCATCCCTGAGCAGGACCAGACTGGCACCGGTAATTGCCCAGATCACGGGCATCATTGACTTGGGCTGCTGTTCAAGCATCACCACGTTATCCAGTTGCATGGTGTTGCGCTGTTCCAGGAGGTGTTCGCGTCGGGCACCGTCGCCGACCAGGAGGAACAGCACATCCGGAACATCACGCAACAGCTCGGCGGCCTGCAGGATCGTATCGAGACCGTGCGCCATACCGTGAGTACCGACATAGGCGGCAATGAATTTCCCGCGGATGTCGCCGAGCCCCGGGATATCGACAGCATCAGCATCCGGAATGGATTCCGGAGCATAGAACGCAAGGTCCACTCCATTCTTGATCACCGCAATCTTGTCGCCGGGAATGCCCTCGGCCATGATCGCGGTCTTGAATGAGTCGGTGACACACAACACGAGATCAGCCTTGCGGTAGGCAAACCTTGCGAGACTGGCAACCCATCGCAGCATGAGGCTGGGTCGCGCGGCACCGACCGCAACAATGGACTCGGGCCAGAGATCACGAATCTCCAGGACCCATGGCACGCGTTTGATGCGACTGACAAAGTAACCCGCCAGCCCGCAGAAAAACTGTGGTGAGGTCGACACCACGACGTCAACACGCGGCAGGAATGGCGCAACAAGTACGGCCATAACCAGATAGAAGAAATAGTTCAGGGCACGACGCAACACGCCCCGGTTCGGCGCAAGAAAGGTGAGCAAGCGATAGACATTGATTCCATCAATGGTCTCGCGCTGCACCAGGCCATTGCGGTAACCCGGATAGACCTGGCCTGCCGGATGATTGGGCACATTGGTAGCGACCAGCACCTCCTGGCCACTCTGCACCCAGGCACGGCAATGCTCATAGGTGCGGCTCGCCGGCGCGTTCACCTCGGGCGGAAAGTAGTGACTGAGAAACAGGATTCGCACGGGTCAGGAGCGCTCTATCCGGTAATGCATCTCGAGGGGCAGAACCCCGGGC
>CAYJPG010000064.1:0-16266 GCA_964371995.1 uncultured Chromatiaceae bacterium | reverse complement strand
GTATGGCATTGAGGATGATCTTCGTGAAACCGTCTGCTCGCGTCGTCACCCTTCCGGATGATTTTCCAAGAACGGTAATGAATCCTGTTTTACAGAACGTTATTTCCGGGTGACGGTATCTCTGGCTGCCGTAATAAAGCGGGTTCCTGGTACAGAAACGCCAGACAAAAAAATGCCCCGGACTGGCCGGGGCACTATTGCATCCGATGATGCCTGTTCAGGTCGCCGCTGACAGTTACCTCAGTGGAGGCCCGTCAGAGCGCAGAACCGGTTATCAGGACGCCCGCAGGTTGGCAGCTGCTGGCTTGCCGCGCTCGTTGGTGATGTCGAAAGAGATGCTCTGACCTTCGTTCAGGGTCGCCATGCCGGCGGCCTGTACTGCAGTCACATGAACGAACACGTCCTTCGAGCCGTCGGACGGCTGGATGAACCCGAAGCCCTTTTGGGCGTTAAACCACTTGACAGTTCCGGTAGCCATTAACGTAAGTATTCCTTATGGCGTTAAAAAAAACAGGACACTTGGGAATAACGCCGACCCCGCGTGACCTTTAACAATTATGGAGTTTGAGGGAAGCACTCGTCTTGAAATCCCGGACGGGATACATGGTCGAAGGCTGGCCAAAAACGCCATTTGCGTGAGTGAAGGTATGCCATCTGGCAGGGCGGGTCAATACGCAGGCGGAATTGGCTGTGTGACAATCCGGCCCAGTTACCGGTTTGCGGGCAGGGAGCAGGGCTGTGAATGATGTGGTGCGCCTTGAGGCGCTGGAGTTCAAGTGTGCACATCTGGAGCGGGCGATACAGGAATTGAGCGATGTGCTTTACGAGCAGTCGCAGCGGCTGGATGAGGCCGTACTGCGTAACCAGCAACTGAAGCAGCAGCTCGAATTGATGGAAAGCCGGGTCGGCGAGCCGGCACCTGAGACGGAGATCCCTCCCCATTACTGATCCCGAGTCCATCGCGCCGCCGAAGGAGCGGGCCACGACCCGGCTATATGTCGTGCCGGTCTGGCTGCGGGTTCTGGCTGGCCTGCTTGCCCTGGCGGCCCTGTTTGCGGCGGTATCCCTGGTCAGTGTCCGGGCGCACGGTATCGTCGACCTGCAGACCCTGCTGATGAGCGGTGCACAGGTCATCGTCGACGTCTGCATGGGCGGATTGTTTGCGTACGTCGCCGTGACGGGCCTCGCGCCCACTCATCTGATGCGCATTGCTGGCGATTCGTGGACGGGCAGTGTGCCGCGCTTCCGGCTTGAGCCCGATATGCAACGCTATCTGCAGCGGCTGAATGCAGAGCAGCCGCAGATCACCGAATGCTGGATCCTCGGTCGCGTTGTGAAGAGCCGTCGCGGCGATCAGCTCCCCGCGCAATGGTGGCTGCTGGTTTTCGGGCCGGCCGCGCTGGCAGAGACGTTGCGCACTGACTGGAATGTCCGTCGACGCGACGTGCGCCTGTTTGTGGTTGATGCCGACACGGACTCTGTCAGTGCTGCATGGGGGCGGCCCTATAACGGTGTCCTCGCTGACTGGCACTGGGAATTCGTCACGGACGAAGTTGCGCGCTTTATTCCGCCGGCTGATGCCGGCGAGTATGTGCAGGCTGGCGAGCGTACTGACCATGATGCGGAATCTGCGCAGCTTGCCGAGCGCTTGTGGAGCAGGAACTAGCAGCCGCTTTTGCCAGGGAATAACCTGCGCCCGTTCTCAGCCGCTATACTCGGCCGCCCCCCGGCCGTGGGTCCGGGGCCCGTGTTGTTGAAGAACCTGATTCTCTACCGCCTGCCTGAAAACTGGTCCGTTCCGGCCGCAGAACTCGAAGAAGCCCTTGGACGCCGGCCGCTGCAACCCTGCAGTGGTTTCGACATGCAGACCCGCGGCTTCGTTGCCTGTGGCCACGACGAGAGGCTGCTCTATACGCAGGGCAGGCATCACCTGCTCGCACTCGGTGTCGACCGAAAGCTGCTGCCGGCCTCAATCATCAACCAGCAGGCCAAGGAACGGGCGGTGGAGCTTGCCGCCCAGCAGGGCTATCCGGTGGGTCGTCGCCAGATGCGTGAACTCAAGGCCCGGGTGACAGACGAGCTGCGCTCGCGGGCGCTCACCAGTCGTCGCACGACGCATGCCTGGCTCAACCTGCAGCAGCGCTGGCTGGCGGTGAATACCAGCAGCGCGCCACGCGCCGAAGAGCTGGTGGAAACGCTGCGCGAAACGCTGGGGAGCTTTGCCGTGCAGCCAGTCGCCAGCCTGAACTCACCGGCCGGCGCGATGGCTACCTGGCTGACGCAGGGGCGGGTGCCGGGGCGTTTCAGCATCGATCAGGATCTGGAGCTGCAGGCCGTCGACGGCGGCGGCGCAATAATCCGTTACGTGAATCATCCGCTCGACAGTGCCGAGATCCGTGGCCATCTCGGTGCCGGCAAGACACCCACCCGCCTTGGGCTGGTCTGGAACGAACGCATCGCTTTCATGCTGCAGCAGAACCTGTACATCAAGCGTGTCCGGTTCCTGGACGTCTACAAGGACGACAATGCGCAGGGCGAGAATCCGCAGGAGCAGTTTGATATCGACTTCGCCCTGATGACCGGTGAGCTGTCGCAGCTGCTGGAAGAGTTGCTGGCTGGGCTCGGTGGCGAAGAAACCGCACCGGTCCGTCAGGCCGCCTGAAAAAGTCGGGTCGGACCCCGACCTTGTCAGTGGCCGGCGCGATATTCCTTTGCGCTGCGAAACTGCAGCGCTTCAAGCGGTGTAGCCTGATACGACTGCGCAATGCGTTCGGCTGGCGGTGTGCCATACAGCGTCGTGCGCTGTACCGGGCGACGGCCGATGCTTTCGATCAGCGCATCCATGCGCTCTGGTGACAATTCCTGCCCGAAGGCTGCACCTGCTGCGCGCGAGATGCTCTCGTTCATCAGTGTGCCGCCCAGATCGTTGGCACCGGCGTTGAGTATGCGCGCTGCACCTTCTTCGCCGAGTTTTGTCCAGCTCACCTGGATGTTGTGCAGTACCGGACCGAGCACGAGTCGGGCGACGCCATGCATCAGCATGGTTTCACGCCAGGTCGGGCCGGGGCGCGCCAGGCCGCGACGGTAAACGGGTGCTTCCATATGTACGAAGGGCAGCGGGACGAATTCGGTGAAACCACCGGTTTCGACCTGCAGGTCGCGCAGGCCGAGCAAATGTCGCGCCCAGTGTCGGGTCGTTTCGAGGTGGCCGAACATGATCGTTGAAGTCGTGCGCAGGCCGAGTGCGTGCGCTGTGCGCATCACACCAAACCAGGCGGCGGTATTCACCTTGTCCGGGCAGATATAGCGTCGCACCTCGTCGTCGAGAATCTCGGCGGCCGTGCCGGGCAGTGTGCCGAGGCCGGCCGCCTTGAGCTGCCGCAAAAAGGTGTCGAGCGGAATCCCCAGCGTCTTGGCCCCCTGCGTGACTTCCAGTGGTGAGAAAGCATGCACGTGTATGTCTGGTGCGGCTTCTTTCACGGCATGCAGCACGTCGAGGTAGGTCTGGCCGGTGAAGGCCGGATGGATGCCGCCCTGCAGGCATACTTCTGTGGCGCCGCGTTGCCAGGCTTCTTCAGTGCGTCGCGCGACCTCGCTCATGTCGAGCACATAAGGCGCGCCGCGCAGGTCTTCGTGGGTCTTGCCCTTCGAGAAGGCGCAGAAGGTGCACTTGTAGGTGCAGAGGTTGGTGTAGTTGATGTTGCGGTTGACCACGTAGCTGATCGTGTCGCCGCAGCGCTCAGCGCGGGCCTGGTCGGCGAGCTGCAGCAGATGCTCGCAGTCGGTCCCTCGCAGTGAAAACAGATGCGTGACCTCGTCTTCGCTGAGGCGCTCGCCCTGGCGTGCGCGCTCCATCAGCTGCACTGCTGGCGAGTCCGGTCGCCGGACGGCGGCGGCCGATGCAGCGGCTGGCGGCGCCAGTCCCGCGCCGGGTGACCAGTCATCGGTACGCGCGAGGCCGCTCGCGTCGGCGTGCTTCAGGACACTGGCGATGAGTCCCGGATGCAGCCACTCCTGACGCTGTTCGATGTAGTGCGGATAGATCGTGAGCCGCGGCACAAGCGTCTTGCCGGCCGCACGGGTCTGCTCCGCAAGGCTGTCCAGATGCGGCCAGGGCGATTCAGGGTTCACGTGATCCGGCGTGACCGGCGAAACGCCACCCCAGTCGTTGCAGCCGGCGGCGATGATCGCAGCGAGCCGGCCAGCGTTGAGGTTGGGCGGTGTCTGCAGGCTCATTGCAGCACCGAAGACATGCCGTGCCATGGCGATGGTCCACAGCAGTTCCTCAAGCGGCGGCGCCGGCGCCTTTGCCATCTTCGTGCCGGGCTTTGGTACGAAGTTCTGCAGGATCAGTTCCTGCAGATGACCATGCTCGGTATGCAGATCGCGCAGTGCGAGCAGGCTCAGCAGGCGCTCCTCGCGCGTTTCACCGATGCCGATCAGCAGGCCCGAGGTGAGCGGCACGCGAGCCTGGCCCGCAGCGCGTATCGACAGCAGCCTGACGGTGGGCGCCTTGTCCGGAGAGCCGAAGTGCGGCCCGCCACGCTGTGTGAGCCGGGTTGCCGCTGATTCCAGCATGATACCCATCGACGGCGCCGTTTCGCGCAGGCTGCGGAATTCCTCGTATGACATCACGCCCGCATTCAGGTGCGGCAGCAGGCCGGTTTCCCGGCGTACCAGTTCGGCCATCGCCCGCAGATAGTCGAGCGTGGACGCAAACCCCAGCGTGGCGAGTGCCTCGCGGGCTGCGCGATAACGCAGTTCCGGTTTGTCGCCGAGCGTGAACAGTGCTTCATGGCAGCCGGCTGCCTGTCCTGCGCGGGCGATGGCGAGTACCTGTTCTGCCGACAGGTAGACGTTCGTCAGTCGCCGTGGTGTCTTGGCGTAGGTGCAGTAGTGACAGACATCGCGGCACAGTTCTGTCAGCGGGATGAATACCTTCCGCGAACAGGTCACGATATCGCCGTGCCCCGCATCGCGCAGCGCAGCTGCTGACGCCATCAGTTCAGGCAGTGGTGACGCGCCGAGCTTCAGCAGCTCCGGCAGTTCGGGATGCGCAGCGGCCGGTGTTTTCAAGAATCTGTCGCCTTTTGTTGTCGTCTGAGGCGGTCGCGAATGCCGCTGGACTTCAGCCAGGCCAGCGTGGCACAGGCAATGCGCTGTTCCAGCAGCCAGTGAACATCATCCGGCGTGTCGATGTCACGTGCAAATCCTGCCAGTTCAGTATGCCGTGCCGGTATCCCCCTGGCGCGGGCAGCTTCCAGATGCCGCTTTGCGCTATCGGGCCCGTACAGAAAGGGAATGGCAGTTGGCGGACTGAGCAACAGCGCATTGGTGCCGCCGTCCCGGGCGGCGGGGCACAGGCTGATGCCGTCCGTGTGGCTTTCCAGCAGCCGGGTGACATCCGCAACAGAGAGCGTGGGCAGGTCGGCGGGCAGAACCAGCAGATGACGCACGCCCTGTGCGGCCAGACCGGCAGCGGCATCGCCGAGTGCCTTCCGGTAGTCATCGCCGGACGGTTCTGGCAGCAGCTGTGCGCCACTGCCCGCGCTGAGTGCAGCGAGTTGCGGCTCGTTGCCCAGCAGGCTGATGCCGCTAATCAGGGGTGTGGCACCGAGGGCGCGCAGCACATCGAGCAGCATCTGTGCAGCGAGCTGCGCGCATTCCTCGCGGCTGAGCAAGCCATCGAGCCGCGTCTTGGCGCGGGCGAAAGGCTTGACCGGTACCAGTGCCCAGGCGCCAGTCATGATTCAGAGTGTGGCCGCGAAGCCGAGCGCGAAGGTAGCGAGTTTCAGCCGGTCGTCGAGCGTGTGCATGACGGTCTGTGTTGCGGCCACCGCGATGCCGTCGTCGATGATCGCCGCTGCTTCGCCGGCGTCGGTCTGGTCGAGGATGAAGCCGCCGAGCAGATCGCGATAGTGATGGGCCACCGCCTGGGCCGAGGGCCGGAGGCCGAGTTCCGTCATGATCTTCGCTGTCGGCCCCTTCAGTGCCTGGCCACCGACGATCGGTGACACGGCGACGACTGGCGCGTGCGAGGAACGTACGGCAGCGCGGATCGAGGGAATGGCGAGGATCGGGTCGATGCTGAGCCAGGGGTTTGAGGGTGCGATGAAGATCGCGGCGAGATCGGGATCCGTCAGCGTGGCGGCGAGCGTGGCGGCCGGCGGGGCCGCGCTGGCGCCGTGATAATGAATCGCCGTCACGCGCGGTTCGGCACGCTGGCGCACGAAGTAGTCCTGGAAGCTCAAGGTTGCCGGTCCGGCTTCGGTTTCGCAGTCGAGCAGGGTACGCACCGGGATGTCGGACATCGGCAGGATCCGGGTTCCGACGCCGAGCCGGCTGCACAGCTGCTGCGTGATCCCGGTCAGGCTCTGGCCGGCAGTGAGCAGCCGCGTGCGCTCCAGGTGCGTCGCAAGGTCGCGGTCGCCGAGCCGGAACCAGGTCTCCGCGCCGAGGGCCTCGAGGCCGGCCATGCACGACCAGCTTTCATCGTGGAGGCCCCAGCCGGTCGTCTCGTTGACGACACCGGCAAGCGTGTACATCAGCGTGTCGAGGTCCGGCGAAATCGCCAGACCGAGATGGCTGAAGTCGTCACCGGTGTTGGCGATGATCGTCAGTTGACCGGCTTCAAGCGTGCGCGCCAGTCCAAGCGCCAGCTTGGCGCCGCCGACGCCGCCGGCAAGCAGTACATAGCGGGACTTTGCGTTCACCGGAACAGGTCTTCGTCGGCAGGCCGCAGTGCGTCACGTGCGGTTTGTCCCGAATCGGTGCCGGCCCCGGCGCCGCGCACCAGAACCAGCGGCGTACCTTCGGCTGCTTCGCCCATCACCAGCACGGCTGTCGCCGCGATGCTGTCGGCCACTGCCACTTCGCTCACCTGCAGTGTTCTGCCGAACATGTCGGGCTGGCCGCGCAGATCGTTGAGCGCCTTGATGCCGGCGCAGCCGATCGCGATTCCCACGGTGCCGAGCCGCCAGGCGCGGCCGATGCTGTCGGTGATGATCAGCCCGAGCGCGACGCCGAATTCCTTCTGCAGCTCCGCGCGCAGCCGTGCGGCCGAGGCGTCGGGATCTTCGGGCAGCAACAGCGCAGTCTCGTCGCTGTCTTCGAGGTTGGACCGGTCGATGCCGGCGTTGGCCAGCACCACGCCGGTGCGGTGCTCGACGATGATGACGCCGGGCGATACCCGGATCACCGCCCGTGATTCGCGCAGGATCAGTTCGACGACGCGCGGATCCTTGTTGGCGCGTGCGGCGATGTCCTCTGCCTCTGCAGAAGGCTTCACCGTGTCGAGCCGCACGCTGCGGCCTTCGGCCTTGGAAACGATCTTCTGCGCGACGGCGATGAGATCGCCGGCCAGCGGCTTTACGCCGGCTGCGCGCAGCGCGGTACTGATCAGTGCGGCCAGATCGTCACCGGGCTGTACCAGCGGTACGCCCGGAATGCGCATGAAGCTGAGCCCGTTCACGGGCGCTCAGCTGGCGTCGTCAGCGATGCCGGTAATGCGTATACCCGTATGCAGTCCGCCGTAGCGCTTGTTCATGAAGATCAGCACCGACGTGAGGGCTTCGGCCGCAGCGGCATTCTCCAGCGAGCCTGCATGCCAGGCGCGCAGCCCGGCAACCCTGGCGAGGCCCACCACAACCTCGCGGGCCTCGGCCTTGTTGCCGGTGACCAGCACGTCGCAATCAAGAGCGTCATCGCTCTGCATCGAGTCGGCCGAGACATTATGAAAGGCGGCGACGACTGTCGTTTGTTCGCCGACCAGTTGCTGGGCGATCAGCGCCGCACAGCCTTCAGGCGGCAGCTGCACGCGGGCGACCTTGGGCGGAACCAGCGGTACCGTGGTATCGACGAGTATCTTGCCCGGCAGCGCAGCGCGGATTTCTTCCAGCGTCGGCCGCTGGTGGCTGAAAGGTACGGTGAGGACAACCACGTTGGCCTCACGGGCGGCATCGAGGTTGGACAGGCCGCGGACATTGGCACCGGGAAAGGCCTTGCGCAGCTCGCCGGCAGCAGCCTCGGCCCTGACCGCATCCCGCGAGCCGATGATCACCGGAATACCGGCCTGGGCCCAGCGACGGGCCAGCCCGCCGCCCAGCGCGCCGGTGCCGCCCACGATACTGATTACGCCGAAGCGGCTGTCATTGACCATTAGCTGAAACTCGTTGCTGCAACCCGGGGGCAGGCATGGTACCGAGCCGCTGCAGAGGGCACAAATGGCGACTGGTATGGTCGCGGCTGGCAGGGCAAAATGGCGCCCTCAGGCTGCCCGGCCACCGGTCCCAGGCTCGCTGCGTATAACTGAAACCGAACATCCGCGGGCATACCGGCCGCGAACATAAAAAGAGCGTTATGGAGATCTTCAAGGAGTTCATCTTCGAGGCGGCACACCGTCTGCCTAACGTGCCCGCCGGCCACAAGTGCAGCCGGCTGCACGGCCACTCATGGCGGGGTGCGATCTATGTGCAGGGGCCGGTCGATCCGCATGCCGGCTGGGTGATGGATTTCGGTGAAATCAAGCAGAAGTTTTCGCCTGTCTACGACATCCTCGATCATCACTATCTGAACGATGTGCCGGGCCTTGAGAACCCGACCAGCGAGGTGGTTGCGCGCTGGATCTGGCAGCAGCTGAAACCGGTGCTGCCCCTGTTGTCAAAGGTAATCGTGCATGAGACCTGCACGAGCGGTGCGATCTATCGGGGTGAGGACTGCGAGGCCGGTGGCTGACGAGACACTGATGCGCGCGGCGCTCGCGCTGGCGCGCCGCGGGCTGCTTGCCGGCGAAGCGCCGGTTGGTGCCTGCATCGTGCAGGATGGGCGGATGATCGCCAGCGCGCACAGCGCCGTGGCCGGTGGTCCCGACGCAAGCGCGCATGCCGAGATTCTCGCCATCCGCGCCGCTTGCCGCAGTCTGCGCAGCGCGACGCTCGCCGGCTGCGAGTTGTATGTCAGCGTTGAACCCTGTGCCATGTGTCTTGCCGCCTGTCACTACGCCGGGATTCACCAGGTGTTCTTTGCCGCCAGCCTGCAGGACATGCAGGCGGTCACCGGCAATGAACTGGCTGCGCCGCTACCCGCGTCGATCCGGCTGCACGGCGATGTGCTGGGTGATGAAGCGCGCGCCTTGCTGGTCGAGTGGGCAGCGCAGCGGCAGGAGCGGATCTAGTCATGGCCGCCGTCTACGACGCCATCGCCCGCGACTATCAGCGCAGCAAGGCCTCGCCGCTGCGCGCGGCCATCGAAAGCTGGACCATCGACCGCCTGCTCGGCGACATCCGGGGTGCTGCAATCTTCGATGCGGGCTGCGGCGACGGCTTTCATGCCCGGCGACTGATGGCGACGGGCGCAAGCCGCATCGCCGGCGTGGACGTTTCGGCGGAGATGATCCAGCTCGCACGCGAGGAGGAGAGCCGGGAGCCGCTGGGTATCCAGTACCAGTGCTGTGCGGTCGAGGATTTGCCGGAGCTGCCATGTGCCGGTTACGGGGCGGGCGGTTTCGATATCGTGCTGGCTGCCTATCTGCTGCATTACGCGCCATCGGTCGGGGTACTCGCCCGCATGTGCCAGCGGCTTGCGAATGTACTGAAGCCCGGCGGCCGTCTCGTCGCACTCGTCGAGAATCCGGACCAGACAGTGGCCGACTACGCCGGCTATGCGCCCTACGGTTTTGACAAGGTTGCGGTGGAGCCGCGTGCCGAGGCCAGCCGGATCCGTTACTCGCTGGTGGCCGGGCGGCAGATGATCCGCTTCGACACCTGGTACTACTCGCGGGACAGCTACGAGCGCACGCTGCGCGACGCAGGGTTCAGCGCGATCGCGTGGCACCCGCTGGAACTCGATCCTGGTGCCGATGGCGCCAACGACTACGCGGCCTATCTGCGCAACCCGCCCGTGCTGGGCCTGACGGCCGAACTCTCCGCCGGGCAGAAACCGTGAGCACGCTGCTGAGCACACCGCTGCCGCGGTCTGATGCGCACTTGTCGCTCAGCCTCCTGGAACGCCTCGCCGCCCACGTGCAGCTGCGGCCCGACGCGCCGGCGATCGTCAGTGGCGAACAGCAGCTGGGTTATGCAGAACTAGATGCAGCGGCGAACCGGCTTGCGCGTCGTTTGCAGGATCTCGGCGTTGCACGCGATGTGCCAGTCGGTATCTGTCTCGAGCCCGGTACGGAGCTGCTGGTTGCGATGCTCGCTGTGCTGAAGGCCGGCGGCGCTTACTTGCCGCTCGATCCCGCCTGGCCCCGCGAACGCCTGCAGCAGATGCTGGGTGTCGTGAATCCGGCAGTGCTGATCAGTTGTACCCGCCTGCGCGAGCGTTGCCCGGCCGGCATGCATGAGCTGCTCGATCTCGATCAGGAGCGTGTACAAATTGCGGCGTACAGTGCTGCAGATCCGGCAGTACAGATCGTTCCGGAACAGCTTTGCTACCTGATGTTCACTTCCGGTTCCGGCGGTGCGCCGAAGTGCGTGATGGTCACGCATGGCAATCTCGCCGGGCTGTTTCCGCCGCTCTGCGCGGCGCTTGATTTCAGCTCCGATGATGTCTGGAGCTGGTTTCATTCCGCTTCCTTCGGCTTCTCGGTCTGGGAGATCCACGGCGCACTGCTGCACGGTGGCTGCCTGCAGGTGGTGCCCGCAGTGGTTCGCAATGCACCCGCTGCACTCGGCACCTGGATTGCTGAGCGGGGCGTGACGGTTTTCAGCCAGACGCCATCGGCCCTGCGCCGGCTGCTCGGCATGCAGGAATTTCATCAGGCGATTGCCGGCAGCCGGCTGCGTTATCTCGCGCTCAGCGGCGAGGTGCTGCGGCCGGAAGACATCGCCACCTGGCATCGCTACCACGATGCAGAACGGCAGCCCTCTGCGCCACGACTGCTCAGCACCTATGCGCTCACGGAAACCGCTGGCCAGGTAACCTTGCGCGTTTACAGCGCAGCCGATTCGAGCACCGAGGGTGTGCGCAATATTGGCCAGCCGCTCGGCGGTCGTCACGTGCTGGTACTGGATGCGGCCGGCCGGCCCGTCGCGTCAGGCGAGCCGGGCGAACTATGGGTGGCCGGCACCTGTATCGCGGCGGGCTATTTCGGCGACGCATCGCTCACCGCACAGCGCTTTACCGCGCATGCCGTGGCCGGGCAGGGGCCGCTGCGCGGTTACCGGACCGGAGATCAGGTGCGGCTGCTTGCTGATGGCGCCCTCGAGTATCTGGGCCGCGCCGATATGCAGCTCAAGTATCGCGGCTACCGCATCGAGCCGGCAGAAATCGAAGCCGCATTGCGTGCCCACCCGGGCGTGCGCGATGCAGCCGTGGCACTGCAGAACGATGCGGCCGGCAATCCGCGCCTCACGGCGCATATCGTCAGCGCAGAACCGCAGGCAGAGGCAACCGGACTGGAGTTCTGGCCTTCGCTGGGCGCGTACGAGGTGTACGACGAGTTGTTGTACGGACTGATGAATGCCGAACCGGTGCGGCTAAACGCTTATCGCGCGGCTTTTGCCGGCAGCGTGCCTGGCAAGGTCGTACTCGATATCGGTACCGGCAGCGACGCTGTGCTGGCGCGCCTGTGTATCGAAGCCGGTGCACGTCATGTGTATGCGGTTGAGGTCCTTGAGTTGGCAGCACGGCAGGCAGCTGAACTGGTGCGTACGCTCGGGCTCGAAGACCGCATCACCGTCCTGCACGGCGATATCGCGGCCCTGACGCTGCCGGAGCCGGTTGAAGTCTGTACCCAGGGTATCGTCGGCAATATCGGCAGTGCCGATGGCATCGTGCCGGTCTGGAATGCGGCACGCCGCAATTTTTCAGCGGGCTGTGTGCCGGTTCCGTCCCGTTGCGTCACCCGGCTTGCGCTGATGGAGTTGCCTGCCGCAGCGCGTGAGCGGCCACGTTTCTCGCCGCTTGCCGCCGACTATGTGCGACGAATGTTCATGGTTACCGGTACGCCCTTCGATGTGCGTCTCTGTGTACGAAACGTCGCAGCTGCGGATTTGTTGACTGCAGGCACCGATTTCGAAGTGCTGGATTTCCACGGGCCGCTGCCGCCAGGCCACAGCGGCAGCGCTGAACTCGAAGTGCAGCGCGACGGATATTTCGATGGCTGCCTGCTGTGGACCGTGGTGTCTGCCGATGCCGCACACACGGTTGACTATCTGCAGGAGCAGCGCGCTTGGCTGCCAGTGTTCGTGCCGATGACCGATGCCGGCATCGCCGTGCGTCGCGGCGATGTCGTGCGCATCAGCTGGCGGGCTTTCAACGAGTCGGATCCGCGCCATCCGGATTACGAGTTGTGCGTGTCGTTGGGCGCGGAGGGCGACAGGCCGGCGCGCGAGTTCAGGCAGGTGACGCGCCATGCGAGCACTGAGGCGGGTGCGATGCGGCTGCATCGCGAACTGCTGGCGGGTATCGGTGCAGAGGATCGGGTGGTGTCAGTCGATGCCCTGCGTGCCTGGCTCGGCGATCGCGTACCCGAATACATGGTGCCGCAGAGCTGGCTGTTTCTGCCGGAGTTGCCGCTGACGCCGGGCGGCAAACTCGACCGCGAGGCGTTGCCGGCACCGGGTCGGTACCGGCCCCGTCTTGCCGCCGCAGCCATCGCACCGCGCAATGCCGTGGAGAAGGCTGTCGCCGGGCTCTGGGCGCAGGCCCTGGGCCTGGAAGCGATTGGCGTCGAGGATAATTTTTTTGATCTGGGCGGTGACTCGATCACCGCGGTACAACTCACCACAACGACACAGCGCTGGCTGGATGCGCCGCTACCGCTCGCAGCGCTGTTCGATGCGCCCACGGTGGCCGCGATGTGCCGCCATCTTGAAGGCGCATATGCGGCAGCGCTTGCGGCCGCACTCGAGCGCGGCGAAGCTCATATGCAGCAAGGCTCGATGGATCGCGAGCAAGGTGAGCTATGACCGTTGTCGAGCTGCTCGCGGCAACGCGCGCGGCGGGAATCACGCTGCGGGTCGAGCGCGGGCGCCTGCTCTTTGACGCGCCGGCTGGCGCGCTGACACCGGAACTGCGCCAGGCGCTCAGCGAGCGCAAGCCGGAGCTGCTGGACCATTTCCACAACGGGAATCCGGCGCCACTCGGCTTTGCACAGCAGAGCCTGTGGTTCCTGCATGTACTCTATCCGCAGGACACCAGCGCCAGCGAGCAGTTTGCGATCCGTATCGATGGTCCGCTCGATGCGGCGCTGCTCGCGCGGGCCTGGCACGCCTTGCTTGCGCGCCATTCGATACTGCGTACGACTTTCAGTGAAAAAGATGGCCAGGTCTGGCAGGTCCCGGCACCACAGCTGCTGAATGGGCCGCTGCTGTTGCGGGTCGATATCGGTACGGCGCCGGCCGGTCTGCTGGAGATCGCTGGCACAGCGCTGCGCGAGCCCTTCGATCTGCATCGTGGTCCGCTGCTGAAACCGCAACTCTGCCGTATCGCCGACGAGCAGCATGTACTGCTGGTCACGGCCCATCACATCATTGCTGACGGGCTGTCGGTTCCGGTTATTCGTGCGGAACTTGCTGCGCTCTATCAGGCGCTGCTTGCGGGGAAGCCATCGCCGCTGCCGCCACTGCAGCTCGAGTATGCGGATGTGGCGCGTGCGCAGATGCAGAGCGATACGCGGCATGAAACCGGCGTGCTGCAGCGCTGGCAAGAGATACTCGCATCGCCGCCGCCTGCGGCCCTGCATGCGCTGGTGCGTCCGTGGCGGGGCACGAAAAGTTCGCGGCGCTCTGCCTTCAGCCTGGATGCGCCGCTGGCCGACAGGCTGCGTCGACTCGCGCGTGACAGCGGCACCACACCGTATGTCGTCCTGCTGGCCGCGTTTCGCGTACTGCTCGTCCGTCTGACCGGGCAGCACGATCTGGTGATCGGCACGCCGATGACCCTGCGGGACACGCCCGAGCAGCGTGAGCTGATCGGCTGCCTGGTGAACCCGGTTGCCTTGCGTACGCCGGTCGAACTGCAGGATTCATTTCGCAGTCATCTGTTGCGCGAGCGGGCGATGGTGCTCGAGGCCATGCAATACCGGAATGTGCCATTCTCGCGGGTTGTGGCTGCCGTCAGCCCGGAGCGAAAACTGGATGAGCATCCGCTGTTCCAGATCCTGTTTTCCTGGGAGACCGATATACAGCCGGAGTCCGCGGTCGCCGCCCCGGCTCCCGGTGCACCGAAGGCGCGCTTCAGCCTGTTGTCGCTGCCGGCCGAGCGCGCTTCCTATTTTGATCTTGAGTGTCTGCTGCGCGATGCGGGTGAGGGTCAGCCGCTGGCCGGCTATTTCGCCTGGTCTGCGGCGGTACTTGAGGACCTGGTCGGCGCACAACTGGCGCAGATATACGCGGTGTTGCTTGCCGCGATCGTCGCCCGTCCCGATGCACCCATGGCTGGGCTCAGCCTGTTGTCCGAAACCGCACGCCAGAAGATTCTTCATGACTGGAACGATACGGTTGCACCGTATCCGGAGCGGACGTCGTTGCACGATGCCTTTCTTGTGCAGGCCCGTCGGGCGCCGGACGCGCCGGCGCTGCGCACCACCACAGGCTGCTGGAGCTACGCCAGGCTTGCGGAGCGCAGCGCGCAGCTTGCGGCCGAACTGACCGCCTGCGGTCTGCAGCCGGGTATGCCGGTGGGCCTGTGCATGCCGCGCTCGGTCGAAGCTGTCGTTGCGCTGCTCGGTATCCTGCGTGCGGGCGGCGTGATCGTCCCGCTGGATCCAGCCTGGCCGCTGGCACGTCAGCAGTTTGTCGCCGCCGATGCGGGCGTGCAGATCGTGCTCTGCGATCTGCGTCCAGTCCGGCCGGATGCGTCGCTGAAGCCGGCCGGCACAGCGCCAGCCGACGCTGCGGTGATCCTCTACACCTCGGGTTCCACAGGCATGCCGAAGGGTGCGGTGACCACGCACGCTTCCGCCGTGAATCGTTGCCACTGGATGTGGCAGGGCTACGGTTTCGGTGCGCAAGACGTGTTTGCGCTGCGCACCAGTTTCGGTTTTATCGACTCGCTGTGGGAGATCTTCGGCGCGCTCAGCCACGGGGTCCCGCTGGTGATCGTGCCGGATGATATTGCGAGCGATGCGCTGCGCCTGCCGGACTTCCTGCGCGCTCATGCGGTCACACACCTGGTGCTCGTGCCCTCGCTGCTGCGCGCACTGCTCGATGCAATCCCGGAGGGTGGCGTGCCCGCCCTGCGCAGTTGCATCAGCAGCGGCGAGCCGCTTGATCCGGTGCTTGCCCGGCGCTTCCAGTCGGCATTTCCACGCGCGCGGCTGCTGAACACTTATGGCACCTCGGAAATCTGGGATGCCACCTGTCATGAAGTGAACGGGCTGCCCGCAGCGACGGGGCGTGTGCCGATAGGCCGGCCGGTTGCCAATGTCAGCGTCTATGTACTCGATGCCAACGCAGAGCTGCTGCCGCCCGGTATTCCCGGCGAGCTGGTCGTTGGCGGCATCGGGGTCGGACCAGGTTACTGGCAGCGGCCGGAGCTGACAGCAGAGAAGTTCATCACGGTTCACCTTGCTACGGATGGCGAGCCGCGACGACTGTATCGCAGTGGCGATCGTGCGCGCTGGCTTGCTGATGGCCAGATTGAATGCCTGGGTCGCCTCGATGCCCAGTTCAAGTTGCGCGGGCTGCGCATCGAGCCAGGCGAGATCGAGAGTGCACTCACTGCGCATGCAGCCGTTGCGGGCGCCATCGTCACAATCTGCGGAGAGGGCGAGGCCGCTCGGCTGATGGCCGGCGTGGTGCGCGCTGCAGAGGCTGATGCCGGACCCGATGCCGAACTGTGGTCAGGGTTGCGCACACATCTGCGCAGCTTGCTGCCGGCGCACATGCTGCCGACTGCCTGGCAATGCCTCGATCAGTTGCCGCTGACGCCGAGCGGAAAGCTCGACCGGCGCGCGTTTGCGGCGTTGTATGACAACGGGAGCAGTGTCGAAGTACCGGCCGTCGGTGCAGGGCTGCGTACCGATACCGAGCGCGAGCTGGCAACGATGTGGTCCGAGGTGTTCGGTGGCAGGCACATCGGCGTCGATGAGAACTTCTTCGATGCAGGCGGCCATTCGTTGCTCGCCACGCGCATCGTCAGCCGGATCCGCACCCGCTATGCGCAAGACTTCACGCTTCGCGAGATGTTTGCGGCGCCGACGATCGCGGCGCTGGCCGTGGCGCTGGACAGCCGGCGGCAGTCACACAGTGCCGCCGGCCTGGTCGCGGCAGCGCATGACGATGTTGTGCCGCTTTCCTTTGCCCAGGAGCGGCTCTGGTT
>CAYJPG010000063.1:0-16317 GCA_964371995.1 uncultured Chromatiaceae bacterium | reverse complement strand
CCCCGACGCCGACACTCGACGCTGGGTTACCTGAGTCCAGTCGATTATGAGAAAGTGTTGACGTCCATCCAAAATTGACCCACTTGGCGGGGTGATTTTCACCGAAAACTGACCCACGTGAGCGACCCTCCCTGCGTATTTTTTGCGCAGGGTCAATGGAGTGATCACAGTGGGCATGTTAGCGAAGATTCGACGACTGCATTTCCGGGACGGGCTGTCGGTGCGGGAGATCGCACGGCAGACAGGCTTGTCGCGGAACACCATCCGGAACTGGCTGCGGCAAGTGACGGTGACGGAGCCTGCGTACCCGGCGCGGGTGGTGCATAGCATCCTGGACCCGTACCGAGATCAGCTGACGACCTGGCTGACCACCGACAGTCACCGGGCGGTACGTGACCGGCGGACTGGCACGGTGCTGTTTCAGCAGCTGCAGGCCGCGGGCTATCCCGGCGGTTACGGTCGGGTGGCTGCCTTCATCCGCCGCTGGCGACAGGAAGGCGGCGCGGCCCCGCGTCGCCAGGCTTATGTGCCCTTGCGCTTCGCGCCGGGCGAGGCTTTCCAGTTCGACTGGAGCGTGGAGTACGCGCACGTGGCTGGGCAGCGCCGGCGGCTGGAGCTTGCGCATGTGAAGCTGTGCGCGAGCCGTGCGTTCTGGCTGGTGGCCTATCTGCAGCAGAGCCACGAGATGCTGTTCGACGCCCATACACGGGCCTTCACCGCCTTCGGTGGTGTGCCCCGGCGGGGCATCTACGACAACATGAAGACCGCGGTCGACAAGGTCGGTACCGGCAAGGCGCGGACAGTCAATGCCCGCTTCCTGGCCTTGTGTGGTCACTACTTGTTCGATCCTGACTTCTGTAATCGCGCCGCCGGTTGGGAGAAGGGTGTAGTCGAGAAGAACGTGCAGGACCGGCGCCGGCAGTTGTGGCAGACGGTGGCGGCACAAGAGTGGCCGTCGCTGGCGGCACTGAACGAGTACTTGGCGGAGGCGTGTCTGAACGCATGGGCGACGCTGCGCCACCCGGAGGATCCGGAGCGGACGGTGGCCGAGTGGTTGGCCACCGAGCAGCCGCAGTTGCTGCCGATGCCGCAAGCCTTCGATGGCTACGTCGAGCAGCCGGTGCGGGTCTCGGGCACGTGCCTGGTCTACCTGCAGCGCAACCGCTACAGCGTGCCCGCCGAGTACGCCCACCGCATCGTCAGCCTGCGGGCCTATCCGGAAGAAGTCGTGGTGGTCGCCGACAGCCAGGTTATCGCCCGGCACGTGCGGCGCTTCGAGCGCTATCAGACGATCTACGACTGGCAGCACTACTTGAGTGTGGTGGAGCGCAAGCCCGGGGCACTGCGCAATGGCGCACCGTTCGCCGAGTTGCCGCTGCCGTTCCAGCGGTTGCAACGCCAGTTGCTGCGCCAGGACGGCGGTGACCGGGTCATGGCACTGGTGCTGGCCGCCGTGCCGAACCACGGCGTGGAGGCCGTGCAGGTGGCGGTGGAACTGGCGCTTGAGGCCGGTCGGCCGAGCGCCGATCACGTGCTCAACGTGCTGGCCCGGCTGCAGGCCCCCAGCCGCCAAGTCGAGCCGGCAGCCACCAGCTTGAGCCTGCAGGAAGAACCGCAGGCCAACGTCCAGCGTTACGACACCCTGTTGAACAAGGAGACCACCCATGTCGACTGAACTGATCATGCGCCTCAAAGACCTGAAGCTCTACGGCATGGCGCAGTGCTGGCCGGAGCAGCTGGCCAAGACCCGCCACGGTGAGTTCGATGCCGAACGGCTGATGGCGGAACTGATCTCCGCCGAAGCTGCCGAGCGCGACCTGCGCTCGCTGGCCTACCAGCTGCGTGCGGCGCGCTTCCCGGCGCACCGGGATCTGGCCGGCTTCGACTTCACTGGCACATCCATCGATGCAGCGCTGGTCCGGCAACTGCATGGTGGCGCGTTCATCGCCAGCGCCCAGAACGTCGTGTTCGTTGGCGGGCCGGGCACAGGCAAGACGCACCTGGCGACGGCCATCGGCATGGAAGCCATCGCCCGGCACGGGCGCCGGGTCCGGTTCCTGTCCACTGTCGAGTTGGTGAATGCCCTGGAGCTGGAGAAGGCTGCTGGCAAGCAGGGGCAGCTGGCTTACCGGCTGACCCACGTGGACATGGTGATCCTCGACGAGCTCGGCTACCTGCCGTTCAGTCCGAGCGGCGGGGCCTTGCTGTTCCACCTGCTCGCCAAGCTCTACGAAACCACCAGCGTGGTGTTGACCACCAACCTGAGCTTCACCGAGTGGTCGGGGATCTTCGGTGACGCTAAGATGACCACGGCGTTGCTCGATCGGCTCACTCACCACTGCCACATCGTGGAGACCGGCAATGACTCCTGGCGCTTCCGGCATAGCAGCGGTGAGCGGGCTACCGCCCGTTCCCGGACCCGTACTCGCAAGGACAAAGAAGGTGCGGACGAACCGGAGTTATCCACAACCGAGACACTTTAACCAACAACAAATAGGCGGGTCAGTTTTACTTGAAAAACCCGGGTCAATAATGGGTGGAAATCAACACGCTAGCCCGCCGCATGCTCCTCAACGACCACAGGCGCGCTGAGGCGCTCGCCATCCAGCCAGGTGCTGCCGTCCTTGAGAGCCAGTCGTCCGGCGGCAAACCAGGCGATGGCGCGGGGATAGATCAGGTACTCGCCCTGCTGGACGCGGGCGCGCAGCGAGTCCTCGCTGTCGCCAGGCCTGATCCTGACGCGGTACTGCAGGATGCCGGGGCCGGCATCGAGTTGCGGGATCACGAAGTGCACGGTCGATCCGTGCACGCTGTCGCCGGCTTCCAGCGCGCGCCGGTAGGTGTGCAGGCCGGGATACTTGGGCAGGAGGGAAGGATGCACGTTGAGCATCCGTCCTGCCCAGGCGCTGACCAGTTCGGCGCTGAGGATGCGCATGAATCCGGCCAGTACGATGAGTTCAGGCTTGAGTTCCGCCAGCGCGCCACCGAGCTGCTGCTGGAAAGCGGCGCTGTTGCCGGCCTGCGCATGATCGACGGTCAGTGCGGGGATGCCGGCCTTTCTGGCCCGCTCCAGCGCAAGCACGCCCGGCCGGTCGCTGATCACGCCAGTCAGCTTGATGCCGAGGCTGCCGCTTTGCGCGTGATCGATGATGGCCTGCAGGTTGGTGCCGCTGCCGGACACCAGTACAACAGTTTGCAGCCGGGACGGTGAGGTCACGGGCGGATATCCACCCGTCCGGTGCCCTGGGTGATTTCGCCGATCCGGTAGACCGTTTCACCCGAGCGCTCGAGTATCTGCTGGACCTGTTCGGCTTCGTGGCGCGCGACGACCACCGTCATGCCGATGCCGCAGTTGAAGGTGCGCAGCAGGTCGTCCTCGGGGATGCCGCCATCCTGCTGCAGCCAGTTGAAGAGCGTCGGGCGTGGCCAGCTGCCCGTGTGAATCACGGCATCGACCTGCGGCGAGAGTATCCGCTCGACGTTGCCAGGCAGGCCGCCGCCGGTGATGTGAGCCAGGCCGTGCACCCGCGTCTGTGCGAATAGTCCGAGCAGCGAGCGGACGTAGATGCGGGTCGGAGTCAGGAGGGCCGCGCCCAAAGTGGTGTTTTCCCACGCGGAGTCGGCTTTACGGTCACTCTGCTCGAGGACCCGCCGGATCAGCGAGTAGCCGTTGGAGTGCGGCCCGGAGGAAGCGAGACCGAGGATCATGTCACCGGCCGCCACCTGCGATGCGTCGATGAGCTGATCGCGGTTGACGATGGCGACACAAAAGCCGGCCAGGTCGAAGTCCTTGCCGGCATACATGCCGGGCAGCTCGGCAGTCTCGCCACCGAGCAGTGCCGCACCGGACTGCCGGCAGCCTTCGGCGATACCGCTGATCACGGCTTCGGCAACCGATACCGAGAGCTGGCCCGAGGCGTAGTAATCGAGGAAGAACAGTGGTTCGGCACCCTGGACGATGACGTCGTTGACGCACATGGCGACGAGATCGATGCCGACTGTGTCGTAGCGGTCGAGGTCGATCGCCAGTTTGAGCTTCGTGCCTACGCCATCAGTGCCGGAAACCAGGACCGGACGTGGCCAGCGTGACAGGTCGATTGCAAACAGGCCGCCGAAGCCGCCGATGCCGCCGAGTACCCCGGGCCGGTGGGTGGATTTCGCCAGCGGCTTGATGCGCTCGACGAGTTCATCGCCGGCATCGATATCGACACCGGCGTCTTTGTAGGTCAGGCTTCTCTTGTTCGTCATGGCGCGGAGCTCGGTCAAGGGGTGGCTATAATAGTGGAAATGACCCGCTCTCAGACCACGAGCTCATGCAAGTCCCTGGCCGGGTGTCTCCGTCTGCTGGCTGTTGTCGCCGGCCTGTTGCTGCAGGCTGATGGATTTGCAGCGACGGTCGCTGATCTCTACGCCGCGCAGGTGCCGGTTGAAGACACCAGCGGGCCAGCCCTGGACGACGCGTTTTCCCGTGCGCTTGCCGAGGTGACGGTGAAGCTGACCGGGAAGCGCAGTCCGCTCGCCGATCCGGCTGTGCGGGAGGTGATCGGCAGCGCCACACCGCTGGTCAGTCAGTACCAGGTCGAAGGCGGCGGTCTGCTGCGCGTGCAGTTCGATCCGATAGCGCTGCGCCGTCGCCTGGATGCGGCCAATCTGCCCGTCTGGGCGGATGAGCGGCCAGCGACATTGATCATGCTGGTCGGCGAGGGCGCGGGAAATGACGGGCAACTCGTGCTCGACACTGCGGCCAGTCGCGGTTTGCCGGTCGCATTGTCGCTGTCGCCGGAGGAGGCGCCCGGTTCCGCCGAAGATCCGCTCGACGTCGCGCGGGCCGAGGCGACCAGGGTCGGGGCCGACCTGATACTCATCGGGCGTCGTGCACCGGTCTCCGGTATCGCCGCCTGGCGCTGGACGCTGATCGACAGCGACGGACGGAGCGAGTGGCCGGGCGATGCCGCCGAGGGTGTGCACCGTGTTGCCGACCGGCTTGCGGCCCGCTATGCCGTCGCGGCTGCAGCCAGCCGCCGGCTGCGACTCGAAGTGCAGGGGGTCAGCAGTTTTGCCGGTTACGGGCGTCTGCAGGACTATCTGCGCAGCGTCGGTGTGATCGAGAGCCTGGGTATATCGAGCCTGCAGGGTGACACCATTCTGTACGATCTCATCGTGCGCGGCGGTGTGTCGCAGTTGCGCGATGCGCTGGCCCTGAAGTCCGTGCTGGTACCGGTCGCGCCGCAAGCTGCGCCGGGCGACGGGATGTCTGTGAGTGCCGCAGATCTCGTCTACCGGATTACAGACGCACCCTGAGCGATATGTCGGATTCCACCGAGCGCAGGCAGTTCTTCCAGGCGGCCTCTATTCCCAACCTGATCTGCGTGGTACGGATCATCCTCGTCTGGCCGATCGTCGTCGCGCTTATCGATGGCCGCTACGCGTTCGCACTTGGCCTGATCGCGGTGGCCGGCGCATCCGATGGTCTGGACGGGTTTCTGGCCAAACGCTTCAACTGGCAGAGCCGGCTGGGCGGGTTGCTGGATCCGCTGGCCGACAAGTTGCTGCTGGTCTCGGTGTTCGTCGCCCTGTCGATGACCGGGTTGGTGCCCTTGTGGCTGACTGCGGTCGTCATCATCCGCGATCTGGTCATCGTCAGCGGTGGCGTCATGTATCAGTGGCTGGTCGAACCGGTGCAACCCGAGCCCTCGGTGGCGAGCAAGATCAATACCGGTATCCAGTTGCTGTATGTACTGGCTGTGATCAGTCACCGCACCTCCGGCATGCCGCCGCCCGAATTCCTGACCATCTCCGGTGCTGCGGTCTTTGTGACTTCCACAGTCAGCGGACTCGACTACGTGGTGCGCTGGTCGGGTCGGGCGATCCGGTTGCGAGGCTGAGCTGAAGTCATGCAGCAGCTGCCGCTCGACGTTCGCCTGGCTGATCACGCCGTATTCGACAGCTTTCATGCCGCCGGCAACGAGTTGCTGGTGCACCAGTTGCGGGCTGGTGCAACCACGCCCGGCCAGCCACCGCTCTGGTTGTGGGCTCCGCCGGGACAGGGCAAGACGCATCTGTTGCAGGCGACCGTGGCGCTGGCTGACGAGCAGGGTCGACGGGCCGCTTATGTGCCGCTTGATGCATCGCCGGCTTTGCCGCCTGGTGTGCTGGACGGGCTGGGAAATCTCGATCTGGTCTGTCTCGACGATTTGCAGGCTGTAGCGGGACAGCCCGGCTGGGAGATCTCGCTGTTCCGTTTCTACGAAGCGTTGCGAAACACTGGTGGCAACCTCGTGGTCGCGGCAGACGGGCCGCCCGCTGAACTGGTGTTTGGCCTGCCCGATCTCGCTTCACGCCTGAAGTCCGGCGCGACTTTCCGCGTACACGCGCTCGATGATGAGGGACGCCTGTGTGCCCTGCAGATGCGCGCCCGCTTCAGAGGCTTCGAATTGCCGGACGACACCGGTCGGTATTTGCTGGCGCGGGTCGGGCGAGGTGTTGGTGAGCTGTTTCAGTTGCTCGATGAACTCGACCGCGCAGCGCTGGCGGCGCAGAAGCAGCTGACGATTCCCTTTGTGCGGCAGGTGCTCGGCGGCTGAAGTTCAGCGCTCCCAGCCCTTGAGGCGTAATGCGGCTTCTGCGACACGCCGACCCAGATGCTGCGCGATACGTGACTCGTCGGGCGTGGGTTCAGTCTGGCTGGATTCAGGGGCGAAGTGACTTGCACCGTAGGGACCGCCGCCGCCGCGCGTGGTCGTCAGCGCATTTTCCGAGTAGGGGATGCCGACCAGGACCATGCCGTGGTGCAGGAGCGGCAGCGCCATGCTCAGCAGCGTACTCTCCTGTCCGCCATGCAATGAGCTGCTGGAGGTGAACACGCCAGCGGGCTTGCCACGCAGCGTGCCGCCCAGCCACTCGCTGCCGGTGCCGTCGATGAAGTGCTTGAGGGCGGCCGCCATGTTGCCGAAACGGGTCGGGCTGCCGAGCACCAGTCCGTCGCAGCGTTGCAGATCGCTGCTGCTGACATAGGGTGCGCCTTCTGCTGGAACCTCGGGCACTCGGCTGCCGATTCCGGTCGCAACCGATGGAACCGTCCGCAGACAGGCACTGGCTCCGGAGACTGCATTGATGCCCCTGGCGACCTGGCTGGCGAGTGCGGCCACGGAGCCGTTTCTTGAGTAGTAAAGGACGAGTATTTCGCTCATGACGAGCAGATTACAGCGAATCGCGCCTGGCTGGTATTCTGCGCCGATGTCCTCGCTCGTCTGTCGTCGCTTCCTGGTTTCCGGCAAGGTGCAGGGCGTTTTTTTTCGCGCGAGTACCGCACGTCAGGCCGAGCAGCTGCAATTGCGCGGCTGGGCCAAGAATCTTCCGGACGGCAGGGTTGAAGTGCTGGCGCTGGGCAGTCTCGCAGCAGTGGAGCAACTGGCCGACTGGTTGCAGCGGGGCCCGCCGCGCGCCCGGGTGAATGCGGTCGAGGTCAGCGAGGACGCGGCGGACGATCACCACACGCTGGCTGATTTTCGTACCGGCTGACCGCGGCTACTGCCGGTACCAGCGCGATTGCAGCCGGTCGAATACCAGCTGCGGATATTTCTGGCTGCCGAGGCTGCCGTTGTAGCGCGCCAGCGCCCGGTTCCAGTTGCCGTCTTCCATATCGTAGTAGTAGCGCAGGATCGTGCAGCCCATGCGGACGTTGTCCTGTATGTCGAGCAGCGCGTGGCCGGGCATGCCGAGCTCCGCCAGCCAGAAGCGCATGACCTGCATGAGGCCTTGGGCGTTGGCCCGCGACACGGCATAGCGCTGGAAGCCGCTCTCCACATCGATGACCGCCAGCACCATCTCTGGTGGCAGCTTCGCGCGCACCGCTTCGCGGTGTACAGCCTGGAGGATTTCGATGCGCTCGTGCGGGTCGGGCACCTTGCGTGCCAGGCGACCGGCCATGTCGGTCAGCCAGACCTCGGCGTCATAGCGGTCTTCAAAGCTGACCGGTTCGGCAAGTGCGGCTTGCAGCCGCAGCCGCAATGCGGGGTCGCGCTCCTGGCTGGCGGCAATTGACGCACAGGAGGCGAGCAGGCTGACAGCGAGCAGCAAGCCCGCCGGCAACATGCGGCCGGCGCTAGCCGCGGGCAGCCGAGGCCTGCCTGTTGCGCAGGAATTCCACCACGTCTTCAAGTGCGGTCTGCTCCTCTGCACCGGTCGGCCGGTGCCGGTATTCAGCCTTGCCATCTTTCACGCCGCGTTCGCCGACCACGATACGGTGGCTAATGCCGACCAGGTCAGCGTCCGCAAATTTTACGCCCGGTCGCGCGTCGCGATCATCGAGCAGTACCTCAAAGCCGGCGGCCTCCAGATCCTTGTACAGCTTCAGCGCCGCCGCCGTGACGGAGTCCGACTTTTTCGGATTCAGTTCGATCATCATCACATGGTTGGGGCTCATGGGCTCCGGCCAGATGATGCGGTTGGCATCGTGGTTCTGCTCGATTGCGGCACCGACTATCCGCGAGACGCCGATACCATAGCAGCCCATGGTCATGACCCGTTCCTTGCCATCCTGGTCGAGCACGGTCGCATGCATGCTCTGGCTGTACTTGTCACCGAGCTGGAAGATGTGTCCGACCTCGACGCCGCGTGCGATCGACAGCGTGCCGCCACCGCCCGGGCTGAGATCGCCCGCTTCGACGTTACGCAGGTCGCGCGTTTCCGGCTCGGGCAAGTCGCGTTCCCAGTTGACACCCGTCAGATGGGTGTCCGGCGCATTGGCACCGCAGGCGAAATCGGCCATGGCGCCGGCGCTGTGATCGGCAAACAGCGGGATCGTGAGGCCGACCGGTCCCAGTGAACCGACCGGTGCGCCGAGTTCGGCAAGCACGCGTTCCGGCGCCGCCATGCGCAATGGGCGCGCGACGCCGGCCAGCCGTTCTGCCTTGAGCGGATTGAGTTCATGATCGCCACGCAGGCACAGCGCGATGAGACCGCCTTCCTTGCCTTCCACGATCAGGGTCTTGAGGCATTGCTGTGCGCTGATCTTCAGGAATGCCGCAACCTCGTCAATGCTGCGCACCCCGGGCGTCGGTACGCGGCTCAGTGTCGCGCTTGCAGCGGGCCTGGGCAGGCGTGGCGGCAGCGCCGGTGCCAGCTCCACATTGGCCGCAAAGCTGTCGCCTTCGCACCAGGCGATCTGGTCTTCGCCCGAGTCAGCGAGTACGTGAAATTCCTGCGACTTCGAGCCGCCTATCTCACCGCCATGGGCATCGACCTTGCGGAAGCGCAGCCCGAGACGCGTGAAGATCTGCGTGTAGGCTTCGGCCATGCGCTCGTAGGTACCGTCCAGCGAAGCCTGGTCCAGGTGAAAGGAGTAGGCATCCTTCATCACGAATTCGCGGGCGCGCATCACGCCGAAACGCGGCCGGATCTCGTCGCGGAATTTGGTGTTGATCTGGTAGTAGTTTACTGGCAGCTGTTTGTAACTGCGCAATTCACGTCGTGCGATCTCGGTGACGACTTCCTCCGCGGTAGGCGCAAAACAATAGTCGCGTTCATGCCGGTCGCGGATGCGCAGCAGTAGGTCGCCGTAAATATCCCAGCGTCCGGTTTCCTTCCAGAGTTCCGCGGGCTGCACTGCCGGCATCAGGATCTCGAGTGCGCCGGCGCGGTCCATCTCCTCGCGAATGATCCGTTCGACCTTGCGCAGTACGCGCAGGCCGAGCGGCATCCAGGTGAAGAGTCCCGATGACAGGCGGCGAATGAGGCCCGCGCGCAACATGAGCTGATGGCTGACGATCTCGGCATCTGCCGGAACTTCCTTGAAGGTGGTCAGTGGCAGTTGCGTCAGTCGCATGCGTGTCAGTCCTTCGGGTGCAGGCCCGCATTCTAGCCCGCTTGCTCCGGATTGGCGCTGCCGGCCGATGGTCCGTTTGTCTGTCCGGGGTGTATTTGCCGCCCTGACGGCTGATAATCAGCACAGGAAACGGGGGAGATGGTCATGCGCCTTTATACATTCACGATTACACCGAATAACCGCAAGGTTGAGGCCTTCGTCCGGCACTTTGACCTGGACGTCGATATCCATCCGGTGAGTTTCAAGGACAAGGAGACGCAGAGTCCGGCGTTCCTGGCGATCAACCCCATGGGCAAGGTGCCCGCACTGACGGATGGGGATTTCAGTCTCTGGGAGTCAAACGCGATCCTGACCTACCTCGCGACGAAGTTCCCGCAGACCAACGCATTGCCAACCGATGCGCGTGGCCGTGCCGATGTGGACCGCTGGCTGCACTGGCAGAGTTGCCATCTGATTCCGGCGATTGGTGCACTGAAGACCGGTACCGAAACGGATATTGCGACAGTGACGCCGCTGCTGAGGATTCTGGAGCAGCAGCTGGCCGGCAGGGAATACATGCTGGGTAAGCTGACCGTTGTCGACTTCGCCATTTCCGCCTATCTGATGACGAAACTCGGTCGGCAGCTCGACTATTCAGCCTGTCCGAACGTTGCGGCATGGGTTGGGCGTATGGGTAGCCTCAAGGGCTTTGTCGCGACCCAGGTGAAGGCGCCATGACTGTACAACCGGCTGTCCTCGCATGGCACACTGCATGCTGACCGTCGGGAAATAGCGATGCACGATACTGAGGATACTGGCAGGCGCCCGCGCCGACGCGGGGTCTATCTGCTGCCGAACCTGTTTACCACCGGCACGCTGTTTGCGGGTTTTTACGGCATCGTCGCTTCGATCGACGGGCACTTTCAGCCGGCGGCGATTGCGGTGTTCATTGCCGGTTTGCTCGATGGCATGGACGGCCGGCTGGCCCGTCTCACCAATACCGAATCTGAATTTGGCAAGCAGTACGACAGCCTGGCCGACATGGTGGCCTTTGGCATGGCGCCGGCGATCATCGTATATCAGTGGGGGCTGAAGGCGCTGGTCGAATATGGCTGGGCCTGGGGCAAGCTGGGCTGGCTGGCCGCCTTTTTGTACGCGGTTGCAGCGGCACTCCGGCTCGCTCGTTTCAACGTCACCTCAAAGACGGCTGACCGGCGTTTTTTTGAGGGACTGCCGAGTCCGTCGGCTGCAGGACTCATCGCGAGCATGGTCTGGGTTGCTGCTGATCTCGAAGTCGACGGCTTGCCGACGCTGGCTGTTGTTACGGCACTCACCGTGCTGGCCGGGGCACTGATGGTTTCACGGTTTGCGTACTGGAGCTTCAAGGGCCTGAGTCCGCGTGGACGCATCTCGTTTGCGTATGTTCTGATCATTCCGCTGATCTTTGTGCTCATCGCACTTGACCCGCCGCGGGTCTGCTTTTTTCTGGCCAGCACCTATGCCTTGTCGGGCATCGTGGTGGCGATATGGCGACGCTGGCGGCGGCAGTCTGGTCGCGTGCGTCGCAACGAGCAGTCACCGCCATCGGATGAGTGAGCCTGGTGCCCGGGAGCAGTAAAGCGCGCAACCTCCGACCTGGACCGCGTCAGCAGCGGGCCCTGGAAGCCATCGGTGTGCAAATCTGGGTGCCGCGTCGGGCTGCGGAAGCAGACCTGTCTGCGCCTGCACCTGCACTCGTGCCACTGCCGACCCCTGTGTCGGGCAGCGAGCAAAGTCCCGCGCAAGTGAGGAGTGTGCCGGCAGCTGAGGCGGATTCTGCCTCGTGCGCCTGGGCCGCACTCGAAGCCGAGGTCGCCGCCTGTACGCGGTGTGCCCTGCACCAGACGCGGACCCGGACCGTATTCGGAACCGGTTCGCACCAGGCGCGCTGGCTGGTGATCGGCGAGGCGCCCGGTGCCGATGAAGACCGGCAGGGCGAGCCTTTCGTGGGTCGGGCGGGGCAGCTCCTGACGGAGATGCTTCTGGCGGTCGGGCTTTCCCGCGAGCAGGTGTTCATCGCCAATATCCTGAAATGCCGGCCGCCGGAAAACCGGGACCCAAAGCCAGAAGAAGCAAAGAGTTGCGAGGACTATCTCCTGCGACAGATTGATCTGATCCAGCCTGGCCTGATACTCGCTGTTGGCCGGATTGCCGCGCAGAATCTGCTCCAGGTGGATACGCCGATCGGCAAATTGCGGGGGCAGACTCATGAGTACGGTCCCGCCAGGATTCCGGTCGTCGTGACCTACCATCCGGCCTATCTGTTGCGCAGTCCCGGGCAGAAGGCGCGTTCCTGGGACGATCTGTGTCTGGCCCGCAGTATCGTTGCACCGGTCTGAAGCTGCTTTCATGAGCGCCGAACCCCGATATTTTCCGCCGCTCATTCGCGAGATGCGCCAGACCGATCTGGCGATCGTCGCCGGCATCGAGCGCAGTGCCTATGAATTCCCATGGAGTCCCGGCATCTTTCGCGACTGTCTGCTGGCCGGCTATACCAGTCTGGTTCTCGAGCAGGGTGCTGCAGTGATCGGCTACGGAATCATGTCGGTAGCCGCCGGCGAAGCGCATCTGCTCAATCTCGCGCTCGCGCAATCGGCACGTGGTCAGGGGCACGGTCGGCGGCTTCTGGAACACCTGCTCGATCTTGCCCAGGGAGCGGGTGTTGAGGGCGTGTACCTCGAGGTGCGGCCAAGTAACCGTGACGCGCTTGCGCTATATCGTGGTGCCGGATTCGAGGTGATCGGAAGGCGCCGGGCTTACTATCGCGCGGTCGGCGGCGTTGAGGACGCGGTGGTACTGGTGCGGCGCCTGCGACGGCAGCGCTGAGCGCTGCGCGACATGCAGCCCCCCGTATCCAATCGACGCTGGTTGAGTCTGCTCTGGTCAAATCGGCTCTGGCGCGATCGACCGGTACTCGCCTGGGCGTTCTATGACTGGGCCAATTCGGCATTCTCGCTGTTGGTGGTCACGGCATTCGTGCCGCTCATGCTCGGCGGTTTCTGGAACGATGGCGCGGCCTCGCCGCTGACGACCTTTCGTCTTGGTGTGGGTAACGGCATAGCGAGTGCCGTCGTCGTCCTGCTCGCGCCGCTGCTTGGTGCGATGACCGACCGGGCAGGCCGCAGAAAACCCTGGCTGGCTGCATTCACCGCTCTGGGCGTGCTGGCGACCGCCGGACTGGCAGCGGTCGGGCCAGGTGGCTGGCCGCTGGCGATGGTCTGCTTTGTGCTGGGCTCGATCGGCTTTTTTGCCGCCAACAGCCTGTACGATGCGCTGCTCATCGATGTTTCCCCGCCAGCGGCATACGATCGTGTGTCGGCACTGGGTTATGCGCTGGGTTATCTGGGCAGCGCACTCCTTTTCGTCCTGAGCATCGCCATGCTTGTGCAGCCGGAACGCTTTGGTTTTTCCAGCGCAGTGGCAAGCATCCGGTTTTCATTTCTGATGGTTGCGGTCTGGTGGGCGGTGTTCACGCTCCCGTTGTTGTTCTGGGTCGGTGAGAAATCCACCGGCGCGCCCGTATCCGGTGGCCTGCGTGCCGGCTTCCGCCAGCTGTACCGCACCGTGCAGGCGGTGCGCGGTCAGCCGGAACTGTTTCGCTTTCTCATTGCCTACTGGCTCTACATCGACGGGGTCTACACCATCATCAAGATGGCGGTGGACTATGGCCTGTCACAGGGACTTTCATCCACTGATGTCACCGGCGCGATCATGCTCACCAACTTCATCGGCTTTCCGGCTGCGATCGGTTTCGGCATGTTGGGCGAACGACTCGGTGCCCGCCGTGGAATCTATCTCGCCCTGGTGATCTATATCGTGGCGACAACCGCTGCCGTGTTCCTGAGAACAGCTGCAGACTTCTATGTGCTGGCGATCACCATCGGTCTGGTACAGGGCGGTGTGCAGTCGCTGAGCCGCTCGCTCTATGCGCGACTCATTCCTGCTGACAGTCGCGGTGAGTATTTCGGTTTCTACAACATGATGGGAAAGTTTTCGTCGATAGTCGGGCCGGTACTCGCTGGTACGGCTGCATTGCTGTCGGGCAGCCAGCGCATTGGAATTCTGTCGATACTGTTGTTGTTTGCGGCCGGGCTCTGGTTGCTCAACCGCGTGCGCCTGCCGGCGGAAGTCGAAACTGCCTGACCAGGCGCCTGAAGCGCAGTACCTCGGTGCGGTCCGGTATGCCCTCATAGCGGAGGCGCAGGTAGAGTGCGGTGAGGCTGCTAAGTGGCGCGGCAAGCTCCGGCCGTGCAGCGATGAGCACGGCAGCATATTCGGTGGGCGCCTCACCGGGCTTTCGCGGGCGGCTCAGTCGGGCCAGCCGTTTGCACAGGTATTGCCAGCTCTGTTCGAGCGGATCCGGTTCGGCACCCTGATTGCGCAGCGTCAACCAGGTAAACATCAGCAGTATGGTGCTGACGGTGGCTGCACAGACCAGGGCCAGATCCCGCAGTGAGGGGGAGGTAAAACCGAGTCTGCCCAGCAGCGCATTTTGCTGGTCGGGGCCAAAAGCCAGTACCCAGCGGTCCCACTGCGCATTGAGCGCATCCCAGCCAAAGGCCATGCGCCCTAACCACGGACTGCTCCCGAGGAGCGGCAGTTCAGTGTTGACCGATCCGGGCAGCGCCGCTGCCATTCCGGCATCAACCCGTTGCGGTGCGACTGCAGCGGTCGGGTCGTAGCGTTGCCAGTAACCGTCGACCCAGACCTCGGTCCAGGCATGTGCATCGGACTGGCGCACAATCCAGTAGTCAGCCAGCGGGTTCGGCTCACCGCCCTGATAGCCTGTAACCACACGCGCCGGGATACCCGCCGCGCGCGCCAGCAGGGCAAATGCCGATGCGTAGTGTTCGCAGAAACCACTGCGCGTACGAAACAGGAAGTCGTCTACCGGCTGGTCGCCGAGCGGCGGCGGCTCGAGGGTGTAGTAATAGGCCTGCTGCCTGAACATGCCGAGCACGCTGCGCAGGTAGGCGCGGTCGGATCCGGCTGCGGCGCGCATCTCGGCGGCGAGTGCCGTGCTGCGCGGATTGCGCCCTGCGCTGACTTCGCGTGTGGCCGGTTCCGGTTCCCGTGCATCGCGAAAGCGCGGCGTCGCCACCGAGCGTCCGCGCCATGCGCTGCGCGTGGCGACCGGCCGGGCGCTCAGCAATTCGCGGGCTGGACTCAGGGAGGCATCGGCGATATCCCAGCTGAGTGGTGATTCGAGCGGCAACAGCCAGCGCTGGTGGTGTGGCTCCAGCATGATTTCATAGCTGTAGATGGCTGCGCCTGCCGCGCCGGGCGGGAGCGGCCGGCCCGACTTCTGTCGACGCGCCGAGTCGGGCAGCGCGCGCCAGCGACGTCCGTCGAAGCTCTCGAGTACCGGTCCGCGCCAGTAGAGTTGCGAGCGATCCGGCGGTGTCCCGTCAAAGCGCACGCGAAATGCGGCTTCGGATGAGCGCGCAAGCGAAGTGATGTCGCCCGGGCTCATCTGGCTCGACAGGCCAGTACGGCCGTTGTGCGCACCGGATGGCAGCGCCCACAAAGGTCCGGGCAAACGCGGAAACAGCAGGAACAGGGTGAGGGCCAGCGGTACGGCGTGCATCAGCAGACGCGCAGTCAGCAGCAGCGCGGTCAATGGTGTTATTACCTGGCTGTTGCGCGCCGCCTGGAGCAGGGCGAGGGTGCCGGTCACCACGCCCGCGGCCAGCAGCGGCACGCTGGCGAGTGACTGTTCGCGCAGAAAAGCCGCAAACAGCGCGAACCATGCGATCAGCACCACCAGGCTGCGGTCGCGCGCGCTGCGCGTCTCGAGCAGTTTAAGCGCCAGCATGATCAGCAGCAGCGCAGAGCCGGCCTCAAGTCCGGAAATCTGCCGGTAAACGAAGCCGACCGCGAGCGCGCTGCCGAGCGTGAGCGTGCCACGCAAGATGGTGCCGGGCATCGGCCAGCGTTTGAGCGCTGCCCCTATGCGCCAGATGGCGGCGATGAAGATGATGGCGGAGATCCAGAACGGCAGTGTGCGAAGGTGCGGTGCGCTGACCACGGCGATCAGCAGCAGCAGCCAGAACAGCTGTGCGACGGAAGCCTCATCGGGTGCGGTCATCCCTTGCGCACGCCATCCACGCAGGACCTGGCGGCCATGTCGCTCAGCCGTCATGCGCAGCCCCGGGGCTGAAGACCGCCAGCGTGGTCAGGCAACGGTGAAAGTGCTCGCGACCATTGTCTGGCTGCAGCACGATGCCCGGCAGCCGCAGGCCGTACGAACGCCCGTCGGCGTCGGCATCGAGGATCATGCGGGTCAGCAGCGAGAGCCTGGCTTCGGTGTCGGTGGTACTCAGTGCATCCCAGTCGAACCAGCTTGAACCGGCGCCGCTGCGAAAATCCTTGGCCAGCAGCTGTCCGCTGCGCGCGAGCGCTTTCCAGGCGATACGCGCAGGCGACTCGCCCGGAACGGGAATCCTCAGCCCAACGAACTCGTCACTGCCGCC
>CAYJPG010000062.1:0-16939 GCA_964371995.1 uncultured Chromatiaceae bacterium | reverse complement strand
CAGGTGTAAACCATGTCTCCGGTATAAAACGTAAACCATGTGTCCGGTATGGACCTTTTATCTACTGGCGCGCCAAGACGGATGAATCTGGGCACTGGCAGGCTACGGTATCTCTAGGGCCTTAACGATTGAACTCTGCCGCCGCCGAAGGAGCGCTAGCGACGTAGGCGGTCGGCAGGAGTGACTTGTTATACGCCTTACTCACACTTCACCCCCGAGCATCGCTCTACCATCCCAGACATGAAGCCTTTAGCATCACATTCAGTTTCAATAGCTTTTTCTATCTGGAACATTACGGGTCGTATTGTATCAATCTCTTTTTGAGGTGGCGCTCGATTGAGATCAATGTAAGTGTGGCTATAATCCGCAACTCTTTTATAGTTAAGTCTGTAATAGAAATTACCCCTCAAGCCAGAATACCGATAGATATATCTATGAATTTCATCCGGCTTCTCAAGTCCATGCATTGTAAGTGGAAGACCTCCACTTTCTGTTTTGTATTCCACATTTGAAACACCAGGCACGGATTGAACGGCTTTCATAATGCAACTGCTATCAGGGAATGGTACATCCCGTTTCACATGGGTAATCCCGCCAATCGTATCGCAGCCTGCCGAGAAGCTCCCGACGATTACTACAAAAACGATTAATCGAAATCGTGGCATCGGACTCATCATTTATGGCGTATAACGAACTAGCTCACCGGCGCGTCATGCGACCGGTGGAGCGCCTGGTTAGGCGCGAACCGCTGCGCCTCCATTTCAGTTCTGTCCAAGAAACTGGAAGTCACCGGTGTCTCTGTTCAAAAGCCCGAATTGGCTGGAGTTGAATGTAACGACCAAGTTGTCCGTATTGCGCGTCCCATCCAGACTCACGATGATCGGCTTCGTCACTCTATAGGGATACATCTGCGCCTCCTCGAACGGGTTTCTCCGCCAAAGCTGCAAACCCTCGGATGAATATGCCGCTACATGGCGGCCGTCAGATTCCACTGTGTACACGACCCCGGACTGTTGGTCCTTGTAAGTTATGGGCTCAATCGTCTCGCTATCATTGTTCGACCATACAGGATCCGGTTCGCACCTTATAAGTCCCTTGCACCAGTCAACGTCTTGCGGCGCCATCGTGGTGCTTGAGCATGCAACTACAAGGACCAGCGTAATGAGCCAAGCGTGCTGAGGCACTTTGGTAGCTCGCGCCTAACGTTTGAGCTCACCGGCGCCAGCGGTTGGCGCGCGGATTGCGCTTGCAAGCCGCGTGACAGCGGCGTTAGGCGACCGGTGCAGCGATTGGTTAGATGGCACTATGGTGAGTCCTTCTTTGAGTCCCGATAGGCCGAAATCTCGTCTACGGTCGGGCCAATGAACAACATTACACCGAACAATATAGCGAAGCCTAAGGCCACAAAGCGGCTCAGCCAGCGCTCGTCGCCAATCCACTGGAAATGGTAATTCGCTGCCGAGAGCATCGCTGGCACGAGGGCAACTCCGACCCAGGTCCGGCGCTCGGCAAGGCTGAGACCTTTGATCCTCCACCGCGATTCGAGCTTCATTTCTAGCGCCACCAGTTCTGTGCCATCTAACTACTAATTGGGCGGCAAAGGTGTCTCATAACATCCCGTATTGGGGAGTTATCCGACTTCCTGCGCATAGAGCTCTGCATTGCGTAACTCCTGCCCCCGTTCAGGTAACACGGGGGCTTACGGATACATGGTGCTGCAATATGGCAGGCAGGGTCAATAATCAAACAAAATATGGGCGCAATGCGCCCAAAGGGTTGCCGAAGTCCCCTTTGATGGTCTAGCCTAAGCGGTCTCTATGGGGCGCACCGTCATGCCAGTAGCAAAAAAGACCCGGAACCAAAAACTCGCCAAACTGACGCCCGAGCAAGCGGCGCAAGTCCAGAAGATCTCACTCGATGCAATTGCCAGCTTTCAGGGGCAGTTGGATGATCTGGAGCGAGCCATCGGCATGCTGCATATGGGCTTTCACTTCGGCTGGCGGGTTCTGGTCCTGAGTCACAGCAAGCGGACCATCCGCAAATACGAGAGCATCCTTGGCATCGTGGTGCGCGAGTTCTTTCCTGCAGAAGGCCCCAGCTCTTACCGCTCGTATGGCCTCAAGATTGCTTTGCGCCTCGATAACTTCTGGAAAGCCGTCAGCGGTGAAGCCAAGATCGAGGGCCGAAAGGATATTGGCGAAGGGGACTTGACGGCCCCTCTGTAATGCCTCTATTCTGCGGGCATGAATTCATGTCATGCCCCACCATTTCGCCGCGCACTCACCGGACTGGATACCGTCGAGGCTGCCTATTACCTCATACCGACGCCTGGCGGGAAGTTCTCCTTTGCAGCGCTGATGGCCGCCAAGGAAATTCTGGTGGCGAACAAATCCCGTACTGGCGCTGTGCACAAGATCGGCACCACAGAGTTTTTGCTGCGTCCACGCGGTACCGCGTCTGGCTTCCCGCTGCTGCTGGAGAACAATGAATTCAGCATTCAATGCGGTGAGTTCAATAACCCCAGCTTCTACGTCACCTTTCGTAGCGAAGCCTTGTGGCGGCATGGGGCGCGGGTCTTACACGATTCATTCCTGTCTTGGGCAGGGAGCGTAGGCCTGTACGCGTTACAGCCCGAGCGCCTCTCGCGCGTGGACTTTACCTTTGATTACGAGATTGAAGCGCCGGGCTTTGAGGCGGATCACGTCGTTTCGCTATCAGCCAAAGACGATACCCACCGCAAGGAGCGACAGGTCGAGACGCTGAGTTATGGCACCGGGGATGTTCGCCTGCGGATCTACGACAAAGTGGCGGAGATTCAGCAGAAGAGCGGGAAGGCCTGGTTCTTCGAGTTGTGGGGCGTGATGGAAAACGTCTGGCGGATCGAATGGCAGATCCGCAAAGCCGTGCTGCGCCGATTCGGTATCCGCACCTTTACCGACTTGGATCAGGGGGCTGGTGACGTGCTTCGCTACCTGGCCAGCGAACATGACACCCTGCGCATACCGACGGCTGACAGCAACCGTTCCCGGTGGCCGCTGCATCCCTTGTGGATTGATCTACAGGCGCAGATCGAGCGCTTCGCAAGCCAAGGGGTGTACCGGGAGATTGATCCTGAAGCGGCGCTGCGTGAACGGATGCTGCGCATGGCCATCAGTGTTTACGGGTACCTGAAGCGGGCCGGGGCCATCACGAGTCTCCAGCGGCGACAGGACTCAGTAACGCTTATGGAGGCAGAACAGCGGCTCATGGCGCTGATTCGGGACATTCACGACCCGCAGACCTGGCAGCTCGACGTTCGTCGCAAGCGAGACGAGATGCGGCTGGGCGATGATTGACCGTGCCACGGGCGGCAGCCACGCCACGAGTTGAGGTAATCTGGCGAAAAGACGTTGCGCCGGATGCCCTGTCCGATGCCGAAACGGAACTGCTGCAGCGTTACGCTGCAGAGCTCCTGCGCGACCTGCTGATGCTGCAAGAAGAACCAGAACAAGCGGAGATCAATAATGGCTGTAGCGCTCTACGCCCGCGTCTCAACAACCCGGCAGGCTGAACAAGACCTCTCGATACCTGACCAACTGCGCCAGATGCGTGACTGGTGCCAGGCACAAGGGTTGCTGGTTGCTCAGGAGTACATCGAGCCGGGTGCTTCGGCCACAGATGACACGCGGCCGGTCTTCCAGCAGCTGATAGCTGATGCCCTGCTGACACCCGCCCCCTACGAATCCATCATCGTGCACAGCCTGTCGCGCTTCTTCCGCGATCACATTGCTTCGGGCGTGTACCAGCGCAAGCTGCAAAAGCATGGCGTTGCACTGGTTTCGATTACACAGCCCATCAGCGACGACCCGGCCGGAGAGATAACCCGAGGCCTGTTCGGGCTGTTTGACGAGTACCAGAGCAAGGAGAACGCGAAGCACACGGCGCGGGCCATGAAGGAGAACGCCCGGCAGGGTTACTTCAACGGCTCCAAGCCACCCTTTGGCTATCAGGCTGTCGAGACTGAACGGCTCGGTAATCGTGGCCGACGTAAGAAGCAGCTGGCCCTGCACGAGGGCGAAGCGGCCATCGTGCGACGCATCTATAGCCTCTACCTGCGCGGTCATGAAGGCTGCTCGCTGGGCATCAAAGAGATTGCGAAGCACCTGAACGAGTGCGGCCAGACCATGCGTGGCAAGGCGTGGGGCATCCAGAAGGTGCACAAGATCCTGTCCAGTCGGACCTATATGGGCGAAGCCCTGTTTAACGTGATCGACTCCAAGACGCACAAGAGGCGCCCGCCCTCCGAGTGGATCCGCACCGCAATCCCGGCCATCGTGGATCAAGAGACCTTTGAACGGGTGAGGCAGCGGCGGGAGTCGCGAGCGCCAGCTGCGACCCCGCCGCGCCGGCTGGCATCACCGACCTTGCTCACCGGCCTGCTGCGGTGTGGGGACTGTGGTGGGGCGATGACGCTGACCACTGGCAAGAGCGGCACCTATCGCTACTACAAGTGCACGACCCGAGTGAACAAGGGCGGCCTCCTGTGTACGAGCCGCAACCTGCCTACGGAGAAGGTCGATGCCCTGGTACTGGAGCAGCTGTGCGAGCAGGTACTGACGCCCGACCGGCTTGCGGTGATCCTGAAGGCCATCCGCAAGCTGCTGACAGGCCGCAAGCAGCATGATCGGCGCGACCTGAGTCGCCTCCAGGGCGAGCTGCGCAACGCCGATGAGGCACTGAACCGGCTCTATGCCGCCATCGAGAGCGGTACCGTAACGCTGGATGAGACGCTGGAGCGGCGCATGCACACCGTACGCAGTCAGCGTGAGGCCGTGCTGATCGAGATCGCTGGCCTACGGCGCGTCCAGAACCTGCCGAGCGCTGCAGTGCTACCAAGCCAGATCGAAGCCTTCAGCCGGGTGATGCGGGCGAAGCTGCAGGATCGATCCTCGGCATTCGCCAAGGACTACCTTCACACCCTCGTAGACCAAATCACCGTCTCGGACGGCACCGCAACGATCGTAGGCAGCCACGCGAAGTTACTAAGTGCCATCGACGGAACGAAAAAGGGCACCGTTCAAGTGCCCAGTTTCATACCTGATTGGCGCGCCCGGAGAGATTCGAACTCCCGACCCTCAGGTTCGAAGCCTGATGCTCTATCCAGCTGAGCTACGGGCGCATGGTTTGTGGGTAGGAGCGACTCCTACCACCGCTCCTGCCTATTTTTTGCCGGCCATCATCTTGATGAAGCCACCGAAGGCGGTGTCGTGTTCGCTGATCACGGCGGCACACACGGCGTGGCCCTGCACGGCTTTCCACCAGGTCGCGAGGCGACCGCTGCCGACCGGATCAGCGATACCGAAGTTACCGGCAGCGAGGACCTGATGCATCATGCTGGTGATGGTACCCAGCGCGCAGTCGCCGAGCGTCGGCTCTTTGCCCGCGCAGAATGGACCGCTGTCCATCACCTGCTCGATATAGCCGAAAGCCTTGGCGATGTCCTTGCCCGCGGCATCGACTGCCGCCTGGTCGCGCTTCTCGGGATTCATTTGCCGGAACAGCGGACCGACATGCTGCGCGAGGTACAGATCGGCGATGCGCGCCACCAGGCGCGAACGCGCACGACCAAGCGGATCGGCCGGCAGGCCAGACTTCTGCGGGTAAACGTCATCCAGATATTCACAGATGATCGAGGACTCACCGATACCCTGCCCGTCTACATCCAGGGTCGGGATCTTGCCCATCGGATTGAGCTTGAGATATCCGGGGCTCTTCATGCCACCGGGCGGTTCGGCGAGCGGCAGATCCACACCTTTGAGTTTGGCGTACATCACCACGCGGGCAACGTAGGGAGAAGCGATGGAACCGTACAGCTTGATCATGATTTTTTCTCCGGCTTGAGTTGGTTGTTCTATTTCAGGACAGACAGGTCAAAACGTCTGACCAGGCCATCGGCCTGGAACAGCTTGAGCAGGATCGCCGCACGCATCCACATGCCGTTGCGCTCCTGGCGCCAGTAGACAGCACGCGGATCGTCGTCTACTGCGGGATGAATCTCCGGGCCGCGCGGCAGCGGATGCATGATGACCGCATCCGCCTTCATCGCGCCGATGTTCTCCAGCGTGATGCTGTATTCACGGTAGTCCACCTGCCCGGTTTCGCCGTCAGTATCCCACTCCGACTGCATGCGCGTGACGTAAATCGCATCGAGCTCCGGCAGCGCCTCTGCAAGCGACAGGTCCTCGACAAAGGCGATGCCCTGCTCGCGCAGATGCTCCTTGATATCCGGCTCGATGGCGAACTGCTGCGGCGCAATCATCACCAGGCGCACATCGCGGTAGTTCTTCATCAGGTAGCACAGCGAACGAGCCGTGCGGCCGCGCTTGAGATCGCCCATCAGGCCGATGACCTTGCCATCGATGCCACCATTGTTCTCGAAGCTCCGCTCGAGGGTGTAGATGTCGAGCAGCGCCTGGGTCGGATGCTGGTCCTGGCCGCTGCCGGCATTGATGATCGGCACCGGCCGTGGAATCCGGTTCATCAGCGTCGCGGCACGCGCGGCCTTGCCGGAGTCCGGGGTGCGCATCACGATGACATCCACATAGGAACTGAAGGTGCGGATGCTGTCTTCGAAGCTCTCGCCCTTCACCTCTGAAGAGGTGGAAGGGTCGCGGATCTCGCTGGTACGGATACCGAGCACATGACAGGCATTGCTGAAGGACAGGAAGGTCCGCGTCGAGGGCTGCACGAAGTACAGCATCGCGCGCCGGTCCGGCAGCAGGCCGAGCAGGAAGCGGGCGCCATCCGGATGCTTGGCCAGCAGGCGCACCCGGTTGGTCAGGTCGCAGAGGTCGTCAAGCTGGGCGCGATCGAAGACGCGCGGGTCGATGACATGGAACAGCGGCGGCGATACAGGCGTCAGCGGCATGCGGGGTACTTTATTGAGTATTTCGACCGGCCAGAATCATAGCAGCACTCGGCCCGCCGCCGTGGCTGATCGTGCCGGTCGGACAGGCTATACTGGCCGCGGGTTTTTTTGTCAGTCTGCCTCCAAAGGGAGTTTTTTCCATGCGCTTCAAGCAAATGATTGCCGCCATCACGGCTGCAAGTTTCCTCAGCTTCGGTATGCACAGCACGGCCTCGGCCGGCGTAATCGGCACGCCGGAATACCTTTCGGCTGCCGACCGGGCCGGGCAGATCGCCCGTATCGAGTCCACCCTGTCGCGCGCTGACGTCCAGGCGCAGCTGGTGGCGCTCGGTGTGAATCCGGCCGATGCCGTCCAGCGTATCGCCTCGCTGAATGATGCCGAGCTGAACCTGATGACCAACAGGCTCGATCAGCTGCCGGCCGGCGGCGATGCCTTTCTCGCCGTCATTGGCATCGTCTTCGTGGTACTGCTGATCCTCGAGATCGTAGGTGTCACCGACATCTTCAAGAAGGTCTAAGCCTGCTCTGGTCGCGGCGGTGAGTGCACTCGCACTCACCGCCTGCGTCACCGGCCCGGCACGACTGCCGGAGAATCCGCAACACGAACTGACCAGCGTCGCCTTCTTCCCCCAGGATACCCACCAGTGCGGACCCGCCGCGCTGGCCACCATGCTGGTCTCCACCGGCGTAGACACTACACCCGAACAGCTCGTGCCCGAGGTCTATATCCCGGCAAAGCGTGGCAGCCTGCAGATAGAAATGCTGGCCGCTGCGCGCCGCCACGGCCGCATCCCCTTGCTGCTGGCGCCTGACTTCAGCGCCTTGCGCACCGAACTCGAGGCCGGCAACCCGGTACTGGTGCTGCAGGATCTCGGCGCGCTCGGCATCCGGCGCTGGCACTACGCAGTGGCAATCGGCTACGACCCGGCACGCGAAGTGCTCGTGCTGCGCTCAGGAAAAGAACGCCGCCATCTCGAACGCGAGTGGTACTTCCTCCGCACCTGGCAGGCGGGAAAAAACTGGGCCGTGACGATCACCCCGGCCGGCCGGATTCCCGCCACGGCGACTGCCGCCGGCTATATACGCGCGGTAGCCGCGAGCGAGAGCCACCTGCCAACTGCCGACATCGATGCCAGTTACGCCGCCGCCCTGCATCGCTGGCCGGACGACCCGCTGGTGCTGTTCGCGAACGCCAACCGCGACTACGCGGCGGGGCGGCTTGAAGCCGCACAGACGAGCTATCGCCACCTGCTTGAATTGCAGCCAGACCATCTCGCCGCACACAACAATCTCGCCAACCTGTTGATCGACCGGGGCTGTGCTGCCGAGGCGCAGGACCATGCGCGTCGTGCACTGGCGCTTGCTGAAAAGGAGCCGGCGCTCGCGCCGGCGGTGCGGGAAACAGCAGAACGGGCCGGGCAGATGACTGCCCGGCCCGCCAGCGCGGGGGAACGCTGTGACTGATTCGCCTAGAACTTGTACTTCAGGTTGAGTCCGTACCAGCGCGGCGGCTGATACGAAACCTCGTTGCAACCGCACAGCGTGGCCAGGTCGAAGCCCTGGTTGCCGGCCCGTTCATCGGTCAGGTTGCGGACACCGAGGTTGCCGGACCATCGGCCGTCATCGGTACGCCAGCCGACCAGTGCATTGACCAGCGTGTAGCTGTCGAACTTGTCGGCATCGAAGTTGCGCAGGTTGTAATAAAACTCATCCGAGTAGCTGAAGTCGCCCTGCACAGAGGCGAAACCACCGAACACCGGCCATTCGTAGCGCGCCAGGCCAGCGAACTGCATCTCCGGCGCGTAGGTCGGCTCGACATCGGCGACGATCGGACCATCGACGCGCAGCGGCACGTCTTTGACCTCGGCGTTGAACCACGAACCACTCAGCATGATGTCGAGGCCCTCGATCGGTGAGGTCTGCAGTTCAAGCTCCATGCCGACGTTGGTGGCATCGGCATTGATCACCACACCACCGACACCGGTGAACAGGAAGGACTGGTAGTCCTGGTAGTCGTAATAGAAGACCGAGCCGTTGAAGCGCGTGGTGCCGCCGAGCCAGGTGGACTTGAAGCCGGCCTCATAGGCCCAGAGTATTTCTTCCTTGTAGGGAATCGCGCTGGTCGGCACGTCCAGACCGCCAGCGAGCTGGGCATTGAAGCTGCCGGCTTTCACGCCGCGGTTCACACCGGCATACAGCAGCCAGTCGTCGGTGACCCGCCAGTCGAGCTGCACCTTGCCGGCCCAGAGGTTGTCGCTGGTGCTGTCGGTGAAGGGTGTGGGTATACCGCCCGGGTAGGTGGGCCCGATGATCATCGGTGGCCCCTGGTGGATCTGGCTCGAATTGGTGGTGCCGTAGATGTTCTGCGAAAACTCGTAATCCTTGTCTTCGCGGATCAGGCGCAAACCGGTGATCAGGGTGAGGTTGTCCCTCAGGTCGTATTCGATCTGGCCAAACAGCGAATAGGAATCGGTCTGCAGGTCGGCGTCGGAACCCAGATCATAGGGGCTGTCGGGCACCACGCTGTTGATCGGGAATTTCAGTCCGTTGTCAGACACGTTGTCGATGTTGAGATAGTAGAAGCCGGCCACCCAGCGGGTCCGGTCAGCGGTGCCATTGAGGCGCAGCTCCTGCGTGAAGCTGGTGGCATCCACCGCTGCGTAGTTCACCGACTGGTTCGCCGGACCGGCATCGACGTCGAGAAACAGCAGCTTCTCGTAGTCCTTGAAGTCGCTGATCCAGGTCAGCGATATGCTGTCGCTGATGTCGTACTCGGCCCGCAAGGCCACACCCCAGGTATCGATATTGCCCTGGTCCTTGAAGGCGAAATCGCTGTTGAAGGTCAGGCCGTCGCCATCTGCGTCACGGTAGCCGAAGAAGTCGGTACCCGGGCTCAGCGCAAAGGTATTGGTGACGCGTGCGGTATCGGTGATGTTGTTGCCGTCGAAATCATCCGGAAAACCGTTGTTGTCCTGGTCAGAGCCGCAGTCCGAACCATCGGCACAGATGCTGCGGCGGCTGTCGGTCAGCGCCGTATCGATCACGTTGATCAGCTCGCCCTGCGATAGCTGCACGTTCGGGTCGGGATTCATGCCGTTATAAACAGGGCTGACCGGCTTGGCCTGGTATGGCGCTGTAGACACGTCGGTGCGGGCCCAGTTGCCGGACAGCGTGAAGCGCAGATCGTCGCGTGCATCAAACTGCAGGATGCCGCGCAGGGCCAGCGTGTCGTCGTCAGCCAGATCAGCACCGGAACCCGGGCCGGGATCGTTGGCAGAACCGGTGCCGATGGTCGCCGCACCGAAGGCGTATGGCCCATTCGGATCGTAGAGGTTCTTCAGCCAGGGATCCTGGTTGTTGTAGAGCATCGCCACCCGGCCAGCCACCCGGTCGCTCAGCGGACCGCCGACAGCGCCTTCGAAGCGGACCGTATTCGGATCGGAGTTGGCATCGAACATGCCGTAGGTGACGTCGGCATAGCCTTCAGCCTTGTCGAAAGTCGGCTTGCGGCTGATGTACTGCACCAGGCCGCCCGTGGCGTTGCGTCCGAACAGGGTGCCCTGCGGGCCCTTCAGGACTTCCACCCGGTCGATGTCGAACAGCGCAAAGGTCTGTGCCTGGGCGACGGCGATGTAGCCTTCGTCGAGGTACACCGCGTTCGGCGCCTCGACGATATCGTTGAAGTCGGCCTGCGTCACGCCGCGGATCGTGAACTGCGTGTTCTGCCCGGCCAGCGCGCCGCTGGTATGCACGCCGGGCACAAAGGCCGCAATGGCACTGCTTTCCTTGATACCGAGCGCCTGCATCTGGTCGCCGGTGAAGGCGCTGATCGAGATGCCGACATCCTGGATGTCCTGCTCGCGCTTCTGCGCGGTCACCACGATTTCATCGAGTACCGTCGCATGCAGCGGTGCAGCAAAAACGGCTGCCAGGCTGCCGGCAATAAAAATACGCGCAAACGAATTGCATTGAAGGTGTGACATTCAAGAGCCCCCTGATTGAATCCGGCGTGACCGCCGCCCAGTCCATATTGGGTCTAAGCTAACAAACCCGTGCCAGCGGTCACTTAGCAGACCCGCCCTTTCACTAGGCGAAAGCGGCAATCACCGTGGCCGCTCACTGCTATAGTCTTGCACTGCATGAAAATCCCCAAAGGCCTCGAGCCCCTGATTGAAGACGGCGTGATCAGCAACGTGATCCGTTCCCTGAAAAGCGGCAAGGAAGCCTCGGTTTACGTCGTCGAGTGCGGGCCGGGTCTCCTCCGCTGTGCGAAGGTCTACAAGGACATGGGCCAGCGCAGCTTTCAGCAGCGCGCGCAATACCAGGAAGGCCGCAAGGTGCGCGGCAGCCGGCAGGCGCGTGCCATGCGCCGAAGCACGAACTACGGCCGCAAGGAACAGGAAACCGCCTGGAAAAATACCGAGGTGGAGGCGCTCTACCAGCTGGCAGGTGTGGGTGTACGGGTACCCTCCCCGTATGGCTTCTTTAATGGTGTGCTGGTGATGGAGCTGGTGACCGGTGTCGATGGGGGCTCCGCCCCGAACCTGGGCGAGGTCGAGCTGTCCGCAGACCAGGCGCGCGACTATCACCGTTTTCTGATCAGCCAGATCGTGCGTATGTTGTGCGCCGGCCTGATCCACGGCGATCTTTCCGAATACAACATACTGGTCGCCGCCGACGGACCGGTGATCATCGATCTGCCGCAAGCGGTGAGCGCATCGGGTAACAACAATGCGCAGGCCATGCTGGCGAGGGACGTCAACAACGTCACTGCCACACTCGGCCGCTTTGCACCGGAACTGCTGGCCACGCGCTACGCCGAAGAAATGTGGGCGCTCTTCGAGCAGGGCCTGTTGCTGCCAGACACTGTACTCAGCGGCGAGTTCGTCAGCAGCGAGGTTGCCGCCGACGTCGACGCTACCCTGCTCGCCATCGAAGACGCGCGCGACGAAGCACTGCGCCGCCAGCGGGGCCGCGAAGAGGCGGAAATGTCATGAACATCGAGCTGAACGCCCACGAAGCACGCATCATCGGCTGCCTGATGGAAAAAGAAATCACGACGCCGGAGCAATACCCGCTGTCCATCAATGCGCTCACCAACGCCTGCAATCAGAAGAGCAACCGCGATCCCGTGCTGAGCCTCGACGAGGCTGCCGTGCAACAGGTGGTAGACGGACTGCTAAAGAAACACCTGGTCAGCGATCGCTCCGGTTACGGCGGTCGGGTGACGAAGTACAAACAGGTGTTCTGCAACATGGAGTTCGGACCACTGCAGTTCACCGCCATCGAACGCGCGATCATCTGCGAACTGCTGGTGCGCGGACCGCAGACACCCGGCGAATTACGTACCCGTTGCAATCGCATGGCAACCATCGCCGACGTCGGCGAAGTTGAAACCGCACTGCACAGCCTCGGCGAAAATGCCAGTGGTCCGTTTGTCCTGAAGCTGCCGCGTCTGCCGGGCGCGCGCGATGCACGCTGGGCGCATCTGTTGTGCGGCGAAGTCATTGTCACGCCGGATACAGACGAGGCGAAGGCGAGCAGCGCACCACGCAGCGGCCTCAGCGAGCGCGTGGAACAACTGGAAGCACAGGTCGAAAGCCTGCGGCAGGCGATGGATGAGCTCCAGCGCAGATTCCAGGCATAAGTTCCGGAATGGCGTGTTGACCCTGGTTTCACCGGCAGCATAGAGTCGGGCAGCATGGACAGGGACATCTTCCAGCTCGAAGCAGAGGCACAGAAGCTGCCGCCGGAAGACCGTGCGCGACTGGCCAGGCACCTGATCGCCACGCTCGATGCCGGTGACGACGGCGATACCGAAGGCCCCTGGCTGGACGAGGCCGGGCTGCGTCTGGCGACCTGGCGCCCGGGATAGCCGATGCAAATAGACCTCATCCTGCAGCCGCACTTTTCAGCCGATGAGGTGGCCCGCCTCGGTGCTTTGGCCGAGAGCGTCGGCATCCACGGCGTGTGGGCCACCAATCATCTCGATGGCCGCGATCCCTTCGTCAACTTCGTGCCGCTGGCCGGAAAGACGACAAGGCTGCACATGGGCCCCACGGCGCTGAGCCCCTTCGAAGTCCACCCGGTGAAGATGGCCAACCTGCTGCTCACCCTTAACGAAATCTCGAAGGGCCGCGCGCAGATTGCAGTCGGCGGTGGCGGCGGCACGCTGCAGACGATGAAGATCAAACCGGCCCGCATGGTGCGCGCCGTACGCGAGTGCCTGGAAATCCTGCATCTCGTGGCATCGGGAAAGCCCGTGTCATACGAGGGCGAACTGTTCCACATGCAGTGGCTCAGGGCAGACTGGGCAAAGTCATCGCCGCCGGCCATCTACGCTGCGTCGAATGGCCCGCAGATGCTGAAAGCGGGCGCACGTTACGCCGATGGCATCATGACCAGCGACTTCACCGTCTCACGACTGCGCTGGGCACGCGAGATCATCGACCCGGTACTCAAGGCTGCAGGCCGCGATCCGGGCAGCTTCCCCTTCCTCAATTTCTGGGCCTGGCATGTCAAGCAAAGCCGCGAAGAAGCCCGGCGCGAGGCGCGCACCTATCTGATGGCGCGCGGCACCATCTGGGAACCCTACATCCACGACGTGGTGAGCCCTGAAGAAGCGGCGCTGGTCGCGAAGCACTACCCCGCCTTCATCAAGGCCTACAACCGCCGCTCACCCGACATCGAGGGCGTGCCCGAAGCACTGGTGGAAAAGATCGTCGACCGCGGCGTCAGCGCCTGCGGTGTGGCCGACATCGACGGCGAAATCGAACGCCTGCGCGAAATGCGCCGCGCCGGCGCGACCGGCGTGGTGCTGTGTTTGTACAACGACCCGGAAGCGTCGATCAGGATGATCGGGGAACGCGTGGTACCGGCGTTGCGGGGAGCCTAGGCCTCCACTTCCACCGACGCATCAACAAACTGCAACTCGGCGAGCCGCGCGTAGAGCGGATCGCGCTGGACGAGTTCGTCGTGGGTGCCGATATCGACGATATGGCCCTGGTTGATGACGACGATGCGATCGGCCTTGAGCACAGTGGCGAGACGGTGCGCGATGATGATGGTGGTGCGGCCCTGCATGAGGCGGTCGAGTGCCTTCTGCAGCAGGCGCTCGTTCTCGGCGTCCAGCGAGCTGGTCGCCTCGTCGAGCAGCAGGATGGACGGATTCTTGAGGATGGCGCGCGCGATGGCCATGCGTTGCCGCTGGCCGCCGGACAGGCGGGTGCCGCGCTCGCCGACATAGGTGTCGTAGCCCTGCGGCAGATCGCGGATGAACTCGTCGGCCACCGCGAGCCGCGCGGCCTCGTGGACCTCTTCGTCCGTCGCACCGGGCCGGCCAAAGCGGATATTGCCAAGCGCGGAGTCACCGAAGATCACCGTCTCCTGCGGCACGACCGCGATGCGCTCGCGCACATCGCGCGGATCAGCCTGCGCGATATCCACGCCGTCGATCAGGATGCGGCCCTGCTGCGGGTCGTAGAAACGCAGCAACAACTGGAAGGTGGTGCTCTTGCCGGCGCCGGACGGCCCGACGAAAGCGATGCGCTCGCCCGGCCGGATGTCGAGATTGATGCCCGACAGCGCAGGCCGCTCCGGCCGCGACGGATAGTTGAAGCCGACATTCTCGAAGCGGATCTCACCCCGACCGGGGCGCGGCAGAACCTGCGGATTTGCCGGCGCCCTGACATGGGGTTGTGCGTTGAGCAGCTCGATCAGGCGCTCGGTGGCACCCGATGCACGCTGGACCTCACCCCACATCTCGGTCAGCGTGCCGGCAGAAGTCGCGGCAAACAGCGCATACAACACGAACTGGCCGAGCTGACCGTAGGTGATCTCGCCCGCGAGCACACTGCGCGCACCCATCCACACTACGAAAGTAATGCCACCGAACACGCAGCAGAAGGTGATGAAGCTCATGATCGAGCGCACGCGGGTGCGCTCGATCGCCGTGTCATAGCTCTGCTCGACGATGGCGCGAAAGCGGTCGGCAACCGCGGTTTCGGCCGTGAAAGCCTGCACGATCTGCACCGCATCCAGCGATTCACTGGCCATCGCACTGGTGTCGGCGATGCGGTCCTGCGAAGCGCGCGACAGCCGGCGCACCTTGCGTCCGATCGTGATCACCGGCAGCAGCACGGCCGGAATCAGGATCACGATCAGGCCCATCAGCTTGAGATTGGTGATGGCGAGCATCACCAGCGCACCCGGCAGCTGGATCGCGGAGCGCAGCACCATCGACAGGCTGGTGCCGGTGATCGACTGCACCAGGGTCGTGTCGGCGGTCAGCCGCGACAGCACCTCGCCGGTACGCGTCTCCTCGAAGAAAATCGCGTCCATGCGGATCACGTGCCGGTACACCGCATCGCGCACGTCAGCGACCACGCGCTCGCCCACCCAGCTCACCAGGTACAGGCGCAACGCAGCCATCGCGCAGAACACCACGATGAGCGCCGCGAAGGCTGCAAAATACAGGTTTACCGTCCCGCCTTGCTGGGACGCGAGGCCCTGGTCGATCACAAAGCGGGCCGCCACCGGCAACGACAGCATCAGTCCGGATGCGGCAAACAGCACCACCACCGACAGCACCAGCATGCGCTTGTAGGGCTTCAGGAACGGCAGCAGCGCCACGAGGGAGCGCGGCGTCTTGCCTTTCGGTCGGTTCTTGGGATCTTTTTCGAATTCAGCCATGGGCGGCGATTATAGGGGGTGAGCTGATCAACGACGTTACGGTTTTTCCTGGCCGTCGCGGGGCGCCTCACCCCGCTGCAGCGGCGGTTGCTCCTGAATCCCCGGGTCAATCGTGTGATAGATCTTGCCGATCGTGGTGTCGTCATCCAGGCACTCGATGACGATCGCGGCGAGATCCGCGCGCTGAATAGTGCCCATGACGCTGTGATCTTCGGTCCTGATCGCCGTGCCGGTCGCCGCTTCTGAATTCATGCCCCCGGGCCTCAGGATCGTCGCATCGAGACCACTGGCGGTCAGGCAGGCTTCGGCCGCAGTTTTCAGCTCCATGACCGGGCCCAGAAATTTCCAGGCGTTCTCGGACAAGACCTTGCGACTGTCGCCGGCACCGACTGCCGTGACCAGCACCATCCGGCGCACGCCATGTCGTTTTGCGCTATCGACGATGTTTTGCGTACCGATCACATCCGGCCGCTGCGGCTCCTTGCGCGAACCGCCGACCGTACACACCACCGCCCGATAGTCGCCACTATTGAAAGCCGCGTCGACAGCCTGCGCATCGAGTACGTCGGCGACCACGTAATCCACGCCCAGCGGCTCAAGCCCGCTGCGGTTAGAGGTCTGCCGCACTGCTGCCGTCACCCGGTCGCCACGCCCGGTCAACTGCCGGGCAACTTCCAGCCCAGTCCCGTGGCTGGCACCGAAAACCAGATATCGATTGGTCATTGCAGAACTCCGATTGCCTGTGAGAGCCCTGACTGTACTCCGCTGGACAGGAGCGTGGTGCCGTACGCCTGGAGCCTGGTGCGAGAAAAAAGGGTTGCGGAGTCTGCAGACCGCCTGTCAGTACTCCGTGTACTTCTTCGCGCTGCCCCGCACGAGATCCTTCGGATATTTAGATTCGTTGACAGCCATCTTTTTGGCCACAGCCTTCACCATGTCGATATCCAGACGGTCGGCAAGGCGGATCAGATACAGCATCACGTCGGCGATCTCGTGTTCGACCTCTGCCCTGGTGTCGGCATCCAGCTTGTAGCTGTCACTTTCCGATATCCATTGAAAGTGCTCAATCAACTCGCCGACTTCTGCAGTCAGGGCCATGGCAAGATTTTTCGGTGAATGAAACTGGTCCCAGTCGCGGTCGCGCGAGAACTCGCGGAGTCGCAGACGGGTTTCGTCGAGGAATGTGTCCGTCATTTTGTAAGGCTCTGCCTGGAGGTTTCGCTCATCCGGACCGCTGAGGCTGGCCTTAACCGCGGAACACGGCGAGCCCCGCCAGCGACCGGAACGGTGCCGTGAATCCCGTGTCCATCTGCTGCAGGAGCTTTTCTTCCTTCAGGTCGA
>CAYJPG010000061.1:16322-16961 GCA_964371995.1 uncultured Chromatiaceae bacterium | reverse complement strand
GGCTGAAGCCTGTCGCTGCAGAGTGGCTGGGCCTCGCCGAACAGCAACTGACCGATGAGATCAGTTATGGCTTCGGCGAATGGGGGCTGGAGGCTGCCGGGGGCTACGATGCCTTGCATCGTTTTGCGGTGAAGGAACGCGAGCTGTTCGCGCGCCTGCCGCCGGTCAGCGGTGCACCGGCGGCGTTGCGCCGACTCGACACCATCCCCGAAGTCCGCATCCGCATCATCACCCACCGCCTGTATATCCACTGGTTCCACAAGGAAGCGATCCGGCAAACCACCGAGTGGCTGGAGCGACACGGCATTCCCTACTGGGACCTGTGCTTCATGCGCGACAAGGCAGCCGTCGGTGCCGACCTGTATCTGGAGGACAGTCCCGACAACATCAGGGCGCTGCGCGCCACCGGTCATGAAACCATCGTCGTGGTTAATTCAACCAACCGCGAGCTTCCACCACCGCGCGCGACCGACTGGGATGGCATCGAGGCACTGGTACGCGAACGCGTCGCGCGCTGGCGAGAACGGCAGGCAAGCTGAACAGCCTTCTGTGGGAGCGGCGTCAAACGCCCATACCAACCCCACAAAGGAAAACGGCGAAAACCCCGTGAAAGGCCCCGACCCCACCAAACGCACGCGA
>CAYJPG010000061.1:0-16312 GCA_964371995.1 uncultured Chromatiaceae bacterium | reverse complement strand
ACCCCGCGGGGGGCGCGGCGGCTCCCCCCCCAACCCCCACCCCCACCGGCCCCCCCGGCGCCCCCCGCTTCTACGGCCGCTCCCACAGAAAGCGCACTCTTCGGCAGGATTGGTGGCTTGTTGGCTGCGCAGTCGCGGCGCAGGATTTGCCGCAATGATTTCCCGACTCATCGCCGCCTGGCCCCTGGAGCGCTATCAGCTATGGCTCACCTACGCCGATGGCACCGAAGGTGCCATTGACCTTGAGGAACGACTGGCGCCCTGGTCGCTGGAAACATTGCGTGATGTCCGCGAGTTCCGGAAGCTGCGCATCGATCGCAGCCGCAGCCTGATCGTCTGGCCCGGCGGAGTCGATCTGGATGCGCATACCCTGTACCGGGAACTCAGGCGCCGGCGTTGCCGGAAAACGGCTGGCAGAAGACCTTAGCAACCCCATGCAATAATTCCACGCATGCCCGGAACCTCTGCGAACTCGCGCGATCATGGCGTACGAGTGATACGTAGCGATGAGATCGGCCAAGGCGGTGCCGGAGATCTTGCTGTCCGGCTTGTCGCGGAACTCAGTCACGCACCAAGCGGCCACGGCACACTGGCTGCCCGCAGCCTGGAACTTGCTCCCGGCGCGAGTCAGGAGCCCCCTCATCACGGGCCCACCGAAAGCGTCATCTGTGTGATCAGCGGTCAGGCCACGATCCGCTGGGGCGAGAGCCTGGAGTTCTGTTGCACCGCCGGGCCCGGCGATCTGGTTTTCGTCCCGGCCCGGGTACCGCATCAGGAAGAAAATACCGGCCACACAGAAGCGCTGCACTGTCTGCTGCTGACCGTCTGAAAGGTGGCGTATTTATTTTTTCTCAACGGGACAAAATGGATCCGCCACCGTTCAGGAAAGGCGCAGCGGCAAGGCGCGCAAACGCAGCCCCGTCGCCGCAAAAACCGCATTGGCAACCGCAGGGGCGATTGGCGGCACACCCGGCTCGCCCACACCGCTCGGCTCTGTACCACCGGGCACGATGTGCACATCGATGGCCGGTGAGTCAGCCATGCGCAGCACGCGGTAGTCGTGGAAATTGCTCTGCTGTACGGCGCCGTCCTCGATGCTGATCTCGCCATACAGCGCCGCAGACAGGCCAAACAGGATCCCGCCCTCCATCTGCTGACGCACGATGTCAGGGTTGATCACCAGTCCGCAATCCACGGCACAGCTCACGCGATGCACGCGAATAGCGTCATCAGCGCCGATACTGATCTCTGCAACATGAGCAACGATCGTGCCGAAGGCCTCCTGTATAGCGAGCCCCCGGTGGCGGCCCGGAACCTGCGTCGCCCAGCCGGATTTCTCCAGCACCAGATCGAGTACGGCGAGGTGTCGCGGCGCCGCCGCCAGATAACGTCGGCGGAAGGCCGCGGGGTCCTGTCCGGCCGCAGCCGCCAGTTCATCGATGAAGCTTTCGATCACAAAAGCCGTATACGAGTGACCGACCGAGCGCCACAGCGTGACCGGAACGCCGGGGTTCCAGTCGGCCAGATCGACCTGCACATTCGGAATCGCATAGGGCATGGATCGCGCGCCGGCGCGCGCCGACTCTGAACCCCTGAAGCGATCGAGCAGGCTGATTACGCCCTCACTGAAACCACCGGTTACCGATTGCGGCACCCACTCCGGTGCCAGTACGTCAAGCGCGACCGGAACGACCAGCCGGTTGAGGTTTGTAGCGACCAGTCGATGCTGCCAGGCCAGCGGTTCGCCGTCGGCGCTCAGCGCTGCGCGCAGGCGATGCAGCGTCGCCTCGCGATAGAGACCTTGACGCATATCGTCTTCACGCATCCACATCAGCTTCACGGGACGAGTGGTGTGCCGCGCAATCTCCACCGCCTCGACGACATACTCCATCGTCGCACGCCGCCCGAAACCACCGCCGGCGTACGTCGTATGCACCCGGACCTTCTCCCGGGGCAGCCCCGACATGTCGCAGATCACCTGGCGCACCATGTCGGGCCCCTGACTCGGCACCCATGCTTCGCAGCCGCCGTCGTGGAACCAGATCGTGGCATTCATTGGCTCGAGCGTGGCGTGCGCAAGATAGGGCAGCCAGTACTCCGCCTCCACTGTCCGCGCAGCGGCTTGCAGTGCCTGATCCGTATCGCCGTCATCACGCACCCGGTGTGTGTCGGCAGCATCGAGGTGCTTCCCCTGCTCCACCCGAATCGATGCGCTGCTGATGCCGGCCAGCGGGCCGGTACTCCATTCAACAGTGAGCGCGTTCGCGCCCTGTTGCGCATGCCAGAAAGTCTCGCCGAGCACGGCGACTCCGGTATGGACAGCCAGCACATCAACAACGCCCGACAGCGCACGCGCTGCAGTCGCATCATGACTCAGGGGTTGTGCGAGCAGACGCGGTGGACGGGCAACCACTGCGACGAGCAGATCCGGGAGCTGCGTATCCACGCCGTATGCTGCACGGCCGGTGACCTTCGGCAGGATATCCGGCCGGGGCACCGTGGTCCCGATCCATCGCCAGTTACCGGGCTCCCTGAGCGGCACCTTGTCAGGCACCGGCAAGCGCGCCGCCGCAGCTGCAAGCTCGGCATAAGCGAAACGCCTGTTGCCGCGCCGGTCGATGACCGCCGCTGTACCATCAGTATCGAGTGCGGCCACATCGGTCTGCCACTGAAGCGCGGCTGCCTGCAGCAGCATCAGCCGGGCCCGCGCACCGGTTTCCCGGATCGGCAGCCAGCGGGTGCGCATGGTCTTGCTCTCACCCGTCATCTGCAGCGGATCCTGAAACAGCGGATTGATCGCCGCAAAGCGCAGCGTGATCTGCGCCGGCGACACATCGAGTTCCTCGGCCAGCAGGGTGGCGAAACCGGTCATCACACCCTGACCAAGTTCGGCCTTGTCGACCTGCAGAACGATGTCGCCCCCCGGCGTGATCTGCAGCCAGGCGTTCGGCGAAAGGTTACCGGGCGTTTCCGGCGCCGGTGTCCGGTTGCGGACCGGGCGCAGCCAGGTCAGTGCGAGACCGCCACCGGCCAGCACCGCGGTACTGATCAGCAGCTTGCGGCGACTCAGGGACATGGCAGTCGCCGGGTCTTACCAGGGTATGGGCTTGCCATCGACATTGACCGGTACGCCCTTGTCCTCGAGTGTGAGCTCCGCAACCATCGCGTAAAGTCCCGCCGCACTTTCGGCCGGCGTCAGTTTGTCACCCTTGTAGCCCGACGCGATGAGCATATCCGTGTCGACCATGCCGGGCGCCAGAATCGCTACGATGATGCCGCGACTCCGCAGGTCGTTACGCAGCGCACGCATGCCCATGTTCATGGCCGCCTTGCTCATCTGGTAGAAATAAAAGCGCGACATCCGGGCCATGATGGTCAGCGAACCGAGCCCGCTGGTCATGCCGATGATCTTTTTTTGCTGGCTGGCAGCGACGTTATCGACAAAGGCCTCTGACAGTTTCAGTGGTCCATAGGCATTGGTCTTCATGACTTCAACGAACATGTCCTGATCGAGATCGCCAAACTGCTGTCTGGCCACCGGTTCACCGAGCCAGGCAGCGTTGTTGAACAACACATCGACGGGAACTCCGCGATACTTCTCCGCAAGCTTGCTGATCTCCCTGAGATCGGTCACGTCGAGTTTTTCGACCAGTACCTTCGGGTTGGCAGCGGCAAGTGCCTGCAGTTCTTTGGCCTTCGAAGGTGTGCGACAGGTTGCAATCACATTCCAGCCCTTTGCGGCATATTCCTGCGCCAGCGCCAGACCCACACCACGATTCGAACCGGTCAGCAGGATTGTCGGGCTGCCTGGATCCCGAACCTTTGCCGCCTGGAGCGGTGAGAACGCCAGCATGGCAAGAACCAGCACGAGGCCGCAGCCGAGTGTTTTCGTATTCATCAAGTCTCCCGGATGATTTTGATGGGCTGGAGAAAGCAGCCCTCAAATATACAAGCACCGCTTCGGAACAGGGCGAGCCGGATTCGGGCTTAACCGCTGCGTGCCCGCGCACCGCCGCCGCGGTTACCGCGATAGCGGTTCTGGCGCTGCCCCTGACCGGCACCCTGACCATGACGCTGTCCGTCACGGTGCTGATGCGCCTGGTTACCGTGCGTGTCCTGCGCCGGTTGCGCGGGACGACCCGGACGCACCGGTGGCTCGGAAATCTTCGGCAACTGTGCACGGAGGAGCGGACGCCCCAACAGGCGTTCGATGTCCTTGAGCAGACCACGCTCGTCGGCCGATACCAGCGAGACTGCCACACCACTCGCGCCGGCCCGGCCCGTGCGGCCGATGCGGTGTACGTAGTCCTCGGGAACATTCGGCAGTTCGTAATTGATGACACACGGCAGCTGGTCGATATCGAGGCCGCGCGATGCGACTTCGGTGGCCACCAGCGCCATGATCTTGCCCTGCTTGAAATCGTTCAGCGCCTTGGTGCGCGCAGACTGGCTCTTGTTGCCGTGAATAGCAGACGCGATGATGCCATCGTCCTCCAGCTGCTTGGTCAGCCGGTTGGCGCCGTGCTTGGTACGTGTAAAGACCAGCACCTGGCCCCAGTCATTGGTGCGGATCAGGTGCGACAGCAGCCGGCGCTTGTCTTCCTTGCGGATCTCGTGCACATGCTGCGTGACGCTGTCCACCGCGGCATTCCGGCGCGCAACCTCAATATTGACCGGCTGATGCAGAAAAGCGGCGGCCAGTGTGCGGATCTCCTCGCTGTAGGTTGCAGAGAACATCAGGTTCTGGCGTTTGGCCGGCAACAGCTTGAGTATCCGTTTGATGTCGTGAATAAAGCCCATGTCGAGCATGCGGTCAGCTTCATCGAGCACGAGGATTTCTATTTTCGACAGGTCGATGGTGCGCTGCTGCACATGGTCAAGCAGACGGCCCGGCGTCGCGACAACGATATCGGTGCCACGGCGCAGGCTCTCTGCTTGCGGGTTAAACCCGACACCGCCAAATACGACAGTGACGGCCATCGGCGTATAACGACCGTAGGTGCGCCCGCTTTCCGCCACCTGTGCGGCGAGCTCACGGGTGGGGACCAGCACCAGCGCACGCGGTGCGCGCCAGCCATTGCGGCCTGCAGCGACGGCCGGTTCGCCGGCCTTCGGCGTGCCCAGCAACTGCAGGATCGGCAGGATGAAACCGGCCGTCTTGCCGGTTCCCGTCTGCGCACCGGCGAGCAAGTCGCGACCGGCCAGCACTTCGGGAATTGCGCGGGCCTGTACGGGCGTCGGTGTTTCGTAACCGCTATCCGCAATGGCGCGCAACAGTTCGGGCTTCAACCCGAGCGTTTGAAATGACATCTTTGATTTTCCTCTCCAGCCTGCAGAGCGTCCCGTGTCATCGGGAAATCCTCTGGTCCGGTAGAGGCAGGGTAATGGTCTCGGGTGTTTCCGGAGCGCTGCCGCAAGCGGCGATGCCGTGCGGAGTTCCAGTGTAAAAACTGCGAGAAATGAACGAGCTGACCGGACGAAAGCCTGTTTAGCAGCGCGCACCATACACGAAGGCGCCCAGCTAACCAAGCAAGTCACGCAGACGGGCCGCGTCAGCGCAACCCAAGCTCCATGGTCACCGCGCCACTTTCTGCCTTTCCTTCAGCCGGTGAAGTCAGGAACACCCTGCCTGGATCAATACCCGTATCGCTCAGCAACTTCGCCTGTACCGCCTCGGCCCGGGCGCGGGCCAGCGCATACAGGTCGTCGTCCGTTACATCAATATGCTGGCGTACCGCCTGCTCGAGCCGCGCGATCTTTGCCTCCGGCGTGTCCGCTACGGGCGTTGCGCCCGGCGGCGCAGCCAGGGGCTCCGGCAGTTCCGCATTCGCACCGTATGCCTTGCGGTACACGGTAGTGAGCCGGCGCAGATAGTCCTCGCGGTCGGCGCTGACAGCGGCAAAGTTCAGCCCGTCCGAGGGCTGCTTTCTGGCGATCAGCTCAGCCTTCTTTGCCGCCACAACATCACGCCTCAGCCGTGCCTCGACAATTCCCGCAGCATCCGACTCGCGGCTGAATACCGCCGGCACATTCAGTTTCAGTCCCGGACGTTCATCGAGCGCCTTTAGCAGCGAGTCCAGCTTCTGCTGTGCGGCTTCGTCGATTGCCGCCGTTCCCGCAGGAAAGCTGATGAGATTCACATCTTCACCGCCACCAAAAAGATTACCCAGCAGGGCAAAGGGCGCGGTGACCGCCTTGCTCAGTAAATTGACGAAAATTTTCCAGATGATCGGTCCGATGCTGAACTGCGGATCATCAAGACTGCCGGCTACCGGCAATTCGATATCGATGACGCCATTGCGGTCCTTGAGCAGGGCGACCGCCAGCTTGAGCGGCACGCCGATCGAATCGGGGCTCTCTACCTTGTCACCGAGTTCCAGCTGGTCGATGACAATCTTGTGGTCGGCTTCGAGCTTGTCCCCGTTCAGCTTGTAATTGAGATCGGCAGACAGTTTTCCGCGCCGGATCGTGTAGCCCGCAAAGCGCCCCGAATAAGGCGTGAACGAGGCCATCTCGATATTGCGGAAGTTCATCGCCATGTCGAGCCAGGCCTTGGCCGCCAGCGGATTGACCTCGCCGCGGATGGTAACCGGCGAGAAGCGGTCGACCTGACCGTCGAGTTCCACCTTTGCGCGCGAGGTCGGATCGGAAGACAGGCCGGTGATCGTGCCCTCGAGCTTGCCGATGCCAGTAGCGAAATTCGGCCTGATGCTCAGGTCCGCAAAGTTAGTCGAACCGTCATTGATACGCAAGGTGCCGATCTGTATCGGGAACGGCGCCGGCTTCGGCGGCGGCGCAGACGGATTGCTGACCCCGACGTCTGCCGTCTGTCCACCCAGCGTCGGCCCACCCGCCGGCGTCGCAGTCGCACCCGGACCGGCGAGTACCGCCGCTACATTGGTGTTGCCGTCGGGCGCGATGATCAGCCGCACGTAGGGACTTTGCGCGGTAACCGTGCGGATGCGCAGGCTTTGAGGTGCGGACCGGTATCGCAAGCCGTCGAGTTGCAGCCGGTCCCATTTGATGAAGTCTTCTTCGAGGACATTATCGACCGTGCGCAGGCCGCTGACCGTGGCATCGGCCTCGATGTCGAGCTTTGCCGCCGGCTCGGCCGGCACATAGGAAAGCTTGCCCTTGAGTCCCAGGTCGCCAGACACCAGCGTCATGCTCGACTCTTTCGCCACCCATGGCTGCAATACCCTCAGGTCGAAATCTGCAAGCTCGATATCAGCTTGCGCGGCCAGCGTATCCACTGCCAGCACAGCTGCAGTGTGCAGCTTGCCTTTTTCGTTCACAGTGGCATCCACGGTCAGATTCACGACGGCATCAGGCCGGGTGCTGTAGTCGCTGACCGTGAAGCCGAGCGGCTTCAGATGCAGCGCCGCTACCGGCTGCACCGAGCGATCTTCCACCGTCACATCCAGATTGCTGGCGGCTATGGCGGACAGACGCACTTCCCAGTCATTTTGAGGGGGAGCAGGCTGCGCAGCGGGCTGTACGGCAGCCTTCGGGGCAGATGCCGGCTCCTGAGCCGTCGATGCAACAGGTGCCGGCGATGGCCGGCCCGCAGCCTCCGGATTCCCGCCTGCAAGCCCCGACAGGTTCAGCTCTCGGTCTGGAGTCAGCCATGCAGACACCGTACCCCCATCGATTGCCAGCGATGCAAACTCAAGTTGACGCTCGGCGAGCGACATTCGGCCACCACTGGCAAGCAGCTTCTCTAGCACCACATAGTCGTCCGGTTGACCTCGCGCGCGCAGCGCGACTCCGGCAATGGTGATTTCGGTCTCCGCAAGTTCCAGTTGCGCCCCCCCGACAGCATCCGCATATTGATAGTTCCCATGTACGGCCAGACTGCCCCGGGCAATATCGAGCGGCAATGCGTCGCCGAGAAATGCCGCGATTCTTGGCAGCGGCAGATCACTCAGCCTGAACTCGCCGGCAGAGGCCAGCGGCGAGGCCTGCAGCGTTCCCTGCCAGGCGATACGCCCGCTGCCGAATACATGCGCATCAAAGCGGTAACGGTCGGCACCGTCGCGAAAGGTCGTGAAGTCAGTCAACTGGAACTCGACGGGGTCAATGTTCGCGACAAAAACTTCAGCACGATCGAGATCGGTGACGCGAATCCGGCTCTTGCTGACCCGCAGGTCAGCCACCATCAGGCGGGGCAGCGATTTGTGTTCAGCATCCGGTGACTTTGCAGAAAGCAGATCAGCCAGGTTCAGCGCTCCACCGGGGCGCACGACAGCGTTGACTGCCAGTCCGTCGACTGTGATCTCGCCAAAGGACAGTGCGCGATGCCACAACGAATCCAGGTCCAGGTCCACGTGCAGCTGATCGAACGCCAGCAACGGTCCGCCATCCGCATCCGGCAGTGCAAGCCCATCGATCTCCAGAGCAAGACTGAAGGGATTAAAACGAATCTCACCGATGGCGAGTTCGCGGCCGTAATCAGCCCTGACCGTGTCCTTGAGCAGGACGGTCAGAGTCCGCGGTACCGCGTAGAAGCCGAGCGCAGCGTACACCGCCAGCAGCCCGGCAATTGCCAGCCAGAATACCGGCCGGACGAGAATCCTGGGGATATTTCTAAGCGATGTTCCGGACATATTCGAGGAATTCACCTAAAGCGCCACATCTAAAAAGGGCGGCGGACAATCCGGACAAAGAAATACGCGCATGTCCATCGGTGGCTTGGCATCACGCCAGTCCAGCGAGTAGATGAACTGGTTGTTGGTCAGGAAATACTCCGTTACCGGCCGATCATCTGTAGCGGCATTTATTCCGGAAACCAGGCCTTCAATATCCTTTCGGTGAAGGACGGAACCTTCTTCAAGAAACCGGGGGTTGACACGCACGCTATAGCCGCTGCCACCATCAACCCAGCGCTGCGTGTTCTGCCGGAACTTCTGCGCATCAAGTTCCAGCCGCCAGTCCTCCTGCCCCTGAGGGCCGTTGGAAGCACAGACCTCGCTGATTCGCGAGGCGCCGGGCGAAAGCACAATCATGTCTCTGAAAACATTCAGACCGGCCTTTACTGCCGCAGGGTAGGCGTTGTATGTCACAACACCATGACTGGTCAGGTGATCGGCCAGCATGGAGAAGAACTCTGCTGTAAATGCATTTCCGCAACCCGAACACCATGCATTGAAAACCCCGACCTGAATCAGATCGTAGCGGGTATCGCCGCTCTGTCGCACAAACCTTCGGCCATCTGCAATATGCACGTTCGATGATTTCAGACTCTGTTGCACCTGATCAGCGGCGTGCTGCCTGATCATTGTCACCAGCTCCGGATTGATCTCCACAATATCCAGAACCGCATCCGGAAATATTTTCCGGATGCACATCGGACCGACGCCGGAGCCGAGTCCGATATACAGAACCCGCTTGACCTCCAATCCTTTTACAGCTGATATCCAGTCCATCGGAAAACAGGAATCCAGCGAATCAATCTGAACGCCCCGGCCCGGAAAACTGTTGCTGAAAAGGCGCCCGACATAGACATGGATATAGTCCTTCATCCGGTATCCAAGAGTCGTCCCGAATGCGCCCTCCTGAACAATATCCGGGGAAGGTGAATTGTCTTTTTCACCCTCGTGATACAGGCGGACTGTGCCGTAGTAGTTTTGGGGATACATGAAAACAGCAGGGGCTGCCACGGCAATCATCAGCCACGCATGACGTCCGACATTTGCCAGACGACCCTCACTACCAAGCGCCATGATAACCAGGATGCCAAGAATCCCGGCCATGAACTTGAGTGCACCCACAGTTCCCAGCCATGGAAGCAACGCAAACCCGGTCAGCACTGCCCCGGTAAAATTGCCCAGTGTCTGCGAGAAATACCGTTTCCCGGCCACTGGACCAAGCTGATCGTTGCTGCGAGTGGCGATCTTCACGATGACAGGGAAAAATCCGGAAAGAAAAGCCACCGGCGCCATCAGGATGAAAGAAAGAACCAGAATCGGAATGACCTGGACAAACGCCAGCCAGGTCTGAAACGGCCAGAACACAAGATAATTCTGCCGAAACCCCGCACGGTGCAGCGCTTCCTGCCCCCACAACACCATCAAGGTTGTGACGACCGCAAGTGCGGCCATGGCAATGAAAAGACCAGCCCATTCGGTCCGGTCAGCCTTTTCACCAAAATATCTGTTCCCGACCGCCATCATCATCAGATATGAAAACAGCAGAATCGGGAAAACGTATGAAGTAGAGCCGAAGTATGTCGTAAAGATACGAAAGAAAATGATCTCGTAGCTCAGGGCAGCAAACCCGGACAAAAAGGAAACCAGAAGCAGCTTGCGGTCCAGTGCAACAGCAACCATTCCCGGACTGGCGATGGCCGACCCTACCATCCGGTTCCGGAATGCAAGACTCACCACGACGGCCAGCATGATGTTGATCGCTGCAGCCAACTGGCAGGATCTGATCATTCCGATCGTCCCGATCAACAGAAATCCGGTAATCATGGCGCCTGCTGCTGCTCCAAGAATATTGGCCGAATAGACAACCCCTACAGCCTGGCCCGCCGGATAACTATTACGGAAGATATGCAGGATGACGGGCAGCGACATACCCATGAGCAGCGTCGGCAACAACAGGGCCATGAAGTTGACGAAAAAATCACCGACGTAGCCCCATTGATAAGGCAGTACGGCGAGATTTACGTCTCTCAGGACATCCAGACTGAAGAATCCGAATATCCCGAGAAGCAGTTCAATCGCCACATAGATTGCCAGCAGATTACGGCTGATCCGGCATACCCATGATCCGGCAATTCCTCCCAGCCCCAGTCCCAACATGAAGATGGAAACGATGAGGGTTACCGAGTAATGATCCAGACCGATGATTTGCGACAGTGCCTTCTGCCATACAACCTGGTAGGTCAGTGAACTGAGGCCCGAAAGAAAGAAAACCAGCAAAACCCGCCTCACCAGGGTCGCCGGCAAGTGGCCTGGGGATTCCGGGCCCGGCAAACCGGAATTGCTCATGATTTTCCCTTCGATGGCATTTGGGTGTTCATACCATGAATGACGCCGGCATATACTCGCCCTGTAGTAAAAATAACCGGAGACACCCCCATGCGCCTCCATCTCGCCGCAACTCTCCTTATCGTCGTCCCGGCCGCCTTCGGCCAGACAGAGCCGGGCCACAGCTGGGACATCACTACCAGCATGGAAATGGGGGGCATGAAACTTCCCGGACAGAAGCAACAGGTCTGCGTTGCAGACAGGGCCGAGGGACCCGATGCGATGTCGGGCGACGACAAGCGCTGCACGATCAGCGATGTAAAGAGTTCGCCTGGCCGATACAGCTACAAGGTCAGCTGTCCTGATGGCTCCGGCACCGGCGAGATGATTTATCACGGCAAGGACAGCTACACCTCGAAAATGACCATGACTGCCGATGGCGAGACGATGGTTATGGTGTCCGAGGGCAGGCGCGGCGGAACCTGTGATCCTAAACAGAAAAACCGACAGGTCGCCGCCATGGAGGCGCAGGCCGCAGCCGGCATGCAGCAGTCCTGTGGTGCAATGGCAGACGCCCTGTTGCCAGCAGGCCTCACTAACAACAAGTGTGCGGCCAAGGACAAGCAACAGCTCTGCACCAAGCTCAACACACAGGAAGGCTATCAGCTCGCAAGTGAGCGCCAACCGAGCGGGGATCCGATGCTGGATTCCGGACTGCTCCCGGCAGTGGAAAAATACTGTGGCGTAGCAGCCGGGTCTACACTGACGCGCCTGTGCGCAGACGCAAACCAGCGTGAAGATCTGGATTTCCTCGGCGCGAAGTGTCCGGCACTCGCCGCGCCCATCGCTCAGCGCGAATGCGCGGGCCGCGACTACACCACGCCGCCAGCCCAGAAGTACCAGAGTTTCTGCAACAGCTATGCGCGCGACATGATGCAGGGTGGTGGCGACAGCGGCGTCGTGCCGAAGGCGCAGGATGTGCTGAAAGAAGGCGCCAAGCGGTTGAAAGGACTGTTCGGTCGATAGGCAACCGGGCACCGGGCCGATGTGCCGGCTGACGGGTTCACTACTACTGCTCGCCTTGCTGTTGCCGGTTGCAGCCACGCCGGAGAACACCGGCCCGCCACCTGATCCCTGGCCCAGAGCAGCGGCAGCTTATCTGGTCGTCGTCAATGGCGCGGTGCTGTGGGCGCGTGCTCCGGATCGAGCCCTGCCCCCGGCATCCCTGACCAAGATCATGACGGCACTGCTGGTGCTGGAGCACTGGTCGCCCGACGTTATCGTCACTGTCAGTCCACTCGCGGCGGCGGCAACCGGCTCCCGCCTCGGACTGCAAGCCGGCGACCAGCTGAGCATGGCGGCTGCACTCGACGCACTGCTCGTCACCTCTGCCAACGACGCCTGCCTCGCGCTCGCTGAACACGTTGCCGGCAGCGTGACCGGATTTGTCGCCAGCATGAACCGCAAGGCGCGGGCGTTGCATCTTGATGCGACCAGCTTCCGCAATCCCTGCGGACTCGATGCGCCCGGGCATCGCTCATCGGCCAGCGACCTGTACCAGCTGACCATGCTGGCGATGGCGCAACCGGCATTTGCCCATGCGGTGCAGAAGACCGGGATCGCCATCAGCACGGTGGGCGGGCGACATTTCAATAAAAGCAGTGGCAATCAGTTACTCGGACGACTGGCCGGCACGATTGGCGTCAAGAGCGGGTTCACCAGCAGCGCCGGCAAGTGCCTGGTAGCCCTTGTTCGCCGCGGCACTGACGAGGTGGCAGTCGTGCTGCTCAATGCACCGGATCGCTGGTGGTCGGCCTCGATACTAGTCGACGATGCATTCACCGCACTCGATGCCAGCCGCCACTGACACCGGCTCCCGCTGGCTGCCACCGCTGCTCATCGTGCTGGCGGTAGCCATCGCCTGGGGCAATGCACTGCAGGCCAGCTTTCAGTTCGACGACTGGGACGTGATCATGCGGGATCCGCGCGTGCAGAGCCTCGCAGCGTGGTGGTCATCCATGCCGGGCATGCGGCCGGTGCTGAAGCTGAGCTATGCGCTCAACCATGCCAGCGGTTTCGGCGTGGTCGGCTTTCATGCCGTCAACATGCTCATTCATGCCGGCAACGGCCTGCTGATCCTGTACCTCGTGCAGCATCTGGAGATGCAGACCAGCCACCGGTCTGGCGGGCTGGCGTTTGCTGCCGCACTGATCTTTGTCCTGCACCCCGTCCAGACGGAAGCCGTGACTTACGCGTCAGGGCGTTCGATGTCGCTCAGCACATTCTTTGCCCTGGCAAGCGTCGCGGTGTGGGTCGCCGGGCGCAGCACCAGGAAACAACACGCCGTCATATATATGTATGTCGCGTCGCCGCTATTGATGCTGCTGGGTATCGCCACCAAAGAGAGCGCGGTCATGGTGCCGGCAATACTGCTGCTGTGGGCCGCTGCCGATATTTCCCGGCCATTCAGCTGGCGACAGGTCTGGCGGGAATCCGCACTGCACTGGCTGTTGTTGCCGGCGGCACTGTTCGCAGCCCTGCTGCTGCCGGCCTATCAGCGATTCCTGACCACCAGCCTGGCCACGCGCTCTGTCAGCGAAAACCTCGTCGCCCAGTTGCATGGCATCGCTTATCTGCTCGGCCAGCTGCTCAACATCGACCACCTGAACGCCGACCCGGCCTTGCCGGTGCTTACCACGCTCGACCTGGACGGCTCACTGGTGCTGGTGGGCATCGTGGTCGCTGCCGGCATGGCGCTCAGCAATCTCCGCCGCTTCCCGCTGCCCGCTTTTGCAGTGCTGTGGTTCCTGCTGTGGATGGCACCTGGCAACTCATTGCTTGCGCGGCTCGACCTGGTCAACGACCGGCAGCTTTATGCAGCCATGGCCGGTCCGGCCCTGTTGCTGGCGGCGGCCATACACCGGCTCGGCCGGCAGCGGCGGTATCTGGCGGTGACCGGATTGAGTGCCGTCCTGCTGCTCGAAGGTTTCGCCACCCATCTGCGCAACGATGTCTACCGGGACGAAGTGGGCTTCTGGCGCGACGTCGTTGTCCAGTCGCCGCACAACGCACGCGCCTGGAACAACCTCGGTATCGCGCTGGCCACCGAATGTGACCTTGCGCGCGCCGAAGCCGCATGGCGCAAGGCACTGGCCACGGACCCCGGCTATGTGCGCGCGGCGGTGAACCTGCGCCTGCTCGATCAGGGCTTGCTGCCGGAGGGTCTCGCCCCCTGCAGGAATCTGTCGACCGGGGATAGCCTCTGACCGGGTCCATGCCGCTACAATGGGCATGCTGCGCCGCTTATCCGGCGTATATTTCCGGAACCATCATGGCGACCGGTATTTCCAGCCTGTGGAAATATCAGGCTTATCAGCCCCGCAAGGAGACAGCAATGTTTGATCGCAACAAGAAAGGCCCGTCTGAGGTAACCCCGGCGACCAGCCGCCAGCCGGCCACCAGTCCTGCACCCGAGGCCCGACCCGCTGCAGCAGCCAGCCCCGCTGCACCATCGGTAAACCGGCGCCGCGAAACCGCCGTGATCGGCGCTTCGATACAGATCGATGGCCACCTGCGCGGCCAGGAAGACCTGATCATCGAGGGCGAAGTAAACGGTACGGTCAATCTGGCCAGCCATACGCTGACCATCGGCAACCAGGCGAAGATCAAGGCCAATGTGTTTGCCCATACGGTATTTGTGGACGGCGCGATGGAGGGTGACCTGTATGGCGCCGAGCAGGTGGTGATCCGGAAAACCGCGCAGATGAAGGGCAACATCACTTCGCCGCGTGTCAGCCTGGAAGACGGCGCATCCTTCAAGGGTTCCATCGAGATGGATCCGGATGCGGTGAAGACTGCAATCAGTGGCGTCAGCAGCACACGCAGTGCATCTGTTGCATCCGCTGCATCCAGTGCATCGCCCGTCGCTGCTGTGCAGTCGACGACAGCACAGCAGTCGAAAGCGGGCTGAGCCTCGCCCGTTGCCAACAGGGTGAACGCAGCACTGCGCCCGGCTCAGTCACAGGTGTCTGCCGACGCCGGTGGCGTGAATGCACCCCTGTTTCGTCGCTTGCTGGAGTCGCAAAGCGCGGAACGGCGCGCCGTGGTTCTGGATCTTGGCCCGGCGCGGATGGAGACAGTTGCCCTGTTCAGTCAGTTCCGCTGCCGGCTCGAGTTCGCTGATCTGGGCGACAGTCTTGACCAGTTGAATGGCGAAGCAGACCCGCTGTTGCTGCGCCAGAAGGCCGAGTCCCTCCTGCCACGACGCCGCCAGGAGGCTGCCGATATCGTATTGTGCTGGGACCTGCTCAACTACCTGCAGCGCCCCGCACTGATGACACTCATGGCACGCGTGGCCGCCCGCTCCCGGCCAGGCACCCTGTTGCACGCGCTGATCGTGTATTCCGCGCCGCGCATGCCGGCCAGACCTGACCGGTATGCAGCGCTGCCTGATGGCCGGTTGATCATTCAGCGCACGACCGGCGCTGAATGCGCAGCGCCGCGCTATACGCCCGAAGACCTGCGGCACTGCCTGCCGGACTATACGGTGGAGACCGCCATGCTGCTCAAGAACGGCATGCAGGAATTTCTGCTGCGCTCGACGCGACAGACGGAGAGCTGACACGACACAATGCTTGCCATCTGGATAGCTGCAGCATTTGTCCTGGGTTTGCTGGCCCGGCAGCTCAGGCTGCCGCCCCTGGTTGGATTTCTGGCTGCCGGCTTTCTGCTGAATGCCTTCAGCGTCGAGCGCACTCCGCTGCTCAATGACATCGCGCATCTCGGCGTGCTGCTGCTGTTGTTCACGGTCGGGCTCAAGCTGCGCTTCAGGAACCTGCTGCGTGCCGAGGTCTGGGGTGTCGGCAGCCTGCAGTTCATAATAGTGCTGCTGCTTGCGCAATGGTTGTTGCGGACCATGACAGGTATTCCGCTCGGCGCACTGCTGGCGGCCACCAGCGTATTCGCCTTTTCCAGCACGGTACTCGCGGCCAAGATCCTGGAAGAGAAACGCGAGATGCGCGCCTTTCACGGCCGGGTAGCCATCGGCATCCTGATCGTGCAGGACGTCATCGCCGTTGTAATCCTCGGCACCTACGGCGCCAGTCAGCTCGACTGGCCGGCGGCACTCGTACTGCTGCTGCCACTGTTGAAGTGGCCGCTCGAAAAGCTGCTGAGTCTTACCGGTCACGGCGAACTGCTGGTGCTGCTCGGTGCCGTGCTGGCACTGGGTATCGGCGGCTACGGCTTCAAGGCGATCGGCCTGTCTTCAGAACTCGGCGCCCTGCTGACAGGCATGCTGCTGGCAAGTCACCCGCGGTCCGTCGAACTCAGTGCTTCGC
>CAYJPG010000060.1:0-17059 GCA_964371995.1 uncultured Chromatiaceae bacterium | reverse complement strand
GCATATCGGTGAACAGGGTATTTTTTCCGATCATCTTTGTACTGGCGAGAAGCTGCTGGGCGGCCACGCAAAAAGCCGGCGAATCTGCTGCCGGCAGCGGTGCCGGTGCCGCGCGGAGCAGGCCCGGAGTCAGCGAGACCAAGCCCGCAACAAACATCAGAAATCTGCTGAAGTTTCGCATCTCGTACGCTACTGCTGGATCGAACGCAGATAGCCGACCAGTTTGTCGATCAGACCCTGTGCCGCCGCCCGCCCGGACTGATCGGGTGGGGCCTGCGCTTCGAGTTCATAGCCCCAGACCGGCATGTCGCGCAGACCATGCGCCGGCAGCACGGCACGCCCGTCGACAACTTCACGGATCCGCTGCTCGGGGAATTCACCATTCTGCTGCCGCCGGGCGATACGGGTCAGGTCGGGAACCATCACCTTGAGCGTCGCTGCCACCGGCCCGTCGCCATATGCCTGTGGTCCATGACAACTGGCGCAGAAGCGCTGATAGAGCTGCGGCCCGCTATAGCTCAACAGCGGCTCAAGCTCTGTGGCATGCAAGGCGAGAACCATGCCAAGCAATACGGTGCTAACCAGAATACGAAGCAAGGTGGTTCTCCCGGGTTCAGGCAGGACGTTGATCTTGCATGGTGGCAGTAGCGATCGCAATACGGGGGCGATCAGTCAGAACTTGTTCAGAATCTTCTTTGCGCGGATTTCTTCCAGCTTTTTTACCGTGGCCCTGGTCTTGATGCGCCGGGCATCGTCCTTGTCCATGCCAGCTTCCACCGCCTGCTTTGCCGCATCGAGCCGTTGCCGGCTGTGCTGCACCTTCAGCGTCCGCGAGGCAATCGCCCGATCTACATGCAACAAGGCCGGTTCTACGGATAAATCCCCGGCAAAAAGCTGCTCTTCAAGTTCACGCTTGCGCGTCTGCAGTTGCTCCAGTGTCGCCATATCTTTCAGTCTTGACCATAAAGCCGTTATGCGTACGTGGTGGTTTATGATACACGCCCGCCGCAGGATCCCCGCTTCATGTCGCGCAAACCCGGCAAGGGCTACTACATTGATGGCGAATTCGTGCCCCAGGGGAGCGAACTCGACCGGCAGTTCAGGGCCGAACTCAAAGGCACTGAAACCGCCAGCCGTACCGATCTCAAGCGCGAGAGCGAGGAATTGCAGGCGCTCGGCGAGGCGCTGCTGACATTACATGGCGACGCCCTTGCGCAGCTGCCCCTTTCGCACACGCTGCACAACGCCATTCTGGAGGGCAGACGCATCAATGCCCGCGGCGGCGGCCGCCGCCAGCGGCAGCTGATCGGCAAACTGATGCGTCAGCAGGAAGCGGAAACGGTCGAGGCCATTCGCGCCGCCATCGCGTTGCAACATGGCCTGTCAGCACGCGACAAGGCCACGCTGCACCTGGCCGAGAACTGGCGGGACCGGCTGATCAGCGATGACCGGATGCTTGATCAATGGCTCGTTGAACACCCCGGCACGGATGCCCAGCAGCTGCGTGCGCTGATACGCCAGGCGCGCAAGGACGCAGGACCGGCAAAACCCGACGGTCTGCCACGCCATGGGCGGGCATTTCGCAGCATCTTTCAGCTGGTACGGGAACAACTTGCGAAGCCAGCCTAGATCCAGCCACGACAGCGCTTTGCACCACACAGGCAGGGCAGCTTGCCCTCGTGGTGACTCTCGCCATAGTCCACCGTCAGTTCCTCGCCCGCCCGGATCCGGCGCAGGGCATAGAACTCGGCCCGCTCCCGCGTCAGTCGGGTGAAGGTATTGGGTTCACAGGAATGATTGATATAGCGGAAGCCGCGCCGGGTGACTGATGCGTCGATCGCGCGGCGTTCCAGCTCGATGATGGCAACGATGCGCTTGCCAGCCGCACGACGCCGCGCCTCCGCAATCGGGATCACCTCACCCTCGAACTCGCCGATCTTGGCGCGTGCCGGAATCACCGTACCGGCAAACAGGCCCCGTCCGGTGATGCGGCTGGACGCGACGCGGAGCGCGTCGTAGATGGGCGAGGCATAGACCACTCTCTCGCCAGTCCGGCCTCTCTTGCTCAACCTGGCGTCAGCTCGCACTCTCCGCCTTCCGCCGTGAAGCCGATCTTCCGGTGCGTACCGTCACACAAGGGTTTGCTGGCGGATGCGCCACACCGGCACAGGGCAATCCGGTCTTTGCCGGTCGTTGTGCCCGCCTCGCCAGTCCAGGTCCACTCTCCCTTGGTATCGATCAGGAGCGGACCATTCGCTACTACAGTAATTTTCATAAATGCCTCCAAACTGACAATCGGTGATGGTACCGGACATCTACAGCCGGTTGATGCGCAGACCAGGCCGCACGCCTTCCTTGGCCTTTTCCACCGCACGCACGAGCGCGGCGTGCTCATGGCTACCCTCACCGGAGTGCAGGTACAGATCGGCCGCGGCCAGCACCCTGTTTAGCAGATGTTCGCGCTCCGTATCGCTGACCAGCGCCAGTCCTTCACGCGACTCGGAGGGCCGATGCGCCGGACCCGGCAACTGCTGGATGAGCAGGCGTATCAGATCGGTAGAGGTTACGACCCCTGTCACCCGGCCATTTATGTCGACCACCGGCAGGGAATGAAACGCGCCCGAGACCAGGATCTCTGCCGCGTCCTGCAACGATGCGGTGGCCGGAATGGAAACCGGATCCGGATGCATCAGTTCAGCAACCGTCGCTGCAGAAGTATTGATCAGGTCGGTGGCACTCAGCATTCCCACCAGCCGGCCATCTGTCAGCACCACCAGATGGTGCAGCGATTTCCGGGCCATCAGCAGTCGGGCAAGTTCCGGCGTCGCCGTCGGCGCAACGAACACCGGGGGCTCGGTCATGATTCGGGTAACAGGTTGATCACGCATGGCGCCTCCGGAAATTGAACGGTCCGCTACCAGATTGCATCGAGAATGGAACCTTCACGTATCGGCCGACCAAACGCAAACTGAAGTTCCCAGAAGCCATTATTGGTACTGCCCAATGATACGAGAAAAGGTCCGACGGGCGTGCGGCCGCTCAGGCTGAGAGCCACACCGAAGATGGTGCCATCGTCCACATCGTCGATGCGCCCCGCCACATCACCGGCGGTGATCCGCAGACCACCGTATATCGCCTGCCCGAACAACCGCTGTATGTCGCCGAGCTTGCGGTAATAACTGGTCCCGGATATCCAGTAACTCGTACCGCGCAATTGCTGACGCTCAAGCCCGGGGAAACTGTTGATCCCGCCGATCGCAAACAGCTCGTACGGCGGCAGCGTGCCGCTGAGCTCACTGCCTCCGGCTGCGAAGACACGCAGCACATCGCCGCGGAACGGAATCACCTTCAGCACCAGTCCTTCTGCCTGCTGGTAGGATTGCGCCCCGTTCAGCCAGGCACCGGAGGACTGGTATCGCGCAGTCAGCAGGCTGCCCTGGTTCGGCAAGCCAACGACATCGCGCGTATCGTAGGTCACCTGCAGAACCAGGTCGGACTCATGCGTCGTGGACAGCTCGGCAAGCGCGGCGCTGTCCCCGGTCTGGAGATCGGCCCCGGCCCAGCCCTGTCGCAGCCCGGCCCGCAGTTGCGCCACCCTGCCGAAATTGAGGCCAAGATCGATCTCGCCAAAGCCCCGCCGGAACGAAAACTCGCCGATCTTGTTCCCGTCGACGTAGAGCCCTTCTATGTTCCGGTCGAACTCAAGATAGGGCTCGACAAAAAACCTCTGCCGCATTTCCAGTGGCTGATAGAGGCTCGTACGAAGCAACAGATCCTGGCCAACCTGCACCGTATTGCGCCACTGGCCACCGTACGGGTTCAGCCAGGTACGGGTATGCTCACCGAGCAAAGCAAAGGAAAAATCCCCGCCGGCCGTAAAACCGAGCCCAAGGTCAAACTTCAGGAAATCAGGTCCCCAGGATTTCTCGGTCGCCCTGAACTCGACCGTGGGATCGACCGGCGTATCGACCACGCTGTATTCAACTTTCTGGAAATCACCCAGCGCATAGATCCGGCTGGAATCCGTCGCAATGGCACCCAGGCTCACCTCCTTGCCCGGCCGGGTGGCAATCACCCCGGTACGCACATATTCCGGATTGACGCGCTCCAGCCCGGTGATACGGACCCCGGCGACCCGGATCGGCTGCTGGTAATCACGGCTGAGGCTCGCTCGCCAGGCCTTGTATTCCGCCTCCGGCAAGGCATAGCGCGCCAGTTCAGCAGACTTCGACAGGGCCGCAGCATGCCCGAGCGGTATCGCATCCGGCACCCGTTCGAAGCTGGCTGAACCGATGTCACCCATCGGCACGACGATGCTCACATCCCTGTCCGTCAGGGTAGCGAGCTGGGCCCTTCCATTCGCTTCGATCATCACATCCAGCGAGCGGGCGGCAAGCGCCAGCGCCGAATCCAGATCTTCCGGCTTTGGTGGCGGAGTAGACATGGATACGGCGATGATTACATCGCCACACAGTTCCCTGCCGATATCGACCGGCACGTTGCGCATCTGTCCGCCGTCAGCCAGCACCCGATCACCGATGACCACCGGCGAAAACGCACCCGGCACCGCCATGCTGGCCCGCATCGCAACGGTGAGATCACCATCGCCGATAACCACCATCTCACCGGCCATCATGTCAGTCGCTACGGCACGGAAGGGAATCGGCAAGCTGTCGAAATCGTCGACGTAACGCGCACCGGCCACCAGATTCCGGAGCAGCTCTTCAATCTCCTGCGATTTGAACACGCCACCGGGTGCCCTGATGCTGCCGCGCTTGATGCCGAACTCCAGACTGTTGGTGTAGGTACTGCCCTGAAGTTTGCGGTTGATCGGCGCCTGGTCACGTGCGCCTGCCGTCCCGACTGTACGTGTCCAGTCCACCGCCAGCACCCTGCGCTCGATTTCTTCAGGCGGCACACCGCTGGCAAAGGTCGCACCAACCAGTGCGCCCATACTCGTACCAGCCACGCAGTCCACGGGAATGTGCATCTGATCGAGCACACGCAGAACGCCGATATGCGCGGCGCCCTTGGCACCGCCGCCACCGAGAACCAGGCCGATTTTTGGCCGTGCCGGCGTTTCAGCCACAGGCTCGGTTGCGTGGATCGCGGTTACCGGAAGCATCAGGAAGAGGAACAGGGTTACAAGCTTGCCGCTTCTGGCTCTGCGCACAGAGTTCTCCGGAACGAGTCAATCCTGTGCGAGTATAGGGTGAAATCCGGAGCCCACGATGATCAGTTCCCGCCAGACGCTTGCCCCGCTCGTGCTGTTCGCGGTTCTCACCGCACCAGCTCCTGCAGCTGAACCCGGCGAGTACCGCTTCGCCATCACGCCCTTGCTGGGCTACCGGATGGGTGGCGACTTTGAGAGCGAAGATACGGGCGCAAAGGTATCACTGGACGATGCAGCAGCTGTCGGCTTCATCCTCAATGCACCGGCAGAAGCGGTCGGTGACGATGCATACACCGAGTGGGAACTCTATTTCAGTCGGCAGTCGGCCGGTATCGACAAGGCACCCGCCGGGGTGGATCCCTCACTGGATATGGATATCAGCTACCTGCTGCTCGGCGGCACCTATGTCGGCGCAGGAGAACTGGTGCGACCCTTTCTGGCGGCCGGTATCGGTGCGGCACACCTGAGCCCGGATGCCTCCGGATACGGTTCAGACACGGTGTTTGCCGTCGGTATCGGCGGCGGCGCACAGGTTTTTCCAACTGAGCGGATCGGCCTGCGCCTGGAAGTGCGGGCGCTGGGTGCCGTGATCGACAGTCACAGCAATATCTTCTGCGCCGCGGGACCGGAGGGATCAGCCTGCGCGGTCAGCGCCAGTGGCAATATGTTGTGGCAGTGGGAAGCATTCGCCGGACTGGTGGCGAGGTTCTGAAAGCGACGGAGCTGGCGATCCGCTCAGCTGTCAGCCCCCAGTTCCTTCCAGCGGTTGAAAAAATACACGCTGTTGAATGCCCAGAGACCCATGTTCATGCTCAACGGTATGTGGACGATCCAGCCCCAGCGCCGCCGCGTGAGCACGCCATAGCTGGCCACGCCGAAGGCCACCGCATAGACCATGACAAACGGCGCCCAGGCCGGATAAAAGTCAATGCGCGTCATTGCGATGCCGCCGACAATGCCCGCAACCGCTGTCATCAGTCCACTGTAGCCGAGGAAATATCCCCACTTGTAGGACATAGTACCCGGCAGGCGCACCGAGAGCTGCGCGTCACTTTTCTGCGAAAAGGCCAGGCAAACGGCGATACAGACTACCGCCACAATGAATGGCACCGCCACACCGGCTACGATCAGATCATCCACGCTCTTTCTCCATCAGTCCCGGGGCATCATCACCTCGCCAGGCGGAGTCCCGCCATGACCGGGGTCAAAACGCCGCTGCATTCAGTTCCAGGTGCACCCAGATACTCGCTGCATAGCCGAGTGCGATAGCCCATATCCAGCGCAGATGCCCGAAAAACGTATAGACGCCCCTGGCCTGACCCATCAGGGCAACCCCCGCAGCCGAGCCGATAGAGAGCATTGAACCACCAACACCTGCGGTAAGCGTCACCAGCAGCCAGTGACCATGCGACATGTCGGGGTTCATGTTCAGCACCGCAAACATGATCGGGATATTGTCCACAATTGCCGAAGCGATGCCGACCAGGATATTTGCCTTCAGCGGGCCGAGGTCTGCATAGGTCATATCAGCAAGCAGATGCAGGTAGCCGAGAGCGCCCAGGCCGCCGACGCTGATCACCACACCATAAAAGAACATCAGCGTGTCCCATTCGACGCGCTTCATGCTGATGAAGATATCGAAGGGTCGCTTCGCCGGCTTGAAGCCCTCGGGGATCAGAACTTCCATCGCGCTCGGGTCCTGGTCGCCGCTCATTTGCTGCGTTTCCCGGCGACGCAGGACAAAGCCGTAAATGCTGAGTATCCCCATCCCGGTCATCATCCCGAGCGCCGGCGGCAAGTGCAGGAAGTTGTGCAGACTTACGGTCATCGCAATGGTCAGGGCAAACAGTGCGACAACGACATAGCCACCAGGCTTCACGGCTGCCCGTACCGCCAGTTTGGCCGGCGCCGCATCGGGCACAGCAAATGCCATGATGACTGCCGGCACCAGCCAGTTCACCAGCGAGGGCACGAACAGCACAAAAAATTCCTGGAAGGTCACGACACCTTTTTGCCAGACCATCAGCGTCGTGATATCGCCGAAGGGACTGAAAGCCCCACCGGCATTGGCTGCCACCACGATATTCGAGCAGGCAATCGCGATGAAGCGCGGATTGCCCGCCCCCACCGAAACCACCACCGCGCCCATCACCAGTGCGGTGGTCAGGTTGTCGAGTATTGGCGAAAGAAAAAATGCCAGCAGGCCGGTTATCCAGAACAGCGAGCGGGGATGAAAGCCGCGACCGATGAGCCAATCCCTAAGCGCATTGAAAACCCCGCGCTCTTGCAGCGTGTTCACGTAGGTCATTGCGGCCAGCAGGAACAGCAGCAGCTCGGCATACTCTTCGATCTGCGTTTTTAGCAGGCCAGCGGCGCCAGGAACCCCGGCACGCGCATAGGAGATCGCAACCAGCACCCAGATAACGCCAGCCATGACCACTACGGCCTTTGACTTGCGCAGGTTCGTAAACTCTTCGGCAATTACGAACACGTACGCAAGGATAAATCCCAGCAGCGCGGCAATGCCGAATGACGTACCGGTCAGGTCAGGAATTTCTATCGCTGCACCGGCTCCGCTCGCGTGTGCGCCCGCAGGCAGCGCGAGTGCCGAAACGAGGACGGCAGCACGACAGAAGCTGGTGACAGTCATCAAAGCGCTCCGGAACCCGATTGACGTCCGCAGCCTACCCTACCGAAGCAAATCTGTGCCAGTCAATTACTGACAGCCACTTCACGCTTCGTCCTGACTATTACCGTCCAGCACACGCTGTTCCACAACTGCGGCACCCACCGCGTCACCCCAGACATTGACGCTGGTGCGAAAACGATCGAGCAGCCAGTCCACGGCGAGTATCAATCCGATACCTTCCAGCGGCAGGCCAACCGCCTTCAACACGATCACCATCGTCACCAGACCCGCTTCGGGAATACCAGCGGCACCGATCCCTGCAAGCGTTGCGGTGAGCAGCACCATGATCTGCTGGCCAATCGTGAGATCCAAACCAATTGCCTGGGCGATGAACAGCGCAGCAACCGCTTCGTAAAGTGCTGTACCGTTCATGTTTACAGTGGCGCCGAGCGGTACCACGAAGCCAGCCACCTTCTCCGACACGCCATTGTGTTTCTCCACGCCCTCCATGGTCAGCGGCAGCGTTGCCGACGAGGACGCGGTAGAAAACGCGGTAAGCAGCGCCGTACCCATATTGAACATGTAGCGGTAAGGATTGCGTCTGCCAACGAACCAGAGAATTGCCGGCAAGACCACGACGGCATGCAGGCTGAGCGCAAGGAGCACGGTCGCCATGTACCAGCCAACGCCGCCGATCATTTGGCTGATATCGCCAGCGCGGCCGAAGCGACCGGCCACCAGACCAAAGATCCCGATCGGCGCCACCAGCATCAGCAGCATCACCATCTTCATGATGGCCTCGTTCACGCCGCGGAAGAATGCAATCACCGGCACCCCGACCGGCCCCAGCGTGGTCAGTACCGCGCCGAAGATCAGCGAGAACACGATGATCGGCAGTAACTCAAGGTTGGCCATCGATGCGACGATGTTATCGGAGACCAGCGAGAGCACCAGATCAGACATTGCGAAGTCTTGCTTCGCCGCCACCTGCGCCGGCACCGCGAGTTCGCCGATACTGATCCCGTCGCCGGGACGGATCAGGTTCACCATCAGCAGGCCGATAGCAACTGCAATGCCCGTGGTCACGACGAAATAAAGAATCGCATTGCCGCCGAGTCGGCCGAGCTTGCGCACGTCACCGAGGCCGGCGACGCCAACGATCATCGAGGCGGTGACCAGCGGCACGATGATCATCTTCAGCGCCTTGAGGAACAGCGTGCCCAGCCACTCCACGCTGGCCATCGCCTCACCGAACAGCGCCACGCTGGCAACGGCCAGTACGATCGCGATCACGATGCCGAGCAGGATGAAATTACTGGTGCGTGCGTCCAACGACTACCTCCGTCCTCTCTTTTCAGGCCGGCGCCAGACAGCCACGGCCATGCTTGCGGAGCTGATCTCGATTCACCCCTGCGGCTTGATCCGGAAACCGGCGATACCGGTCAGCAGCCAGGCCAGCATGAACGATGTACCGCCCATCGGGGCCACTTCGCCGATTGCCTGCGGCGCGCCGAGGATTTCCGCGTAGATGCTGCCCGAGAACAACACCAGCCCCAGCATCATGAGTCCGGCAGCAATGCGTAACAACCAGGAGTCCGGTGCCTTGTCGAGGAGCAAACCGATCAGGATGAGGCCCATAGAGTGAAAGAACTGGAACTGGTTGGCCCAGGCCCACGAGGCAAGCTTGGCCTCAGGCACTTTTCCCGGCAGGCCGTGGAAGCCATAAGCGCTGAGCATGGCGGCCAGCATCAGGCTGATGCCGGCTATCAAGAAGAGACTTCGCGAGAACTTCGGCATGTCGTTGCTCCTCAATTCAATCTGCAGACACTCAATTCATCGTATCGAACGCTCGCGCATGGTGTGCGATGTGCTCACCGATAAAACTGCTGATGAAGTAGTAACTGTGATCGTAACCCGGCTGCAGGCGAAACGTGAGCGGATGACCGGCCGCATCGGCGGCGGCCTGTAACAGATCCGGTCTTAGCTGGCGGTCGAGAAACTCGTCAGCGTCACCCTGATCGATCAACAGGGGCAGTTTTTCCCGCGCCAATTTCAGCAGTTCAGTTGCATCCCAGGCCCGCCACGCGTCGCGATCGCTGCCCAGATAGGTCGAGAATGCCCTTTCGCCCCACGGTACCTGCGACGGTGCCACGATCGGTGCAAATGCCGACACGCTGCGGTACCGGCCCGGATTCTTCAATGCGACAAGCAGTGCACCATGTCCACCCATCGAATGACCACTGATGCCGCGCACCTCGCTGACCGGGAAGCTTGCCTCGATCAATGCCGGTAACTCGGACACGACGTAGTCGTACATGCGGTAATGCGTAGCCCAGGGCGGCTGTGTGGCATTGAGGTAGAAGCCGGCACCCTGGCCCAGGTCGTACCCCTCGACATCAGGGACATCCTCACCGCGCGGACTGGTATCCGGCGCAACAAGGATCACACCATGTTCAGCGGCATAACGCTGCGCCCCTGCCTTGGTGATGAAGTTCTGCTCGTTACATGTGAGGCCGGACAGCCAGTACAGCACCGGCAGCTTCCGCTCCGCAGCCTGTGGCGGCAAAAAGATGGCAAAGTTCATCAGGCAATCCAGTACCGCGGAGTGGTGACGGTAAACGTCCTGCCAGCCACCACAGCAAGCGCGATGTTCGATACGTTCCATGCTCAGAAATGGATCACGGTGCGGATCGACTTGCCCGCGTGCATCAGGTCGAAAGCTTCGTTGATCCGCTCCAGCGGCAACTCGTGGGTGATAAACGGATCCAGGTTGATCTTGCCGGCCATCGCCTGCTCGACCATACCCGGCAACTCGGTGCGACCCTTGACCCCGCCAAACGCACTGCCGCGCCAGACACGGCCCGTCACCAGCTGAAACGGACGTGTGCTGATCTCCTGGCCTGCACCGGCCACCCCGATGATTACCGATTCGCCCCAGCCCTTGTGACAACACTCCAGCGCTGCACGCATGACCTTGACGTTGCCGATACATTCAAAACTGAAATCGACACCGCCATCCGTGAGCTCGATGATCACATCCTGAATCGGCCGGTCGTGGTCTTTCGGATTGATGCAATCGGTCGCACCCATCGTCCTGGCCAGCTCAAACTTGCCGGGGTTGGTATCGATGGCGAGGATACGTGCGGCTTTTGCCTGCACCGCGCCCTGAATCACGGCGAGGCCGATACCGCCGAGACCAAATACCGCCACGCTGTCGCCGGCCTTGACCTTTGCTGTCTTGTGCACGGCGCCGAGCCCGGTGGTGACACCGCAACCGAGCAGACACACCTTCTCCAGCGGTGCCGCAGGATTGATTTTGGCCAGCGACACTTCTGCCACCACGGTGTATTCGCTGAAGGTGCTGGTACCCATGTAGTGGTAGACCGGCGCACCTTTGTAGCTGAAGCGGGTCGTGCCGTCTGGCATCAGTCCCTTGCCCTGCGTGGCGCGCACCGCCGAGCACAGGTTGGTCTTGCCCGATCGGCAGAATTTACATTGACCGCATTCAGCCGTGTACAGCGGGATCACGTGATCGCCCGGGCGAACGCTGGTCACGCCCTCGCCGGCCTCGACCACGATGCCACCACCCTCGTGGCCGAGCACTGCCGGAAACACACCTTCAGGATCATCACCGCTGAGCGTGAAGGCATCGGTGTGGCAGACACCACTGTGGGTGATCCGCACCAGTACCTCACCCTCGCGCGGTGGCGCCACATCGATCTCGACGATTTCCAGCGGTTTGCCCGGAGCAAATGCAACAGCGGCGCGTGATTTCATGACTGACCTTTATCTCGCTGAACCCGGATCGGTGGCGCCCATGCCGGGGTCGACTGCGTTCGAGGTGAGCGTTGAATTAGCGTAGCGGCGGCTCAACTCCAGCGAAAACAGCGCGTTGGCAAGTTTACTCTGGCCGTACCGCACGTAACTGATTGACTTTATGGTGCCCCGACCACGATTCGAACGTGGGACCTTCCGCTTAGGAGGCGGACGCTCTATCCCCTGAGCTACCGGGGCTTCGGTAGTTCGCGGACGTCATTCTAGCGCAAGCGCGGAAATTACCGATCGGCCCGGTCCTGGCCGGTAGCTATACTCACGCCCATGAAAACACATGACGCAGTATTGATACCCGGCGATGGCATTGGTCCCGAGGTGACGGCGGCCACGCTAAAGATCCTTGATGCGGCAGGCGCGAAATTCCGCTGGACGGAGCGCCAGGCTGGCGTGGTGTCTCTGGAACAGGAAGGCAGCGTACTGCCAGAGTCCACGCTGGGCGCGATCCGCGAGCGGAAGCTCGCCCTCAAGGGCCCCTGCACCACCCCGATTGGCGGTGGCTTTCAGTCCGTGAATGTACAGCTGCGCAAGGCCTTCAATCTGTATTCAGCCGTGCGGCCGGTGCGCAGCCTGCCGGGCGTTGAAACGCGCTTCAAGGATGTGGATCTGGTCATCATCCGCGAGAACACCGAAGGTCTTTACAGCGGTGTGGAAAACGAGGTCACGCCGGGCGTGGTGATGAGCATGAAGGTGGCCACCGATATAGGCTGCACGCGCATCGCCCGCTGGGGCTTCCGCTATGCAATGGAACGCCAGCGACCGAAGGTCACGGTGTTCCACAAAGCCAACATCATGAAGCTCACCGACGGGCTGTTTCTGCGCTGCGCGCAGCAGATACACGAACGTGAGTACCCGGACGTCACCTATGAAACGGTGATCATCGACGCCGGCTGCATGCGCCTGGTGCAGGACCCCACGCAGTTTCATGTACTGCTGATGGAGAATCTCTACGGCGATGTGGTGAGCGATCTCTGCGCCGGGCTGGTCGGTGGTCTCGGCGTGGTGCCGGGTGCCAACATCGGCGACGACGGCGCGATCTTCGAGGCTGTACACGGCTCGGCACCGGACATCGCCGGCATGGACAAGGCCAACCCGCTCGCGCTGCTGATGTCGGCAGTGATGATGCTGAATTACGTCGCCGACTCGGCCCATGATCCAGCTGCACGACCGGTCGCTCTGAGAATTCGCAAAGCCTACGACGCCGCACTTGCCGCCGGAGAAAAGACCCGCGATCTCGGTGGCAAACTCGGTACCGCTGCCTTTGCCGATGCAGTGATCGCCCGACTCTGAACCGGGTACGAAGCAGGAACCGCTCCCGCATCCGCCGCTGATCCGTTAAGGTCTGCATCGCCATGACCCCGGAACGCTACGCAACACTCAGCACCGCGCTCGCCCGCCGGCAACCGGACCTCACCGTGCTCGCCGACAATGTACACAAGCCGCACAACGTGGCAGCACTGATGCGCAGCTGCGACGCGGTGGGCGTGTTCGAGATTCATGCTGTCGGCGGCGCGGCCACCTTCAAGCGTGCGGTCGGCATCTCGGGCGGTACTGCGCCCTGGGTGAAGGTACGGCGACATACCGCCATCAGCGAGGCTGCGGATGAACTAAAAACAAATGGTTTTCAGATAGTTGCAGCGCATTTCTCAGATAAAGCCATGGACTACCGGCTGCCGGACTACACGCGGCCAACGGCACTGTTGCTCGGCGCAGAGTTGTACGGTGTTTCCGAGCAGGCTGCGGCGCTTGCCGATCTGCATGCGGTGTTGCCGATGCGCGGACTGGTCGCCTCGCTCAATGTCTCGGTAGCTGCCGCGCTGTTTTTATATGAGGCTGCCCGTCAACGCGAAGCAGCGGGCATGTATGCACAGTGCCGCCTGCCACCGGCCCTCTATGCCGATACGCTCTTTGAGTGGTGCTATCCGGAGATCGCCGCCCGCTGCCGGGAAAAGTCGGTAGCCTATCCGCCGCTGACTTCGGAAGGCGAACTCGGCACCAATCCGTTTACGGATTCCGGCCGCGCACCATAGTGCAGGCGCAGGGTCTTCACCTTGCCGTACCACGGGATGCTGACGATATAGATATTGTCGTACTCGGCATCTGCCATGGGCGGCACTTTCTTGCTGCCCTGTAACTTGGGGATGATGGACGGAATCAGTTCTGGCCCTGCAACCACGAGCACAACCTGGCCTTTGTATTTGCGCAAAATCCGGTTGCGTAATTCACGGGTGCTGTCCAGATCGTATTCGAGTACCGGCAAATTCAGCTGCCGTGCCAGCGGCGCCACTGTCTCCTGATCGGCGCGCAGCGCTGGCGAGAAGATCGCGTCGACGCCCTGCACGACATCTGCATCCCCAAGCACACGGGCGAGCTCTTCGGCGCGCAGTGCACCTGCCGGACTCAAGCCCTGATCCTCGCCCATCCCCGGCAGCGCATCGGCATGACGCACAAAGATGATTGTCGTGGTCGCCTGCGATTCAAAGAAGAACGCCAGCCCGAGCGCAAACACCATAAAGGCGGATACCGCCCCCGCCCGCCGCCGACGCTTGCGACGTTGCCGTGGATCCATGGATCGCTCCCTGTGTCAGGTGCTGCCGGAAGTGCCGTAAAGCTGCGTCAGCGTTTCAGGCCCGCCTGATATTCAGCCTCAGTGATGGCCGTTACCTGGCCGTCGGGCAAACTCACCCAGGTTTCGGAGGAATCGTCCAGGAACTCGACGACACCGCGACCTTCACGCTCAATCTGCTGTGTGAAATAGACTTTTTCCGAATACGGATCAGTAACCTGATAGTAGCTGCCAAAACCCATGACATGCGGGACCGAACACGCCGCGAGGGCAAAACAGAGTGCCGCACCCAGCCCAATACACTTCAAACGATAGATCGACATAAGTTGGTACTGGCTCCATAGGTTGAACTAGACGATTGCACAGCACCTGGCGGAGAGGGAGGGATTCGAACCCCCGGAACCTTGCGGTTCAACGGTTTTCAAGACCGCCGCATTCGACCGCTCTGCCACCTCTCCGGCGCCTGACGGGGATTGTCACCACCCGGCGAACGACATTCAAGCGCCGCCGTGCGATGCAACCGCCATCCGGGTGAGTTGCAGGGAACCTTTCTGCGCCTGATTTGCCTGAATCAATGGGATTACTCAGGTAGGATAGATCCCAATCGCGCCGACACAGTGAGGATACACATGAACGACCGTCAATTGCGTCCCGTCCCGACCAACCAGGGCACCCCGTCATATGGCGGAGCGCGGGAATCCGCGCTGTCCACCAACCGCGTGCTGCGCAATACCTATCTGCTGCTGTCAGCCACACTGCTTTTCAGCGCTGCGATGGCCGGGCTGGCCATGGCGATGGGCATGCCGTATCTCGGCCCGATCGTCACGCTGGTCGGCTACTTTGGCCTGCTGTTTCTTACTTACAAGTTGAAAAACTCGGCGGCAGGCATCGCCGCGGTCTTTGCGCTGACTGGCTTCATGGGCCTGACGCTTGGGCCGATCCTGAGCATGTATGTGAAGTCGGTACCAAACGGTGGCGAACTCATAATGACGAGTCTCGGCATCACCGGCCTGCTGTTCGCAGGCCTGAGCGCATATGTGCTGAAGACCGGCCGCGACATGAGCTTCATGGGCGGCTTTCTCACGGTCGGTATGTTCGGCTTGCTCGCCGTGATCATCGTCGGACTGTTCGTTGACCTGTCCGCATTCCAGATGGTGATCTCCGCGGGCATCGTGCTGCTGATGGCCGGCTACATCCTCTATGAGACCAGCGCCATCATTCACGGCGGACAGACGAACTACATCCTGGCGACCATCAGCCTCTATGTCAGCCTCTACAATATCTTTCTGAACCTGCTGATGCTGCTCGGTGGTAATCGCAACTGAGCATGCCCGAGCGCGCAGACTGACCGCTCCGCCACGGACCTCATCGGAGGGTGAGGCCCGTGGCAGCAGCGACAAAGGCCCACTGCGCGGCATATTCATCCACCAGCTTCGATACCGAGGCGCCGGCTCCGTGGCCCGCACGCGTTTCGATACGAATCAGTACGGGCTGCCTGCAGCCCTTCACACCTGACTGCGCTGCCTGCAGCGCTGCTGCATATTTATAGCTGTGCCAGGCGACCACGCGATCGTCATTGGCATCGGCCTGTATGAGGACCGCCGGGTAACAGTACCCCTCCCTGATATTGTGATAAGGCGACCAGGCGCGCAGCGCGGCAAACTCGGCCGGGTCATCGCTGAGGCCGAAGTCGCTTGCCCACTTGCGCGCATTCAGGCTGGCTGTCTGATAACGCAGCATGTCGAGCACACCGACAGCCGGCACGGCTGCCGCGAACAGTTCCGGCCGCTGGTTAAGTACCGCACCCACCAGTGAGCCGCCGTTACTGCCGCCCCATATAGCCAGATGGGCGGGCGACGTCACGCTGTTGGCGATCAGCCACTCAGCGGCGGCGATGAAGTCATCGAAGACATTCTGCTTGTTGAGCCTCGTGCCAGCCAGATGCCAGGCCTCGCCATACTCGCCACCGCCGCGCAGGTTGGCCTGCACGTAAATGCCGCCGGCTTCGATCCAGGCCATGCGTGCCGCAGAAAAGGCCGGCATCAGCGAGACATTGAAACCGCCGTAGCCATAGAGCACGGTCGGCTGCTGTCCATTCAGCACCAGATCCTTGCGATTTACGATCGACATGGGCACGCGGGTGCCGTCGCGACTGGTGTAGAAGACCTGGCGTGTTGTGAAGCGATCCGGATCGATATCCTGCCGGCTGGCACGCAGAGCGGTGACTGCACCCGTTGCGGTATTCAGCCGCCAGATCGCACGCGGTGTCGTGAAGTCGGTATAGGACCAGAACGTCTCCGGATCGTCCGGCGTGCCGGGGAAACCCGTCACACTGCCCTGCCCCGGCAACTTCACATCGGCGCCCGGCTCACCGTTCAGCTTGTACAGTCGAACCTCGGCATGCGCGTCCTGCACGTACTCGATAACGAGACGCTTGCCGATCAGCGCAGCCGAGGCGATCGCCGCCGATGCTTCGGGTACCACTTCACGCCAGTTGCCCGGCTCTGGCGCGCCCAGGTGCACGGCAATAATCCGGCCCAGTGGTGCTGATTGGGTGCTCAGGAAATAAAAGTCCTCACCCTCGGCACCGAGAAAGTCATAGCGGCCATCCCAGCGATCGAGCAGCCGGATTACCACGCTGCCGGGGTGTCGTTCATCGAGGCGCTGATAGTAGACACCGTTCGTGACATACCCGTCTTCAACGCTGATGATCAGGAAACGCCCGTCGGCAGTGACTTCGGGATAGGGGTCGCGTGTGGGATGGTCGTTGATCGCGTAGACCTGCCGGTCCGCTGCCTGCGCGGTGCCGAGACGGTGGTAGTAGACGGCGACCTGCCGGCCGTCGTCGCTGCGATAGACG
>CAYJPG010000059.1:0-17071 GCA_964371995.1 uncultured Chromatiaceae bacterium | reverse complement strand
AAGCTGCCGCCGCTGAAGGGTATCGGCATCGGCGTCGGTGCGATGGCCTCGGGCGCGAAAGGCGTGTTCAAGCACGACACCTCGGCGGCCTTCATCAAGATCGTCGATGACGGCACGATGTCGCTGTTCGTCGGTCTGCCCGACATGGGCCAGAGTTCGCACACCGCGATGGCGATGATCGCTGCCGAAGTGCTTGGCGCACAGGCATCAGACATCACCGTGATTTCCGGCGATACCGACATCGTGCCACTGGATGTGGGCGCACTGATCCAGCGCGGTACCTTCAATACGGGTAATGCGGTGAAAGCCGCTGCACTCGATGCGCGCAAGCAGCTCGAGGTGCTTGCTGCCGCGCGCCTGGGTGTGAAGCCCTCGCAGCTGATTTTTCGCGACCGGCAGGTTTACCCGAAGGGGCAGCCGGAGAAGGCGATCCCGCTGAAAAAGATCGTCTATGACACCCTGCACAGCCGCGAAGGCCGTTTCGTGATGGGCCGTGGTTTCTACAACTCGCCGAAGGATAGCGGCACGATGGCCTATTCTTTCGGTGCGCAGATTGCCGAGGTGACTATCGATCCGGATACCGGTTTTGTCACCGTCGATCGCATCGTCGCCTCACACGATGTGGGCCGGGCAATCAATCCGCGTATCGTCGAAGGCCAGATCGACGGCCAGATCTTCAGCGGCATGTCACAGGTGTTGTACGAGGAAACCCTGCTGGAAGACGGGCAGGTGATGAATCCCTCGCGGCTCGATTACCGCCTGCCGCGCTCATACGAGATGCCGAAGGTCGAGCACATCATCGTCGAGAGCATCGATCCCTTCGGGCCTTTCGGCGCGAAGGAAGTTGGCGAAGGACCGATTGTCTGCACTTTGCCGGCGGTGGCGAATGCAGTAGCCAATGCGCTCGGTGAGCCGGTCAACGAGATGCCGATCACGCCGTGGAAGATCCTGCAGATACTCGGCCGGCGGGCGAAAGGCTGAGTCAAAGTCCTGGGTCTGGCCTTGCTTCAGCCAGTGGCGCGGCTCTGCATCTCCTGGACTTCCTTGCTGCTGGAGGCGGACAGGTCCAGGTCGATCAGCAGTCCGTCGGTGATGTTGTAGATCCAGCCGTGCACGGTCACCTGCTGGCCGCTCGCCCAGGCGTCGCGCAGCACATTGGTGCGGCACACGTTGGCCACCTGCTCGATGACGTTGAGTTCGCTCAGGCGATCGAGGCGGGCTGCATCGTTGCTGAATTCGTCAAGCGCGGCACGGTGCTTGATGGCGACGTCCTGTACATGGCGCAGCCAGTTGTCGACGAGGCCGAGGCGCTGGTCCTCATAAGCGGCGCGCACGCCACCGCAACCGTAATGTCCGCACACGATGATGTGCCTGATCCTGAGTATATCCACGGCAAACTGGATCACCGACAGGCAGTTGAGGTCGGCATGTGCGACCACGTTGGCGATGTTGCGGTGGACAAAGACCTCGCCGGGCATCAGGCCGGTGACCTGGTTGGCAGGGACGCGGCTGTCCGAGCAGCCGATCCACAGGTATTCGGGGTTCTGCTGTTCTGCCAGCTGGGCAAAAAACTGTGGATCCTCGCGGCGGACTGACGCTACCCAGTCGCGGTTCTGCCTAAACAGCTTGTCGAGAGTGCGCATGGCTGGTCTGCTGATGGAGAGCCGGCGGCAAGGTTGCCTGATCGACCGGCGCATTGCCAGCCCGTGGAAATTCAGTACGGGTTCAGTGCAGAGGCTCATTCTGCTGCCATTGCCAGCATCCGGATCAGCCCCGACAATGCTCCACATGTCATTTCCGGTCCGGACACATCTGCTGATCATCCTGCTGGCAGGCTTGCTGGCTGCGGTGCCGGCAGGTGCCGGGAAGCCGAGGTCCGCGGACCGGAAGCGCGATGCTGCTGAAGAAGCCCCTGCCGTACCGCGTATGGCGATCAGCAAGGACGCGGCCGTGGCGATGGTCAGGGAGCGCAGCGGTGGCAAAGTTGTGCGTGCCGACCGGTATGAGCAGGACGGACGCGTGGTTTACCGGATCCGCGTGGTGACAGCCGACGGCCGGGTGCGCGAGTACCGGGTCGATGCGACCACCGGTGCGATGTACTGAGGAGCTGCCGATGCGTCTGTTGATCGTTGAGGATGATGCCGCGCTGCGCCAGTCACTGGCGGCACAGCTGCGCGCGGCGGATTTCACTGTTGATGAGGCCGGAACGGCAAGCGAGGCCGAGTACTTTGCCGCCGAATTTGCCGTGCAGCTTGCGATTGTCGATCTCGGTCTGCCGGATCGTTCGGGCGTCGAGCTGATCACACGCTTGCGTGCCGCCAAACACACATTTCCGGTCGTGATTCTCACCGCGCGCGAGCACTGGCAGGACAAGGTCAAGGGCCTGAATGCCGGTGCCGACGATTACGTCGTCAAGCCTTTCAATATCGAGGAACTGAAGGCGCGCATCAATGCTCTCCTGCGCCGCGCTGCCGGACACGCGCAACCGGTGCTGCGTGCGGGTCCCGTGGCGATGAATACGCAGGCCCGCGAAGTGCGCGTCGATGACCAGGTGGTAACGCTCACGGCCTTCGAATACCGGCTGCTCGAGATTCTGGTCATGCGAGCTGGCCAGGTGGTGAGCAAGGCACAGCTGACCGATCAGCTTTATGACCAGGACGACGAGCGTGACAGCAATGTGGTGGAGGTGTTGCTGACCCGCCTGCGCAACAAACTCGATCCGGAGCGCAAGCTCGGCCTCATCGAAACCATCCGCGGGCTGGGCTACCGGATGCCGCGCCCGCCGGAACCGGACTGAGGCGGATCCGGGGTGTCGCGCCGCCGCGCTTCGCTGAGTACCAGTCTGCTGGTGATTACGGCGGTGATGCTCCTTGCCGCATTCGGTATCACGATTGCAGTCCTCGACGTGGTGTTCAGGCGCAGCGCCGAAGCGGCGTTAAGCGATCAGCTCGAAGTGCAGGTGCTGGCACTGATCGGCGCGGCCGAACCTGACGACGCCGGTAACCTGTCGGTGCCGACGCGCCTGCTGGAACCGCGGCTGCGCAATCCGGGTTCCGGGCTCTACAGCGAGATTCTCGATGCCTCCGGCCTGCCGCTGTGGCGTTCGCCCTCGGCAGTCGGGCTGGAGCTTGCGCCTGGAGCAACCCTGAAGGCCGGCGAGCGGGCGGTGAGCCGGCGCCTGCTGCCGGACGGCAGCGAGGTCCTGCTGTTCGGACTCGGCATCAACTGGGAACTCGGCCCGACTGCCACGCCGGCGTTCCAGGTCTTTGCGGCTGCTGATCTGGCTGGCTACGAAGCACAGCTCGATCGTTTCCGACAGCAGCTGCTCGGCTGGTTCTCCGGCGTCATGTTCGTGCTGCTCGCGGCGCTGTGGCTGGCAATCCGCTTTGCGTTGCGGCCGCTGCGGCGCATGTCGGATGAAATTGCAGCGATTGAAGCGGGCGGGCAGGAGGCCTTCAGCGCCGACTACCCGCGCGAACTCGAAGGCGTGACCCGGGGTCTCAACACGCTGCTCGGTTCCGAGCGACAGCGCATGGATCGCTATCGCACCACGATGGATGATCTGGCCCACAGCCTGAAAACGCCGCTGGCAGTTGTGCGCACCGAACTCGGCGGCAGTCAGCCTGACGCTGTGACGCTGCGCGCACAGATCGACCGCATGCAAAGTGTCGTCGACTACCAGCTGCGCCGTGCCGCCGCATCCGGGCCGCGCAGTCTCGCCGCACGTGCCGTTATGCTCGCGCCGCCGCTCGACGACATCGTCAGCAGTCTGCGCAAGATCCATCGCGACAAGGTGGTGAGTTGCGAGTTGCAGATTCCGGACGGTGCGAGCTATCCGGCCGAACAGGGTGATCTCTACGAGATCTTCGGCAACCTGCTCGACAATGCCTGGAAATGGTGTGCCAGCCGCATCTTGGTGACGGTAGCCGTGCGCGGTAGCGATGCATTGCTGATTACCGTGGCCGATGATGGCCCCGGTATTCCCGATGAACAGGCCGCCGCGGTTCTCGGCCGCGGTATTCGTGTCGATCAGCGCGGCGATGTCCCCGGCCAGGGCATAGGCCTCGCGGTCGTGCGGGAAATCGTCGGCCTGTATCGCGGCAGCGTCGAGATCAGGCGCTCGGCGTTCGGTGGCGCGGAGGTGCAGCTGTGCTTGCCGCTGACGGCCGGGATCAGGGCAACGGACTAGCGTCCGGAAGGATCAAAGCCCCGGCGGGCGCTGGCTGTCCTCGTGCATTTTTATCAGGAAGTTGCGCACCGCTGGCTCGGCTTCATCGCGGCTCATCAGGCGCTGGTCGACGAGCAGCTTCGCCATGTCGCGGATCGAACGGCGCCCGTCGATCATGCCCATGATGAATGAGTAGATGCGGGTGGTCATGGCCTGCAGCTCAAAGGCCGGCGACAGCGGTACGGGCTGGGTGCCGTTGATCAGCCAGTCGGGGAGCGCACGGTGACGGGGCGGTGGCGCCACGTTTCGTTCCTTGTCGGCGACGACAGTCACGACATTCTCCAGCCGGCCGTGGCGGCTGGCCGGCGAGCACATATATGGAATGTCGTCTTCGCGCACGTCGGGCCTGGCAAAACCGCCGTCCATCACGATGGCGAGCGCTTCTTCAAGGCTGTAACGCTGGCTCGCCATGGCTTGCCCAAAGCTGAGCGAGCCGAAACAGATCCAGCGACCGCCGGGCTTCAGCAGGGCATTGATCCGGGCGGCGAGCGTACGGAAGTCTTCCGGCAGGATATCGACAACCCACGGCGTGACGATCACGTCGAAGCTGCCAGCAGACAGCGGCGGACGCAGCGCATCGCCGAGTACCAGGTAAAAACCTTCGCGTACCGGTTCCGGTGCAACCAGCTCGCGCAGCACGGCATGCTCGGCCAGCGTGCGCGGTGCCAGCGGGAACTCCCAGAGTTCAGTGGTTTCGCCGGCTGTGGCGCGCCGTGCCAGCAGTGTGAGCAGCGGATTGAAGTCCAGCGCCAGCGTGAGGCCAAGCGCATATTCCTGGTGCAGATCGTAGGCCAGGCGACCCGCACCCGAGCCGAGCACCAGCAGGCTGTCGACGACTTCCCGTCCCGGCAGTGCGCCGCCGACCAGCCGGAGCGTCGCCTCGTTCTCGGCATCGCCCCAGGCCCAGTCGCGATGGATGTTCGGATAGTAAGTGGTCAGCCCCTGGTCACCGGGCAGACGGGTCTGCAGCGCGAGATGCGTCGCAAGCGCGGCCTGTGCCTGATGGACCGCAAGTGGTGAGAGCAGTTCGCGGAGCCGTTTCAGCTGATCGAGGCTGGCCCGGTTGAGCAGGGTGAGACGATCACGGGTCAGCGGACGCAGGCGCGGGTTCTGCAGCTCGGCCTGCAGTCCGGCTGCCTCGTGAGCGAGCTTTTCCAGGCTGAACTGCAGCCGCCCGCGCCATTCAGCCAGTGTGGCGGAAGGTTCGGCGAACAGGCAGGGCACATCGAGCAGCGAGGGAAAGTTGAGGCCGCAGGCACCGCAGCCCCAGCTGCGGTCGGGGTATTGCCGTAGCGACTGCTCGCAGCGGGGACAGGCGAGGTGGGCTGCGAGCGCGGGAGATGACATGCGCTGATTATGGCATCGGAAAGGCTCTAGGTGATTGAGCCGTTCACGATCGGCGCAAAGGCCGTCAGCGAATCACGCAGGGTACTGTTGCCCAGGCCGTGTCCGGTGAACAGGCCCGCGAAGTCGCCCTGTTGTCCGTGTAGCGCCATGTAATTGAGCAATACGGTCTCGACCAGCAGATTGACGTTGTTGGCGGCGGGAGTCGCAGCCGTTTCTACCGAGCCATCGCTGCGGAAGTAGCCTAGCTGCTGATGTCGGGCCTGCTGTTCCGGTGTGCCGCCCAGAAGGGTCGCGCGGCCACCAGGGTTGTAGACCAGAAAGAAGGAGGCAGCCGTGGTCTGGTTATCGCTGGTCCACTCGCCCTTGCCACGGCCATTCGCCGTGTTGTCGATGCTGCCGTCACTCGACAGCGAGCCATCGCTGTACACATACAGCATGAGCGGTACGCCGACGCGGGCTGCGTACTCCAGGCAGGCGCCCATGCAGCGCCCGGCACGGAAATCTTTCACTTCACCTTCGGCGCGGCGGCCGCCGTGATAGTCATAGCCGCCCATCGTGATGCAGCCAGCCCCGGCATAGCCGTTGACCACCAGTTTCATCACTGAGGCGGTTTTCCTGAATTCGTCGTCGCTGTCGTATTCGTTCTGCGTGAAGATGCCGCTGTTGCCGACGATCAGCGGGTCGATGGACGGATTGAGGCTGGAGGGGTTGCCGAAGCGGTCGGCAATATCAGCCGATTTGACGTAGCCGCAACTCACCAGATCCTTGATCACCGCATCGCGCGTGACGGCGGGATTGCCCGGGTCCGGCATGTTGAGTCCGGTGCTGACCCGCTGCAGCTTCATCGCGCTGATGCGCTGGATTGATTCGAGTACCGCGACGGCATCGGCCTGGCCGAGCAGGCCGACGAGCTGTCCGGTATCGACCAGGCCGGTGACATCACTCGGCCGGTCGATCTTGGTCGGCCGGTCCGCGGCGTTGATCATGGCCATGGGTGCCACCGAGTTGCCGCCTGAATCGCTGTTGCGTGAGCCCACCAGCTTCAGCAGTGAACCGTCCGCGCCAATGCGAGCAATGCCGTACAGCGGGCTGTGCGGGTTGTTGCCGGTGTCATTTTCCGAGCGTGCAGGGATGACCGCACCGTTGATGCTTGCCGCAGTTCCGGCACTCATGCTCCCCTGCATGCCGCGCAGGAAGGCGCTGTCGCTGTGAAAGGCGAGGCCCATGCTCTGGTCAACATGATTTTGCTGCGTGACCGGGTTGATCGCCGGCGGAATCATGTCGCCGGGCAGACCGAGCTTGCTGTAGCCTGCGCTGGAGAGAAAGTCGAGCTGTCCGCCGGCACCACCGACCAGCACATTCGAGCCGGCCATATTCGCGCCGCCGGCCAGGTCGAAACAGATGAAGGGAATCTTGCCCGCGCCCTGCACCGCGATGCCGCAGGAGGCCTTGAGCGCTTCGAGATCCGGTGCGAGCGCGGCATAAGCGGCGCGCGGATTCGCAAACAGGCTGAGCACACCGCCGCCGAGTACCGTAGCGGTGCCTGCCATGAAGCCCTGCGCGATCAGCTGCCGGCGCGTAATCGGCCGCGCGTGATCCGGATGCCGCTGGGGTGCGAAGTAATTCCTGCTTTTACGTGACATACCTTTGCCTCGGTCGGCTCTGCTTCGGTGCGACTACTGCACCAGGGTTACGGCACTGCCAACCGCTGCGGCACATGCCGACTTGACCACCGTGGCAGTCCGGTCGGCGGCACAGCTGCCGCCGCAACTGGCAAGCGTGGTGGTCAGGTTGTCGAGTTCCAGGCGAACGTTCGCCTCGTCAGGCTGGCTGAGCAGCCCGGTACCCATCGACCGGCGGAGCAGCGGGACGAAGATCAGGTCGCGTTCGCCGGGCGTGTCGAAAGCCTGGTTGGCCGGGGTGCTGAAGTTGAAGCCGGGGAATATCGAAGCACGCAGGCTCGTGTCATTGACCAGCGCGTTGCAGTACTCGATGGCCAGCTGCGCGATCCCCACCTGGTGCGAGGCGAGCACGGCCGAGACATCGTCGATCGCCGGCAGCTGCTGGCGGACCAGTGCGTAGGTTGCCCTGACCGCCGGCGTGGTCGGTGCGACGCCGGTGATCGTCGCCATGCTGGCGTTGATCTCGTCAAAGGTTTTCACGCCGATGTCGGGCTGCGGCTCGCCGTCTGCAGGTGGCGGCGGCGTGAGCGGCGCAGGTTCTACGCGCACATTGCTGCTGCCGCCGAGTTCGGCAAAGCTCAGGAAGAACTCGTCCGCATCCGGACCTTTCTCCAGTGGCACCACCGTACCGAGGCTGGACAGGACCTGACCGGTGTCCGGCGCATAGCCGTTTGCGGTGCTGACCGACTCGTTCATGTTGCCCCAGGCCTGGCTGACGGGTACCTCGACGCCATTGGCACCGATCAGCAGGCCGCGCACCGGGATGCTGCCGGATGGCTGCCAGTCGGCGTTGAGGTTGATGAAGGTAGGCCGGTAGAACAGGTAGCTGTAGCTGTCGAACTGGCTGACCTCGAACATGATGTAGCTGCCAGCGGCACCCACCTGCGTGCTGACATTGAAGAGCAGATAGAAACGCTCGCCCACACCGGCATCGAAGTTCTGCTGTACCTGGGTAGCGGTGAGCGCACGGTTATGGATCGCCGCGAGGCGGAGCACGCCGCGCCATTGCCGGTCTCCGGAAGGCTCATTGCCAAGCACCAGCGCAAAGGTATCGTCCCAGTCGCCTAGCGTGCCGCCCGCGACCGGGTCTGCATCCTGCGTGTCGACGCCGTTCACGTACACATGCCGGCCGTTGACCGGGTCGAAGGTCAGCACGACGTGCTGCAGGGTGGCCTGTGCGTCTTCATCGGCGGCGGCGGTCTGCAGTATCGGTGCGCCGTTTGCGTCGGTGGTGCTGCTGCGATGGAGAAAATCGTAGCTGTAGAGTGTCTGTCCCAGCGTGAAATTGCGCAGCGTGGGACCGGCCGAGTAGCTGACGATTCGCGTGTCTTCCTGGTTGACGTTGGCAGGTGCTACCCAGGCTTCAACGCTGTATTGCCCGGTCGCGGTGATCAGGTTGCGGAGTTTGCGGCTGGCAGTTGTCGAGCCCTGTGCCTTGCCGCTGTGTATGTCGATGCCCCAGCCGCCGACCCAGCGGATGTCGCCCGACAGGCTGAGATTGATCGCCGGCTGCACGCCGCTGGTGTCATATGCCGTGCTGCCGCTGGCCTCCTTGAATTCCCAAAGCGCGATCTGGCTGCCTTCGTAACGGCTGCCGCCGCTGGCCACCGTGCCCTGGTACATGGTCAGCGCCTTGCTGATTACCAGCGACGGATCGACTTCTGTCGGCGGAATCTGCTGGGCCCAGGCGCGGATCGCGTTTTCCATCGTCGTGGCGTTGGCCGCGCAGTCGTTCCAGCAGTTGTGGAATTCGTTGCGCAGACGCAGGACGAGCCGTGACTGGTCCGGATCGTCCAGATCGATCTTGGTCTTCACCGCGAGATAGGCGCTGTCCACGTCTGCATCGGCGAAGAAGGGCGACTGGCGCGTGGCAGCGGACGAGTCGTGGCAGCCGGTACAGTACTGCCTGACCAGCGGCCAGACATTGGTCGCGTAACCAGCGGAGTCGGACGGGAAGTTGCGGCTCTGACCTACGCTGTGGTCCGGCGGAGCCACCAGTTGAATCTGTCGCGTGCCGCCGGTGCCGGTGCCATCCAGCCAGGCTTCCACCCAGGCCTGCATGGTCGTGGCGCAGGCCTGCACCGCACCCTGGTTGCTGCCCAGCCAGCAGTTATGCCCGCTGGCCATCTTCTGCACGATCAGCGAGCTGCCTGGATCATTCCGGTTGATGAGCGGATCGGCCGCTTCCCAGGCGAGGTTGACGTCGTCGTCGCGGGCGAACAGCGGATTCTGCGTGACGCCATGGCAGCCGGCGCAACGCGCGACACCGCCATTGCGAACGTTCGCCCACAGCGAGTTCTGGAAATGCAGGATGTCTGCAGTCTGCGCAGCCGGACCGGAGTAGGTGACCGGCGGCGGCAAACTGCTTGGCGCCTTCTGCTGTGTGCTGGAGCCGCCGCCGCAGCCGGTGAGCAGTGCCGCGAGCAGTGCAGCGATGATCAGTTTCATGTTCACCCTGTGCGTTCCCCGCTCAATTGCCCATGCAGTAGGTAGCGGATTCGGCGAACACCTGCTTCAGGCGATAACCACCCGCGCGGAAGGAAGTGACCATCGAATCGATCTGTGCCCGGTCAGTGCCATCCACCGGCGACCTTAGGCAGACGTTGCGGAATACTTTCTCCACCTGACAGCGGGCGAAGGCGGTGCTGTTGGCGAGTTCCTCGCCCATGGTCCTTGCGCCTGTGCCGCTGCCGCTGCGGTTCGGATCCCAGCCGAGCACCCTGTTCTGTCCGTGGCGCCAGTAGTTTGCCCAGTCGTCGTTTGGTGTCCGGTACCCGTATCTGAAGGTCGTGTCGTTGTTGTAGTACTTGGGTTGTACCTGGCCGGGCGTGTAGACCAGCCGGCCCTGCGCGGCGTCGAAGTTGTAGTAGGCGAATGCCTGGGTCATCGGATCCATGCCGGTGTGGCAGCCGATGCAGTTGTTGAGAAAAATCCGGCTGTCGCCGCCGGGGCTCCGCGACACGTCCTGGCGGATCCGGTCGGGGATGCCGCTGGTGTCGAGCACCTGTTCCATGTCGCGGCACAGGTGGTTGAGCATCGTGAAGCGGAACATGGCGCGGTTGGTGCCGGCCTCGAAGAAGGCAGCCGCAGCCGCGCGTGTGGTCAGGATTCCGGCGGCGGCTGAGTCCGGCAGGCCGCTCACTGCAGTCTGGGTCGTGGCGGTCAGGCGCTGCTTCAGATCGACGTTCTGGTCCTCAAGCGCCTGGTAATGGTCGTTGTTGGTTGGCGAGTAGGCCGGTATGCCGGACCCTGAACCGATGTAAACGAGGTTTGCCGAGAGCAGGGTATTGAAGGGCACATCGTCGCGCACCATGCCGATTACGGTCGCGGTGTAATCGTTCAGCGGTACGAAAACGCTCTGTTCCTCATTGGTCCATGGTGCGACGAAATTCTTGAGCGTTACGTTGTAGAAGGCGCTGTTATCCATTGCCAGCTGCGCGGCAGCGATGGCATTGCCACCGGCGATATCGACCCGCATGTCTTCCAGTACGGTGGAATCGGGCGGCACGCCCGTGAGCCGCTCGTGCATGCGCCAGGCCTGCTCGCGCGGCCCCGCCATGGCCGCCTGGCTCAGGACCACCAGTGCTGCAATTGCAGTCACCCGGCTTAACGGCCGCAGAGACCCAGGCTTCGACGCGACGGCGCTGCGCCGTCTTCGCTGCGTAGTAACCACCTTGTGCCCATCCCGGTAACGCGGCGCATTGCACGCCGTTGAGCATTTATCGTTATCAGCGACCCGGTCTTCTGTGACCGCCTTAACAGTTCGTCCAATTCGCTTTGCATTAGGTTAGCTGGCAGGCGATTGGGCGCTGCGCATCAGGTCAGATGCACACACGGCCTTTGGGCAGGCCGTGACAGGGATGGTGATGGTTGCAGGTACGCGAAATATTCCATTGAGCGGACGGAAATTGTCCGCCCGCAGTTTATTGCTGTGGATTGCTGTGGCCTTTGGTCTCGCTGCCTGCGGTGGCGGTGGAGTCGGTGGGGAACAGAATCCGGACCCGGTGATTGTCGATGTGCCGATCGCATACGTCAAGCGTCCGCTGCCGGTCAATGCCCAGGGTGCGCTGCAGGGCTCTGATCTGCGCGAACTGCGCCGCTTCAATATCGGTGCTGATCTCTATGTGCGCGAGCGCGCCGCAGTTACGGCTGTTGAACGCAACATTAGCGAACGTATAACGCAGGGAAGCGGGCTATATGATGTCCGCGATCCTGAAGTGTCCTGGGACGGTGCGACGCTTGTCTTTGCGATGCGCGGTCCTTTCGTGGCTGGCGCTGACGAAGAAGACCAGCCGACCTGGAATATCTGGGAGTACAACTTCGCCGCTGACACCCTGCGCCGGGTGATCAGTTCGGATCTGAATGCAGAAACCGGGCACGATATTGCGCCGGCATATCTGCCCGATGGCCGCATCGTCTTTTCTTCCACCCGCCAGCGGCAATCGAAGGCGGTGCTGATCGACGAAGGCAAGCAGCAGTTTGATGCACAGGACGAAGACCGCAATGAGCCGGCCTTCGTGTTGCATGTCATGAATGCCGATGGCAGCGACATCCACCAGATCTCCTTCAATCAGAGCCATGACATGGATCCCTCGGTGCTTGCCAACGGGCAGATCCTGTTCAGCCGCTGGGACAATGTAGCGGCCAATAGCGAGATCAACCTGTACCGCATGAACCCTGATGGCACGGGCCTTGAACTCTTTTACGGCGCGCGCAGTCACGAGACCGGCACCGATGGTGCGACCATCCAGTTTTCGCAGCCGCGCGAGATGCCGGACGGGCGAATCCTCTCCGTCATCCGGCCTTTTCAGGGGGACGATGGCGGCGGTGACCTGGTCAGCATCGACGCTGCAAACTTCGTGGAAAACCTGCAGCCCACTGCCGTCAATTCGGGCCTTCTGAGCGGGCCGGCACAGACCCGCACCGTGGTCAACGATGTGCGCACCGATAGCGGCATCTCACCCGGCGGTGAATTTGGCGCTGCGTTCCCGCTCTGGGATGGCACCGGCCGGATGTTCGCGGTCTGGAGCCCGTGCCGGCTGCTGGACGTCGATGACCGGATCGTGCCCTGTACCGAGTCGGCGCTGGCCGCGCCGGGCGCGCGTTCAGCCTTCCCGCTGTATGGCGTGTGGATCTTCGATCCGGTTGCGGGAACCCAGTTGCCGGTGTTCTCGCCGACGGAAAATCTGCTGATCAGCGACATCGTGGCGGCACAGCCGCGCGCGCTGCCCCCGGTGATCTTCGACAAGGCATCGATTGATCAGCTCGATCCGGATCTCGTCGCGCAGGAGCAGGGTCTTGTCGATATCCGCAGCGTCTACGATCTTGACGGTACGGCTTCGGTGAATATCCGGGCGCTGGCCGATCCGGCACAGACCACGGCGGTCCAGCGGCAGGCGCGCTTTCTGCGCGTCGAAAAGGCGGTGGCCCTGCCTGATCGTGAAGTCCGTGACTTCGACAACAGCGCTTTCGGCGTCAGCGCTGCGCAGGGCATGCGCGAGATTCTCGGTTATGCGCCGGTCGAACCCGACGGTTCGGTCGTGGTGCGGGTGCCTGCCAATGTGCCGATTGCACTTTCGGTGCTGGATGTCGACGGGCGGCGCATCACGGCGCGACATCAGAACTGGCTGCAGCTTCGTCCCGGTGAGGTACTGGCCTGCAATGGCTGTCACTCGACCCAGAATCCCGTATCGCATGGACGGCAGGGTGCTTTCGCGAGCGCATGGAGTGGCGCTGCGGCAGACGGTCAGCCCTTCCCGAACACCAGCAGTGCATTTTTTGCCGATTTCGGCGAGACCATGGCGCAGGTCAAGAAGCGCATCAGCTGTGCGACCAGCTGTCAGCTGATCGCGCTCGATGAGGACGTCGTCTATGACGACATCTGGACTGATCCCGTTGCGGCCGGCCGGCCCGCCGATACGGGCTTTGCGTACCGCTATACGGATCTCACGACGCCGATACCGACCAGCGCCGACTGCCTCGACAACTGGGCGCCGCACTGCCGGATCACGATCAACTACGAAGCGCATATACACCCCTTGTGGCGCAAACCCCGTCAGACGCTGGCTGGTGACGGCATCACGGTGCTCAGTGATGACACCTGCACGAACTGCCACGCGCCTGTCAGCACGCTCGGTGCCGTGCAGCTGCCGGCAGCCCAGCTCGACCTCTCGGACGGTCCCTCGGATATCAATGCCGACCATTTCAAGGCCTACCGCGAGCTGCTCTCTGCCGACAACGAGCAGGAAATCGCGGGCGGTGCGCTCGCCGACCGTCTGGTCCAGACCGGCGTGGATCCGGTCACCGGTGATCCGGTGTTCAGCCCGGTGCCTGTCAGTGCCTCGCTGTCCACCGCCGGTGCGCGCAATTCACCGCGCTTTTTCAACATCTTCGCGTCTGGTGGCACGCATGCGGGCCGGCTGTCGCCGGCAGAACTGCGGCTGATTTCCGAGTGGGTGGATATCGGTGCGCAGTACTACAACGATCCGTTCCAGGCACCCCTGAACTAGGCCCGCAGGAAACCCCGATGCGCACAGTAGTCGTCATGGTGATGCTGGTTTTCTTGCCCTTCGTCACACCCGCTTATGCAAAAACGGCTCACTATGAGGCCGTGGTTGCCGAGCCTTTTCTCGAACTCCACACGGGGCCGGGGCGGGGTTTCCCGGTGTTTCATGTCGTTGATCGCGGTCAGCACATTGAAGTGCTGAAGCGACGCACCGACTGGTTTCAGGTTCGTACCGACCGGGGCGTCCGGGGCTGGGTGAAGCTGGCGGAGATGACTGCCACGCTTGATACAGCCGGTTCGGCGACGAAGATCGATGACCCGGATGTCGATGACTACAAGGCCCGCCGCTGGGAAGCCGGCGTCGGGCTCGGCGACCTGGATGGCGCGAGCGTGATATCCGTTTACACCGGTTATCACCTGACCCGCAACCTGTCAGTGGAGGCCAGGGTGGGCGATGTGAGCGGGGATTTTTCCGATGGCTGGCTGGCGACGGTCGATATCGTGCATCAGCCATTTCCGGCGTGGCGCATTTCGCCCTTCGCCATGCTCGGTACCGGAATCATCCAGATCAACCCGAAAGCGACCCTGGTGAGTACCGAAGACCGTACTGACCAGGTGGGGCACGTAGGGCTCGGCGCGCGCATGTACGTGACGAAGCGCTTCATGTTCCGCGCCGAATACTCGAGCTACCTGACTTTCACCAGTCGTGACGACAATGAGGAACTGGACGAATGGAAAGCCGGATTCACCTTCTTCTTCTGAGGGCAGCCGCACTGTCCCTGCTGCTGGCCGCTACGGCTGGCTGCTCATTGCTGGGACGGTCGCGTGAGCCTGCAGAAGATGCAAACGCATCTTCGCCGGTAATCGATCCGCGTATCGAGCGCCGCGAGGTGTCGCCGCCGAAGATCGACAGCGAAGACTTCGAGGTCACCGGCTACTACGGCATGTTGAGTGTGGAAGACTTCGGCACCAATTCGGTCATCGGTGCGCGTCTTGCATACCATATAACAGAGGGCCTGTTTGCCGAAGCGACCCTGGCGCAGACCGGCGATGTAGACCGGACGAGTGCCGAGATCCTTGGTAACTACGACCTGTCCTTTGGCAGCGATCGCAAGTACAAGTATTACGACCTGTCGCTGGGCTACAACCTTCTGCCCGGCGAGGTGTTTATCGGCAAAAACCACGCCTTCAATTCGGCCTTCTATGTGCTTGCCGGTGCCGGTAACACCACCTTTCACAACGAGGACATGTTTACCCTGAGCTTCGGCGGCGGATACCGGATTCTGCTTGCGGATGCCATCGGCCTGCACTTCGATGTGCGCGATCACCTGTTCGATGATGACATCAGCGGTGAGAGCAAGACCACGCACAACATCGAGTTCACCCTCGGCCTGAGCTGGTTCTTCTGAAATGAAGGTGCGCAAAAACATGCGGCGGCTGATGCTGGTGGCATGCCTGTCCGGCGTGCTGCTGCCTGTGGTGTTGTCTGCCGACGAGGCCGCTGGCCGGGCGGCCGATTTCAGCCTGCCGTCCCGCGGGGGCCAGCGCGTGTCGCTTTCTGCCTTGCGCGGACAGGTCGTGCTGATCAATTTCTGGGCGACCTGGTGCGGCCCCTGCCGCAAGGAAATGCCGTTACTCGAGCAGATCCAGAAGAAGTATGCGTCGCTCGGCTTTACCATGCTCGGCGTCAATGTCGAGGAAGACACGACACAGATGGAGGCATTCCTCGGTGATGTGCCGGTCACATTTCCGGTGCTTCTGGATCCGGCCAATAAGGTCAGCAAGCTCTACGACGTGGCGGCGATGCCGAGTACCGTGATTGTCGATCGCAAGGGCAATGTCCGCTTCATTCATCAGGGCTACCAGCCGGGTGACGAAAGCCGTTACCAGGATGTGATCCGCCAGCTGATCCGGGAGCGGACATGAAGATATCGCTGGCCGCGTTCCTGACTGGCGCCATGTTGCTGGCCGGATGCAGCGGCATCGAGCCGTGGGTAAAACCCTATGAACGCGACCGGCTGGCTGATCCGGTCATGAGTTTCGACCGCGATCCGGTATCTTCAAGCTATCTCGATCATGTTCATGAAGCGCGCGAATCGGCGCGCGGTGCGACCGGCAGCGCCGGTGGCGGTTGCGGGTGTAACTAGCGATGTGGCGTACAGGGATATTGCTACTCTTCGCTGCAGGTTCATCGCTTGCCGGCGTGCTGCCGGAAGAGCGTGCCGATGCGCTCTATCACTATTACGACGGTGGCGGCGTGGAGATCGACGGCCCGTCGCTGCTGGTGCGAAAGTCCGTCAACGAGAAGGTGTCCGTATCGGCCAGCTACTACGTGGACAGCATCAGCAGCGCATCGATCGACGTGCTCACCACCGCCAGCAAGTATTCAGAAGAGCGCACCCAATGGGGGCTCGGTGTCGATTATCTGCATGAAGACACCACGCTGAGTGTGGGTTTCAGTAACAGTGACGAGAGCGACTACAGTGCCGATACGCTGAACCTTTCGATCAGTCAGGACATCTTCAACGGCCTGACCACCGTTACGCTGGGTTATGGCAGCGGCTCCGATGACGTCAGCAAGCGCGGCGATCCGGTGTTCGCCGGCCAGGTCAAGCGGCATGCCTACCGGGCGGGTATCACCCAGGTGCTGACCAGAAACCTGCTGATGAGCCTCAACTATGAGGCGATCGCAGACGAGGGCTATCTGAACAACCCATATCGCCAGGTCCGGTACGTCGATATCAATGAGGCCAGCGGATTTGGCTGGCAGGGCGAGGTTTATCCACGGACCCGCGCCAGCAATGCCGTGGCGATCCGCGCCCGCTATCACCTGCCATACCGGGCTGCCGTGTCGGGCGGGTACCGCTTCTTCACGGACGACTGGGGTATAGACGCGCATACGGTCGATATCGGCTACGTGCAGCCCTGGCGTGACCGGTGGATGGTTGATGTCCGTTACCGCTTCTACAGCCAGAACGCCGCGGACTTCTATTCAGACCTGTTTCCCTATGCCGATGCGCAGAACTACATGGGCCGCGACAAGGAGCTGAGCAAGTTCCAGAGTTACGGCCCGCACATCGGCCTGAGCTATACCTGGCTCGACCGGGCGGGCGACCGCCCGCTGCGCAGTACGGTGAATCTGTTTCTCGATCACTACACCTACAGCTATGACGATTTCCGCGATGTCAGCGGCGGTGGTGCAGTCGGTGCCGAGCCACTTTATGAGTTCGACGCCAACGTCCTGCAGTTCTTCGTCTCGCTCTGGTTCTAGCGCGCCTTTGCGCAGCGCTTTGCCGCGCTGGATACGGT
>CAYJPG010000058.1:10460-17136 GCA_964371995.1 uncultured Chromatiaceae bacterium | reverse complement strand
GGGGGCCCGCTCCGGCCGTCACCATCGCGGTGTCCAAGAAGCCCGGCGAGAACGCCATCGATGTGGCAACCCGGGCGATAGAGCGGGTGAATCTCCTGCGTGGCACCTTCATCCCGGACGGCGTAGAGGTCACAGTCACGCGCAACTACGGCGTAACCGCCAACGACAAGGCCATGAAGCTCATCCAGAAACTCGCCTTTGCCACCCTGTCGGTGGTGGTACTGGTGATGCTGACCATCGGCCGGCGGGAAGCCATCGTGGTTGGCGCCGCAGTAATCGTGACGCTGGCAGCCACGCTCTTTGCCTCGTGGGCATGGGGATTCACGATCAACCGCGTATCACTGTTCGCACTGATCTTTTCCATCGGCATCCTGGTGGACGATGCAATCGTCATCGTGGAGAACATCCACCGTCGCCGGCAACTGGACTCCGGGACCTTCCTCTCGATCATTCCGGGAGCGGTAGATGAAGTGGGCGGACCCACCATTCTCGCCACCTTCACCGTCATCGCCGCGCTGCTGCCGATGGCCTTTGTCAGCGGCCTGATGGGACCCTACATGAGTCCGATTCCGATCAACGCCAGCATGGGCATGCTCATCTCTCTTGCGGTAGCCCTCAGCTTTACGCCCTGGCTTTCAGGCCGGCTGCTCGCCGGCGGCCACGCGGAAGAGTCACCTGCAACCGGGCAACATGGCGGTCGCCTGCCACGCTTTTTTCACCGCGTACTCGATCCCTTCATCAGTGGCGACCGGGCGCGCAGGAACCGGCACCGGCTTTACATCGGGCTGGTGCTGGCGATCGTGCTCAGCATCGGTCTCACGCTGGTGAAATGGGTGGTGCTGAAGATGCTGCCCTTCGACAACAAATCAGAGTTTCAGGTGGTACTGGACATGCCGGAAGGCACGCCGCTGGAAAGAACAGCACGGGTACTCAGCGAACTTGCCCAGGCGGTCGAACAAATTCCGGAACTCACCAACTACCAGGTTTACGCAGGCACAGCCGCGCCGATCAATTTCAACGGACTGGTACGGCAGTACTACCTGCGGAGCGGTCCCGAACAAGGCGACATCCAGGTGAACCTCAAGGACAAGCACGAGCGTGACCGGTCCAGCCACGAGATCGCGCTGGCCGTACGTCCGGCGCTCGCCGCCATCGGCAAGCGCTACGCCGCCAGCGTGCAGGTGGTGGAAGTCCCGCCCGGTCCACCGGTGCAGGCGCCGATCGTCGCCGAGGTTTATGGCCCGTCTTATGATGCGCAGCGGTTGCTGGCGCAGGAACTGCACACGGTATTCGACCAGACGCCTGACATCGTGGACGTGGACGATTCCCGGGAAGCACACGCGATGCGTTATGCGATCAGCGTCGACCGGCAGAAAGCCGCAGTCATTGGCGTTACGCAGGCAGCCATCGTGCAGGCGATCAGCGTGGGCCTGGCCGGAGCAGACAGTGCCTATCTGCACGAAGGCCGCGAGCGGCACCCCATTCCCGTCCGCCTGGAACTCGCCGCCGCTGACCAGGGCAGTATCGCAGAGGTGCTGGAGCTGGAAGTCAGGTCACGTTCCGGGCGCCTCGTGCCGCTTTCGGAACTGGTGCAGGTGCAGGAAGTGCCCTGGGATGGCGCCATTTATCACAAGGATCTGCTGCCGATGACCTTTGTCACGGGCGACATGGCCGGCCCGCTGGACAGCCCGCTCTATGGCATGTTCGAGATGGTGAGTCGGCTCGACGAACCGTTGCCGGGCAATGCCTCCCGGGGCGGCCTGCCTGAACAGTACTTCTTCACACAGCCCGAAGACCCGAACCGTTTTGCCATCAAGTGGGATGGCGAGTGGCAGATCACCTTTGAAACGTTCCGCGATATGGGTCTCGCCTATTCCGTCGGTCTGATACTCATCTATCTGCTCATCGTCGCCCAGTTCCGCAGCTATGCCATGCCGCTGATCATCATGGCGCCGATTCCGCTGACCATCATCGGCGTCATGCCCGGACATGCCCTGCTCGGTGCCCAGTTCACCGCTACCTCGATGATCGGCATGATTGCGCTGGCGGGAATCATCGTGCGCAATTCAATACTGCTGGTGGACTTCATTGATGCAGAGATCAGGCGGGGGCAGCCGCTGGCCGAAGCCGTGATCGCTGCGGCCGCCGTGCGCGCCCGGCCCATCGTGCTGACCGCACTGGCCGCCGTCTCGGGCGCATTTTTCATTCTCGACGATCCGATCTTCAACGGTCTGGCCGTGTCGCTGATATTCGGCATCATGGTCTCGACCGCGCTGACGCTGGTGGCGATCCCGATCTTCTATTACGCATGGCGCAGCCGGCTGCAGCCGGGAGTCACCTCATGATGCGGGCACTGCTGTTGTGTCTGCTGGCACTGCCGCTGCAGGCCGAGACGCTCGCGGATGCCTGGAATCTGGCGCTGGAGCGAAACAACGCGCTGGCCGCCGTGCGCAGCCAGGTCGACGCTGCGCGGGCCGATGCCGATGCAGCCCGCGCAGAGCGCTGGCCAAAGCTGTCGGTAGACGGCAGCTACCAGCGTTTCGGTGACGCGCCGGCCTTCAGCTTTCCGGTCGGCGGCCAGGACTTCCTGTCGCCGCCGCTGGTCGAGGACGATGATTTCTACGCCGCGCGGGCACATATCGAACTGCCCCTGTTCACCGCGGGCCGCATTACAGCAGGTATCGAGTCGGCCGAACTCGGTGCACGGGCCGCCGGTTCAGCCAGCGACAGCGCAGCACAGGATCTCAAACTGGCGGTGGCTTCGGCCTACGTGGATGTATTGCGCGCCGGGAGATCGCTGACCGCTGCGGAATCGCAGGTGGAAAGCCTTCGCTCGCTGGTCAATGACGTGACCGTGATGGTCGAGCAAGAGGCGGTCGCAAAGAACGACCTGCTTGCCGCTCAACTCACCCTGGCCGAAGCCGAGCAGGAGCGCTTGCGTGCTGCCAACCGGCTGTCCATCGCGCGCGCCCAATACAATCGTCTGCTCGGCGAGCCGCTGGACCGGATCCCGGAGCTTGCTGAACTGCATGGCGCACCACCCGACACGGCCGCAGCAGGCGACAGCCTCGACGCGCTGCTCGCTACGGCTATCGCCCGGCGCAGCGACCTCGCCAGCCTTGATGCCCGGACCCGGTCGCTGGATGAGCGCGCCCGCAGTGCGCGGGCTGCCGGCTGGCCGCAGGTCAGCCTGATGGCGGACTACCAGTACCTGGAAAACCAGGTGCTGGACCGGGAAGACTTCTCGCTGGTCGGCATCGGTTTCAACTGGACGGTTTTTGACGGCGGACGGATCCGCAACCAGGCGGCATCAATTGCGAACGCGGGGCGCGCTGCCGGCCGCAGCCGCGACGATCTGCGCTCGCGCATCGAACTGGAGGTGCGTCAGGCCTGGCTGGACCGCGAAGAAGCAAACGCCCGGGTGGCTGTTACGCGGGAAGCTGTCGCGCAAGCGGAAGAGAACCTGCGCGTGGCGCGCGAACTCTACAGCGTGGGACTGACAACCAATACCGTGGTGCTTGATGCCGAGGCGCTGCGACGGAAGGCCGTGGGCAACGCCGACAACGCAGGTTTTGACTCGGTGTTGAGCGACTTGCGCCTGGCACGGGCGACGGGCGGACTCCAGTAGCGTTCGTCGGGATTACAGCGACCACTTCCAGTTGCGGATTTCCGGCAGGTCCTGGCCGTGCTTTTCGATGTACAGCCGGTGCTCGATGAGCTTGTCCTTGAGCTGCTGCTTCAGGTAGATCCCTTTGTCGCCGGTCCGGGGCAGGCGGTCGATCGTATCCATCACGAGATGAAACCGGTCCAGTTCGTTCAGCACCGTCATGTCGAAGGGCGTGGTGATGGTGCCCTCTTCCTTGTAACCGCGAACGTGGATGTTGTCGTGATTGGTGCGACGGTAAGTCAGGCGGTGGATTAACCACGGATAGGCATGGTAGGCAAAGATCACCGGCTTGTCTTTGGTGAAGATCTCATCGAAATCCGTATCACTCAGCCCGTGCGGGTGCTCCTCAGGCGGCTGGAGCTTCATGAGGTCGACGACATTCACCACGCGAATCCTCAGCTCGGGCAGGTGCTCGCGCAGGATGGATACCGCGGCCAGGGTCTCGAGCGTGGGCACGTCACCACAGCACGCCATCACCACGTCCGGCGCAACCGCCTGGTCATTGCTCGCCCACTGCCAGATACCGATGCCCTGCGTACAGTGTTTGACAGCGGCATCCATGCCCAGCCACTGCGGTGCCGGATGTTTGCCGGCAACCACGACGTTGACGTAGTGACGGCTGCGCAGACAGTGATCCATCACCGACAGCAGACAGTTCGCATCGGGCGGGAAGTAGACCCGCACCACTTCGGCCTTCTTGTTGACCACATGGTCGATGAAGCCGGGATCCTGATGCGTAAAGCCATTGTGATCCTGACGCCAGACATGTGAGGCCAGCAGGTAATTCAGCGAGGCGATCTTGCGCCGCCACGGCAGATGCGCGGTGACCTTCAGCCACTTGGCGTGCTGGTTGAACATCGAATCGATGATATGAATGAACGCCTCGTAGCAGTTGAAGAGTCCATGCCGCCCGGTCAGCAGGTAACCTTCGAGCCAGCCTTCGCACTGATGCTCGCTCAGCACTTCCATCACGCGTCCGGATGGCACAAGAAATTCGTCGCCCGGCACGGTCTCTGCGTCCCATTGGCGGCCAGTCACTTCGAACAGGGCCCCAAGGCCATTCGAGAGCGTCTCATCAGGGCCAAAGACACGGAAATTCCGTTGCTCGCTGTTCCGCTTCACGACGTCGCGCAGAAAAGGCCCGAGCACACGCGTGTCACCGATGCCAGGCGTCCCGGGTGCGGGCAGGTCGACTGCATAGTCGCGGAAATCCGGCATCCGCAGGTCGCGCAGAAGCATGCCACCGTTGGCATGGGGATTCGCCCCCATTCGGCGTGTGCCTTTGGGCGCAAGTTCCGCGAGCTCCGGACGTAGCCGGCCACCGCTGTCGAAGAGTTCCTCTGGCCGGTAGCTCCTGAGCCACTCTTCCAGCAGTTTCAGGTGTTCCGGATGGGTCGTCGGATCAGACAGCGGCACCTGGTGCGCGCGGAACGTACCTTCAATTTGTCGTCCATCGACCATCCGCGGACCGGTCCAGCCCTTCGGCGACTTGAGCACGATCATGGGCCAGCGCGGACGTGTGCGGTTGCCATGAACGCGGGCATCCTGCTGAATCTTCCGGATCTGCTCCACGACCGTGTCGAGCGTTGCAGCCATCGCCTCATGCATCAGCCCGGGCTCATGACCTTCGACAAAGTACGGCGTCCATCCGTAGCCGCGCAGCAACTGGTCGAGTTCCTCATGCCCGATGCGCGCGAGTACTGTCGGGTTGGCAATCTTGTAGCCGTTGAGATGCAGAATCGGCAGCACCGCGCCGTCACCGACCGGATCAAGGAACTTGTTGGAGTGCCACGCCGTCGCCAATGGACCCGTCTCCGCCTCGCCGTCGCCGACTACACAGGCGACGATGAGTTCAGGATTGTCGAACACGGCGCCGAAGGAATGACTCAACGAATAGCCGAGCTCGCCACCCTCGTGTATCGAACCCGGACACTCCGGAGATGCGTGGCTCGGAATGCCGCCCGGAAACGAGAACTGGAGAAAAAGTTTCCTCAGTCCGGCCTCATCCTGGCTGATATCGGGATAGATCTCGCTGTACGTGCCCTCCAGCCAGGTGTTGGCGACAACTGCCGGGCCACCATGCCCGGGACCGGACACGTAAATCATGTCCAGATCGTATTTCCTGATCACCCGATTCAGGTGCATGTAAATGAAATTCTGTCCGGGGGTCGTCCCCCAGTGACCGAGCAGCATGTGCTTCACGTCCGCAAGCGTCAGCGGTCGTCGCAGCAAGGGATTGTCGTAGAGATATATCTGCCCGACCGACAGATAGTTGGCAGCGCGCCAATAGGCGTCCATCTTCCCGAGCAGTTCCGGCGTCAGGGTATTGGTCTTAACCACGGCGGGCACCTGCGAGCCAGGTGCCACTCGCCATGCGTACCGAACCCCCGCTCAGATGCGGCTTGAGTGCCGCGCGGATTGCCGTGACAACAGCTGCCTGGTCAGTCGCGCTGGCGGCGGCGAATGCGCTCGCCGCAGGACCCATACGGGTCATCTGCGCCACCGCATCGTCGAAGTTGCCGAGATCGAGCATCTGATTGTGCGGCTCAATACTGATGTCTGTGTAACCGCTTTGGCCGAGGATATCGCGCAGTCTCGCGGCATCGGCAAAGGCAAAGGGCCCGGGCACCGTTGGCGGCTGGGGCTCCGGGATCGGCAGTACCGTAAATGCAGCGCGCACGCAGTCAGCCATCCAGGGATTCTCGTCCAGCGCGCGCCAGCAAATGAAAGCCAGCCTGCCCCCCGGCTTTAGCGCGCTGCGCAGGTTGGCAAAGGCCGCCACCGGATCGGCAAAGAACATCACGCCGAAACGCGAACTGACAAGATCGACGTTCCCGGCATCGAGCGACATCGTCGCGGCATCACCCAGCGCAAAGGACAGGTTGGCGACAGCAGCGTAACGCTCGCGAGCGACCGCAAGAATTACCGCTGACACATCGAGCCCAACGACATTCCCGGAAGAACCCACTGCGCCGGCGAATGCAGCACTCGTCACGCCACCGCCGCAGC
>CAYJPG010000058.1:2200-10450 GCA_964371995.1 uncultured Chromatiaceae bacterium | reverse complement strand
AACCCCCCCCCCCGCCGGCCCCCCCACCCCCCGCCCCCCCCCCCCCCCCCCCCCCGCCGCCACCGCCCCCCCCCCCCCGCGCCGCGGCGTGATGCACCAGGCGCGTCAGGAAAGGCTCGATCATGCGTTCGACGCGCCGGATATTCTCAACCCAGCGACGACCGCCCTCCTCGTTCCAGTAGGTCGGTTGATCGGGCGGTATGCTGGCTGCCTGGCTCATGGAAAGTTGGCCTTGATCTGCAATCCCTGACATCGGGATCAGGCAGGATAATGGCCCCGCGAGTATCAGATGGGAAGGGAAAGCGCGACTGGGTGCCCGGTCAGGCGGTTGCAGCCATGGCTGACGATCCATCGCCACTGAGCCAACGCGCCTCGAAAGCCGCTGCGTCGAGCGGCCTGCCCAGGTGATAGCCCTGGCCTATATCACATTGCATGGCGACGAGCGTCTGCGCGGTTGCCTCGTCCTCGATACCCTCGGCAACCACTTCGAGCCCCACCGCGTGCCCGAGCTGAATGATCGACTCGACGAGACGCCGGTCGGTTGCAGAGTGAGTAATCGGCAAAATGAACGACTTGTCGATTTTCAGCTCGTCAGCCGGCAAGACCTTGAGGTACGCGAGGCTCGAGTAGCCAGTACCAAAGTCATCGATGGAAACGTGCACGCCGAGTTCCCGCAACTGGTGAAGCCGGCCCGTGCTCGCCTCCGGGCTGCGCATCAGCGCCGTCTCGGTAATCTCGAGGATCAGCTGGTCGGCAGGGAAGTGCCATATTCTCGTGGCATCGGCGAGCAACTCCACCAGGTCTGCATCAGCGAGGCTCGTGGGTGAGGCGTTTACCGCAATCTTGAATCCCGGGCAGTGCGGCTGCCACGCTGCTGCCTGGCGCAGTCCGGTATTGAGTACGTACCAGAGCAGGGTCCGCACACTGTCAGTCTCCTCGATGGCAGGCATGAACTGCGCCGGTGATATCAGGCCCTTGACCGGATGTCGCCAGCGGGCAAGAGCCTCCGCGCCGATCAACCGTCCCGTGCGCAAATCCACCTTCGGCTGGTAATGGATCTCGAATTCACCCTGGTGGAGTGCATCGTCGACCTCTGCCCACAGCGCCCGTGGCGTCTGTTGCACGGTGTCCAGTGCCGAGCGATAGACGAGATAGTCATCGTTGCCCGCTGCCGCCTCCTTGACGGCCAGCTCCCCCTGGCGCAGAAACTCCTCCGCCGTTGTCGCGGCGCCTGACGCGAGGAACGCGATACCGGCACTCGCCCGCAGCCGCGCCCGGTTCGCGCCGATGGCCACTGGCTCGGTAATCACCCGCACCGCCTTCTGTGCACCGAGAATAGCGTGGCCTTCATGCAGCGGGTTGCGGATCAGCAGCGCAAACAGATCACCACCGAGCCGGGTCAGGCGGTCCTGCTCGCGGGCGATTCCGGCAACGCGGCCGGCAACGGCACTCAGCACCTCATCGCCGGCGGTGTAACCGAGTGTCTTGTTCACCTCATCGACACCCTTCAGCCGCAACAGGATGAGCGCCATGTTGTCCAGGCCTGCGCTCACGCGAAGACTCTCAATGTCGCGCAACAGTCGCGTGTAGCCGCAGAAATCGGCGCCGCTAACCATGACCGCCGCCCTAGGCGAAGAAGTCCTTGGGATCCAGGCCGTGAGCACCAGGTTCCAGCCCGCATACGATCCAGCGGGCTGAAGGGTCGGCACCGCTGGCCGGGACCATGCGCAAATCAAGCGTTGAATGCGTGCGAACCGGCGACTTGTCTGCTTCCAGCAGGAGCATCAATTTTGGCCGCAGCCGCCTGACCCGGTTTTGCTCGATGACAATGCCGACCTGGCCCGTGTTCAACTGCACCAGCGAGCCGGTAGGGAACATGCCCAGCGCCTGAACGAACTGCTCTACCAGCTCACGCTGAAATCCGGTTCCCGCCAGGCTGTTCAATTCACGAATTGCATCGTAAGCAGACTTCGCGCGCGCATAGGGACGGCTCGTAATCATGGCATCGAAGGTATCGATGAGGCCGGCAATTCGACTGAAGACCGGTATGTCGGCACCGGCCAGGCCGTTGGGGTAACCGGATCCGTCGTGTCGCTCGTGATGCCCGTCGATCATGGCCTTGATGTCGGCATTCATTCCGGGTGCGTCGGCAGCCATGCGCGCGCCGAGTGCGACATGGGTCCGCATGATCTCGCGCTCCCTGTCATCCAGCGGCCCCGTTTTTGCCAGGATTTCGCCGGGAATCTCAGCCTTGCCCATGTCCAGCAGAAGCCCGCCCATGGCCAGGGTATCGAGCCCGGCACGGTCGAAACCCAGATGGCGGCCGAAGATTACCGCCCATACGGAACTGGCGAGCGAGTGGTTATAGGCGTAGGTATCGCGCTTCCGGAGCTGCACCAGCCAGGCCATCGCGTCCTGGTTACGCGTAACGCTGTCGATCATCGGCGACATCGCAACGCGCAAGGTTTCAGTATCCAGTCCCTTGCCGGCCCGTAACTGGCCGAGTACATCAGCCATCACTGCCGATGCCGCATCGTAGGCGACGGTGGCACGACCGGCCTCGGCATGCGTCGAGACCGTATTGTGATAAGGCTTGGGCTGGATCCTGGCAGCGAGTATTCCAGTACTGTCGAGGCTGGCGATGACGTCCTGTGTCGAGGATCGCGGGGCTGGCGATGCGCTGGCTACCTTCGCGGGCCTCGCAGGATGCTGAATTTTTCGCAGCTTCTCCTCGGGAAGATCACTGCGGGTCACATCAACGAAAACATGCTCGCAGCTGTCCTTCAGCTGCTGAAGTTCATCGGGGTCCTGGATCTCGAACCCCTGGAACAGGAAGGGCGTTCCAAGCCACGGGCGATCGAGCTCGGCAACATACATGCCAAACTCGAGATCTGCGGTGTCAACCCTGAGGTGTTTCTGAGACATTCTCCAGCCCTTGCGACCACGACACGGCCCTGCAGCGCAAGGCTCATCATATAAATGACGACTGCACCAAACCGGGGCAGTCGTCACAGAACGGGGCAGCCGGTAGACTCCACGGAATGACCAGCAGGCCACAGCCGAACAACCCCCTGCACGGCATCACGCTGGAAATGATGGTCAACGAACTGGCAGCGCATTTTGGCTGGCAGGAACTCGGCCGACGGATTCCAATCCGGTGTTTTACCCACGACCCGAGCCTGAGTTCGAGTCTGAAATTCCTGCGCCGGACACCCTGGGCAAAGCAGGAGGTCGAGGATCTCTATCTCGTCATGCGTGACGCGGGCTGACGGATTCGCCGGCCGCATCGGCACGCCGTGTACGTCATCAGTTCAGGCGGATGGCGAGATCGATGGCCTGGCTGCCCACGACGAACTCCGCGGCGCTGAACTTCGGTGGACCGAAACGCGCGGGCGCGTTGTTGGAAGATCCCGACTGCTCAGTCGGGATGCCAATGAAATTGGTGTCAAGCTTCCGGTTGCCGTTCATGTCCTGGAAAACGGACAGCGCATACCGTCCCGGCGGCAGCTGCATTTCGAAACTGAGCGTCCCCGTGACAGTCGCCGGCACTGGCACTTCGATGCTGGCCACGGTGGTGCCGCCTAGCCAGGTCGATTCCTGATCATAGGCACCAGCCAGGAGGACGCCGCCCGGTTTGGAGATGTTGCTTACCGAGACACGGACCAGCGTGCCGTCGGCGGCCTGGATCGCCACCGGGGCCAGTGCAAGGGTAGCGACGACGGACAGGGCAAATTTCAATTCACGATTCATGGCATGTGCCTCGCGACACACAGCTTACTGATTATTCCGCAACAGGCGAGCAGACTTGCTGCGTTTCCTGGTAGGTATTGCCCGCCTGCATGTTCTCCTGGATCTTGTTGCCAGCGTAGCCGCCACCAACGGCACCACCGACAGTTGCGAGCTTCTTGCCATTCCCGCCGCCCACCTGGTTGCCAATTACGCCGCCGACTATTGCGCCAGCCACGGTACCCGCAACCTGGTTCGGATCCTGGGTCGGGCGCGTGCGCGTAACGATTTCGTCATGGCACTCCATGCGTTGCTTGCCAGTGCCGGTCATCGCCTGCGTTGCGGATGCCATTTCGGCACCTGCCGGGCGATCGAGCATACGGTAGCCTGCGAATGCGCCGAGCGCCGTAACGGCGAGGCCGCCTGCAATCAAGCCTGTCAAAAGATTCTTTTCCATCGCCCTGCTCCTGTAACGGTGGCCGGAAGTTTCAGGCCATGAGCGAATGGTGGACCGACCCGTCCCGGCGGTCGGTGCGGTAGCGTACGCCAGCGCCGTGGCCAGGGCCGGACCGGAACAGCACGAACGCACATCCCGCCGCACGATTCAAAGCCAGTATTCCCAGATTCTCCCAAAGGCTTCCTGGATCCTCACGCCAATCGAGCGACGCTTCCACTTCTCGAGCGTGATCGCGTCCGATTTCGCGACGTCATCCGCGAAGACCGCCCGCATCCTGTCGCCAAACCCGTCGCCAAGCACCACGACGTTGACCTCCTGGTTGTGCAGGAAGCTGCGCCAGTCCAGGTTGGTCGAGCCAACCGTGGACCACACGCCGTCAATCACCGCGGTCTTGACATGCAGCAGGGCATCGCGGCGCTCGTACAGCTTGACCCCGGCCTTCAGCAATTCCTTGTAATGGGAGCGGCCGGCGTGGAACACCAGCCAGGAATCAGTACTGGCCGGCACCACCAGTTTCACATCCACGCCCCGCGCCACCGCCTCTTTCAGGGAATCCAGCAACTGCCGGTCCGGCACGAAGTAGGCATTGGTGAGGCAGATCTCAGTCTGGGCACTGCGCAGGGCCGAGATCAGCGTGGCGTATATCAGGCTGTAGTCCTCGTCCGGCGAATTGCCAATGGCGCGCACCACCGAACTGCCTTCAACATTCGCTGCGGGGTAGTAGTTGCGCGCCGCGAGCGGTTTGCCACCTTGCTTCTCCCAGGTTTCGATGAACAGTTTCTGCAGCTCGCCGACGACAGGACCCATCAGCCTGATATCGGTGTCGCGCCACGGCAACTGGCCGTCAGGCCGCACTTTCGAGCCCTGGCTGAACGACCCGCCCGAATAGACACTGCTGATGTTGATGCCGCCGAGAAAGGCGATGCGCCCGTCGATGATCAGCAACTTGCGGTGATCGCGCTGATTCAGGTCCCAGCCGGCCTTCACGGTCGACAAAGGGTTGACCGGGTTGTACTCCAGCAAATTGACCCCGGCGTCCACCAGCGTTTGGAAAAACGCGTTCGGTGTGCTCACGGTGCCAATACTGTCGCGGATCAGGTTGACCTGTACGCCCTGCTGTTGCCTGGCGATCAGAGCTGCTGCGAATCTTTGGCCAACCTCATCATCCTGGAAGATGTAGGTCTCCATGTTGATAGTGTCTTGCGCGGACTCGATGGCGGCCGTCATGGCCTGGTAGGTGCTCGGCCCGTCCTGCAGCAGCTCAACCTTGTTGCCGGCAGTCAGCGGGCTGCCGGAAATGGCCTCCTCGATCGCCATATGGACATCGAAGATATTCGTTTCATCGCCGCCGCTTTTCAGCTTGTCGATGATGGCCTTGCTGCGGCTGGCCGAAAGCGGCCCGCGGGTACCATCGACCGTCACTGCCGCCGGGGGACTGTGGGCCATATCCGGCGTGATGGTCGGCAGGGAACTGCAGGCCGCGAGCAACGCGAGGCACGCCAGCGCCGGGAGGCGCGACAGGGACCAGGGAATGGGCAGGTTCATATGCCCATTCCCCGGCTCTGGTTATCGGACGTCGATCGAGTTCGTGACCTTCCGCACGCCGGTGACAGCGCGCGCGACAGTGGCAGCGGCATCTTTCTCGGCCTGGTTCTTGGCGAAGCCGCTCAGTTGCACTTCACCCTCGTGGGTCTCGATGTCCACGCGCAGGGCACTGGTGCGCTTGTCGGCGACCAGGGCAGCCTCGACCTTGCCGGTGATCATGGCGTCGTCAACGACTTCGCCGACGGGCCGGTCTGCAGAGCGGACTTCCAGATTATTGCGCACCTGCTTGACGCCGTCAGTACCGGCAGCAATCTTCTCCGCCTCGCTGCGCGCCGCGCTGGAATCCACGAAGCCGTTCAGCTGGACGATGCCCTTCTGGGTCTCCACGTTGATCTGCCGGGCCTTGGTGTCCTTCTCAAGGGTCAGCTTGGTCTTGATGCTGGTCGTGATGGCCGCGTCGTCGATAACGACACCCACGGTGCGGGGGGCAGACTCGGTCGCCCAGGCGTTGCCCGCCAGGGCAGCAACGACACCGAGTGTTATCAGGCTTTTCTTGATCGGTCGCATCGAATGTTCTCCTTGGGTGTTGGGTAAATAACGGGTATTGGGTAAAAAAACTTCAGCGGCTACTTGGTCGACGCGGTGGCCGATGCCGGATTGTCGATGATCGCCACGACGCGGCGATTCTGCTGGCGGCCACTCTGAATATCGTTGCTGGCCACGGGCTGGTTCTCGCCCATACCCACCGCGGTCAGGCGATTAGCGGCAATGCCCTGCTGCACCAGGTAGGCCTTCACCGACTCGGCGCGCCGCTGCGAAAGTCCCTGGTTGGAATCCTCGCTGCCCACGTTGTCCGTGTGGCCCTCGATCTGGACACTCCGGTCCGGATACTTGTTGAGGAACGCAACCAGCTTGTTGAGGTTGCTCGTGGCACCGACCTTCACGTCGGACTTGCCAGTGGCAAATAGAACGTCGCCCAGGGTCAGCACCAGGCCGCGGTCCGTGGCCTCCGCTTGCAGCGCATCAATCTGCATTTGCAGATCCTTTGCCTTCTGGATGGCTGCATCAGCATCGCTCCGTGCCATGGTCGCATCGCGCTGCGCTGCGTCCGCTTCCCGGGTGCGGGCTGCAAGGCGTGCGCGATCCCGTTCGTCGCCGAGCTTCGCGCGCTGGTCCTCAGCATAGCGGGTCGATGCCCGGGCCATGGCGATCTCCACCTTGCGGTCCGCGATGTAGACGCGGTGCGCACCGAGCTCCGCATCGGCTTTCTTCACGGGTTGCTCCGCGGTGCGCACGGCAGTCTCGGCATCCTTGATCGCCGCCGGGGCGCGTTCCGCCAGGTTTGGATCGGACTGGAGGCGGGTCAGCTTGGTGCGGGCTTCCGCAGCGCCGGGCGGCACCAGAGGTGCGCTTGCACAGCCCGCCAGCGCCAGGGACAAGGCGGCGGCGGCAGCAGCGCCAAGCGCCTTGCCGTTACGGGCACGACTGAAAATTTCGGTGTTCATCGCTGGTCTCCTGCGCGTTGCATTTCATCGCTGAGGGCTTCGCTGCCCTGGCGCATTTCCTTGTTCACCGCCATGGCTTTTGCCGCGTCGGTTTTGGCGGCGGCCAGCTCGGCCTCCACCCGCGCCTCGTCACTGAGCCGTTCTGCAAGGCGCATGTTCTCGCGTGCAGCGGCGACGTCAGCGGCGGCGAGCTTCTCGCGGGCCTCGCTCAACTCTGAGGGGGCGTAGCGACCGGCTTCGGTTTTTTCGGCGTTGCTGACGGCGGTCCGGGCGGCATCCAGCGACCGCGTAGGCGCGAGCGGCGTCGAGGCGCAGGCGCTTGCCAGCAGGATCACGCTGGCCAGTGCGGCAGCGCTGCCGAGGCGCGGGCCGTCGTGTGTTTGGGAGGGGATACGCATACGAGTTCTCCAAAAGGACTGCAAACCGGTTGATCTGCTCATGAAGGATGGGCGCAGCAAGCTGCAGCGTCTGTACGCTGACGTACACAATCGGCGCCGCGGCATGTGCGCTGGCGAACAGATAATCGCGCGGGACCAGGCCATGAGCCTGGCCACCGTAACTAGGTCTTTCTGCCGCCGAATATCAGCAGGCCACCGCCTGCGACTATCGCGGCGATCCCCGCCCAGGCGGGAATATTGACCGTTTCCCGGTCCTTCACCGACAACTCGATGGATCCGATCTTCGCTTCATGGGTCTCTTTCGTGTAGCTGAAGTTCCCGTACACGAGGGCCAGCACGCCGGCCACCAGCAACGCGACGGCGGTAATGCGCATGGCGTCCATCTACAGAACCCTCCGGCCCTGGATCACGCGCAGCACGATGACGACGACCGCGATGACCAGCAGGATGTGAATGAATCCGCCCATGGTGTATGAGCTCACGATGCCCAGCAGCCAGAGGACGATGAGGATTACGGCAATCGTTTCGAGCATGGGTATGACCTCCCGGTCATCTGGACCGGGCAGGGGGCGGGGGGCGCAATGGCGGGCCCCCCCCCCCCCCGGGGGTGTTGAAAAGT
>CAYJPG010000058.1:0-2190 GCA_964371995.1 uncultured Chromatiaceae bacterium | reverse complement strand
AAGTTAAGCCTTCTTGAAGATATCGATGACACCGGTCCACTCGAGAATGATCAGGACGAGGAACACAATGCCAAGGACAACGATGAATCCGTCACCGCCGGCGGGCAGGCTCTCCATCCGGGTCGACACGTCGGCAAGCTCGCTGTCGGTGAGTGAAGCGACCCGAGCCACAGCATCGACCGGATTCACGCCGAGCTTCTCCAGCTGGGCTTGGACATCCGCCCGTGACAAGGCAGCCTGTACCGTGGCGATCTTGCCGGCACGATCCGTGGCCGACAGGTACTGAGTAGTCCCGATGACACTCGCGGACGCAGTCGCCTGGAAGCCCATCGACAGGAAGCAGCTGGCCGTAATGGCCATTATCGTGCGGCGTAGTCTCATGTTCTTTCTCCATGCATGAATCAGACAGAGATGGAACCTACACCTCCCGCTTGCAGGGCTCTGTACGGTAGCGTACCCACGCCGGGCACCGGCATTCACCGTCTGCCACCGCACAGACGCATAGGGCCTGGCTGGATCATGCTAATCAAGGACTTCGCATATCGGAGTCAAATCACAAAGGTGTCGTGAACATGAACAAACAACTCGTGATAGGCGGCATAGCTGGTGCCCTGGCCGTCACCGCGATAGCGGCGGTCGGCGGGTACCGGAGGAAGGACAAGAAGACATCCGCCGAGGTGCTGGCAGTTGCGCCCGCCATGAAATCAGTGAGCACGCCCCGCCAGGAATGCCACGACCAGATGGTTACCGTGACCCGCCCGACGAAGGATCCGCAGCAAATTGCCGGAACGGTGGCAGGTGCCGTCATCGGCGGCGTGATAGGCAGCAAGGTGGGCGGCGGTAACGGCAAGAAGCTCGCGACCGTGGGTGGCGCCGTCGGCGGTGGCTATGCGGGTAACAAGGTCCAGGAAGGCATGCAGGAGCGGAACACCTACCAGGAATCCCAGCGGGTCTGCGAAACGGTCCGTGACAGGCACCAGGAGCAGGACGGGTTCGACGTAACCTACCGGCTGAATGGCCAGAACCAGGTCGTGCACATGGACTACAACCCCGGGAAACGCATCCCGGTCGAAAACGGCTCGCTTGTGCTCACGAAGTAATTGCGCAGCGGATAAACCTCTACCTGCTCTCGGTCAGCGCGGCATATATGTTCTGACGCGCGGTGTGCTAGCCGAGCACGCTTTCGTACAAGTCCTTCTCAGCCACATAGCAGGCGCAGGCCGCCTCTTCCAGCCCGGTGTCATCCAGGATGCGGATATTGGCGCGTCGATAGCGGATCAGGCCACGATCCTGCAGCGCGCCCGCCGCCCGGGTGACGCCGACGCGGCGCACGCCAAGCATGTAGGCGAGGAATTCGTGGGTGATACGGAATTGGTCCGAATGGGCCCGGTCCCGGGTCATCAGCAGCCAGCGGGCAAGCCGGGCCTCCACCACATGGAAGCGCGTGCAGGCAGCGGTCTGGGCCAGCTGTCCCATGAGGCAGTAGAGGTAGCGGTTCAGCCGCTTCTGCAGAGCGGGGGTCTGCCGGATCTCCCGCTGGAACGATACCGCCTTCATCCGCCACGCAGCGCCCGCGCCCTGCACCACCCCGTGCAGCGGCGCGGTGTCGACACCCAGCAAGAGCGAGATGCCGAGCATCCCCTCGTTGCCCACCATGCCCACTTCAACACTGGCGTGCCCCTCAAGGGGAGCCACCATCGAGATGAAGCTGTCGGTCGGGAAGTAGACGTGCCGGATCGTGTCGCCGGGGACGCAGAGGACGTCGGCAAAGCCGAGTTCCACCGGCTCGCAGCGGGAGATCAGGCGCTCCCGGTGCTTCCGGGGCAGGGCCTGCAGCAACCGGTTGACGGCAGGAGTGGCCGCGGAGGGATCGGGGTTCATGGACGTCTGCCTTGCTCAATCAGTACCTATTACACGGCACCGGCAAGGCGGTCTGTTCGGCAGCGAACCTAGGTGGGCAGCGGGATGGGCCCTGATATCAGGCGATCCGTTTCCGTCTTTACCACCTGGTAGCACTCGCACACCCGGGCTTCCAGCCCCGGCCGGTCTACGACGGTGATTTTGCCCCGCGCGTAGCGGATCAGCCCCGCCTTCTGCAGGTTCCCGGCGGCCTCCGTTACACCCTCGCGGCGTACGCCGAGCATGTTGGCGATCAGTTCCTGGGTCATGCTCAGTTCATTGGAGCTAAGG
>CAYJPG010000057.1:0-17391 GCA_964371995.1 uncultured Chromatiaceae bacterium | reverse complement strand
GTGCTTCGCTGTGGGGCATGAAAGAGTTTTTCCTCGTCGGCTTCTTTCTGACCGTTGGCCTCACCGACCTGCCCAGCTGGTCGACGCTGGGTCTCGCGCTGATACCGCTCGCACTGATACCCGTCAAGATCACGCTGTACTTCATGCTGCTGCTCGCCTTCGGGCTGTCGGCACGCACTGCCTTCCTGGCTGGACTCAGCCTCGCCACCTACAGCGAATTCGGCCTGATCGTGATGGCCGCAGCGGCAGAATATGGCCTGGTGAGCAACGACTGGGTCGTGGCGACCGCCATCGCCGTGGCTCTCTCCTTTGCGATTGCTGCGCCACTCAACCGCTACGCTCATGACATCTATGGCGCCCTGGAGCGCTGGCTGCGCTTTTTCGAGCGCCGTACGCGCCATCCGGATGACGAGCCGGTATCACTTGGCAAGGCAGAAGTCGCCGTCGTTGGCATGGGGCGCGTCGGTACCGGCGCCTACAACCATGTCCGCGAGATCGGCAAGAAGGTGGTCGGTCTGGACAGCGATCTCGGCAAGGTGGAGCGACACCTGCGCGAAGGTCGCCGCGTGGTATACGCCGATGCCGAAGATCCGCTGCTCTGGCACCGCCTGCGCCTCGATGCCGTGCAGGTCATCATCCTGGCCCTGCCTGATACCGAAGCCAAGATTCTCGCCAGTGAACAACTGCGCAAGCGCGGCTACAAGGGACTGATCAGCGCCACCTACGTCTGGCCCGAAGAGCGCGCACCGATCCTCGCAGCCGGTGCCGACGTGGCCTATAACTACTTTGCCGAGGCCGGCGTCGGCCTGGCCAGCGACACCTTTGAAGCGCTTGCGCCAAGCGGCAAATCCCGCCCTAATATCCGGCCCGATGTCCGGCCGTGAAAACAAAGATCATGACGATGACCACAAGCCTGAAGCCCGTCCGCACCGAGACCGATATCCTGCCTGCCTGGCGCGGCACCCCCGTGGCTGAGCTGCTCGCGCTGCACAATCTCGGCGCCGGCGCGCGCAACTATGCCCACCCGCAGATCCTGATCGCGACTTGTCCCGAGCAGCAGACAGCGCTGCGGATTCCCGCCGGTTTCGCCATCAGCCTGCATACCGCAGCAGCGAACCTCAAGCGCGATCCCTTCAAGGTTTCCTGGGCGATTGGCATCGGGCGGGTATCGGCCGTCGCCATCGTCGGCCACACGGACTGCGGACTGGTCGGACTGCGCAATCAACGCGAGGCATTCGTCGAACAGCTGGTCGGGGCTGCCGGTTGGGAGCGGCCTGCGGCAGAACAGCATTTCGATCACTGGAGCGACCTGTTCGCCATCGACGACCCGGCTGGCTTCGCCGCTGCCGAAGCGGCGCGCCTGCGGATCCGCTATCCGAAAATACCGGTCGCCGCCCTGCTGTACGATACGGCAGACGGAATGCTGCTGCAGATCGAGGCGTAGTTCCGGCAACAGCTCTCAGGAGAAACGATGTACAGACCCCTGATGGTCGCACTGGCGGCGCTGCTGGCCGGCTGCGGTGCCAAACCGCCAGAAACAGATCTGCTCATCCCGATCAATGTACGGTGCAGCACCTGTACCGACTACATACGTTGCGACAAGGCATCTGACAATCCCGCCATCCATGACCCGGCGTTCGACCTGTACGAGCTGCAGGCCAAAGGGCCAGGCAACGACATCACATCGATAACGGAGTATTTCCTGCAATTCGTTGAGCCGAAGACCAGCTATACACGCCCGCTGGCCGTGCATGCGCAGACGGTTGCCGAGTCTGGCCAGCCCGGATGGCACACGAGTCTCAACCATACGGCGACCATCGACCTGGCCGGACACCGCATCGATCTGCCGGATGGCTGGATCGACCAGCGGAATGGCGAATGGCACGACAAGGATGACGGCCTCCAGGGTGTATGCCGGATTCTCGATCGCCAGGAAGGCAGACAGGCGGCCAGCCTGTTTATGGACAAGGAACAATGATCAAGAAACGTTTACTGACTGCAGCCGTACTCTGCACGGCACTGATCGCCGGTTGCACCACCAGCATGACCGGCCGCCGGCAGCTGATGCTGGTTTCCGAGCAGGACGCCATCAGCGCCTCGAAACAGCAATACCTGCAGACCATGAGCAAGCTCGGTTCGGAGGGCAAGCTTGTTACCGATCCGAAACTGCTCAACCGTGTCGACACGATCACCGGCCGGCTGATCGCGCAGGCCATCATCATGCGGCCGAATACCCGGAACTGGGAGTGGAGCATACAGGTCATCGATGAGCCGAAAACCGTGAACGCCTGGTGCATGGCCGGCGGCCGGATGGCGCTCTACACCGGACTCATCCAGAAAGTTGATCCGACCGACGATGAACTCGCCCAGGTGCTGGGCCACGAGATCAGCCACGCGCTCGCCAATCACACCCAGGAACGCATGTCGGTGGCGATGGCCAGCCAGCTCGGCGCAGTGGCCGTAGGCGTCGCAACTGATTCGGCCCGCAACATGGCGGCCGCACAGGCCGCAGCCGCACTTGCGATCTCGCTACCCAACAGCCGTGCTTCAGAAACCGAAGCGGACCGGATCGGTATCGAACTGGCAGCGAAAGCCGGATATGACCCGCGTGCAGCGGCGACGCTGTGGCAAAAGATGGCCAAGGCTGGCGGCAACGGCCCGCCGCAGTTTCTGAGCACCCATCCGGCACCTGGCAACCGGCAGGCGACCCTTGCCGCGCTGGTGCCACAGATGCTGCCCTACTACCAGAAGGCAGGATCACGGCCAATGTATCAGCTGACCAGAGCAGTACCAGCGGTTCCGGCAACCGGCACGAAGAAGGGGCTGCGCTGAGCGGCAAGCCCCGGTGTTGCGAACCCCGGTCGCCCTCAGCGCGCCGCGGAGACCACCTGCAGGTAGTCGGCCTGTAACTTCGCCGATTCCTGCGGGGCCTGGAACAGTGCTGCAATTTCGGCCTGCGGATTGATCAACAGGATCGCCGTGCTGTGGTCGACCATGTATTCGCCGTCCATCATCGGCGTCCTCTGATAGGGAACGCCCAGTGCCGTGGCAAATTTCCGCATCGCTTCCGGCCTTCCCGTATAGCCCCTGAAACCCGTACCGAAGCTGGCCAGGTAGGCATCGAGTACCGCCGGCGTATCCCGTTCCGGGTCCACGCTGAACAGGGCGATGCCGGGCAGGTCCCCGGCAGGCACGACAGCGTCGAGTGCCTTGCGCACGCCAGACAGCATCGCGAGGGTCGTCGGGCAGACCTCCGGGCAATGGGTGAAGCCAAAGAACACCAGCGTCCACCGACCGAGGAATTCGTTCCGGCTGGCTGCCCCCCCATCCTGCCGGAGCAGCTGAAAATCCGGCAGCGGCCGGGCCGGACTGAGCGCAGTACCTGACTGCAGTGCAATCGCACGCGGCGGGACCGGAATCCCCGGCATGAAGAACAGCCGGCTGATCACGATGCCGCTGAGCGCAGCGGTCAGAAGCAGCAGAACGACAAAAACCCTGCTGCGATTCATCGGGAAAGAAGCCCGCGAGCCTGGTCACGCATCGCCTTTGCGCCACTCACTACCCTGGCCAGCCCGGCACGGGCCAACTCGCGCATGGACGGTCGGGCAACCCGCAGTCTGAGGATCGGGCGGGTCGCCAGAGCGAAGGATGTCTTGTACTGGGCGACGCCGGCCAGAAAATCGTACTCTCGCCTGCCCGCCTCAATCGCCGAGCGAATCAGGCAGGCATGCATCACCACGCCGACCTGTACATCGGCAGGCGTATCAAGCCGTCTGCCGCCCTGATAGAAAGACACTTTGTTATCCCGGACAAAATTGTAAAACGCCGCGACCGGCACGCCGCGTGCGCTGATCCAGCCCAGCTCGAGTCCGCCGGTCCGCAACAGCGCCGGCATCAACAACTCATGAAACTTCCGGAAGCGGGCGGATGCGAACACACCTTCCGCTGTCCACCGCTCGCCATGAAGTTCGATCAGAATCCGCTTCCCCTCAACCAGATCATCCGCACTGCGCACCAGGTGGAGCACCGGTGGTTCACCAGCCCAGTTCTCGAAGTTGCGCAGGGCCTTGCGAATCTGCGCACGCCTGGACGCTTTCAGGGCAGCGAGATATTCATCCCAGGTTCCAGGCAGGCCTATATAGGGTGAAGCCGACCACTGCTCCAGGATTGCCGGGCAGCCGCATGCCACGAACGCCGACTGCAGCAGCGCGGGAATCGGGCTGTCTCCATCCATTGAAGCAAGCAGCAGCTCATCCCAGGTCCCGGCACGGCCGGAGACCAGTGCCTGCGCGAACGCGGCAGCAACGTCGGCTTCCCGCCCACGCTCGGCAAGAATACCCAGGTAGTCACCGCAGGTCTCGTCTGCAGCTTGCTCACCGGCCCCCAGGTTCTCAAGGCGACGAAACACCAGTCCTGGCGCATAGACATGCGGACGCTGAAGCAGCGGAGCCAGTCCGACCAGCCGGTCCTGGTCGAAGAAAGTCAGCACCCTCAGCACCCGATGTTCGTCTGCGCCGAACACGTCCCACCACGACAGCAACCAGACCGGATGCAGGCTCAGGTCGCTGTCGGCGCTGCGGGAATGCAGATCTTCCCATGCCGGTCGCAGATCCTGCAGGCCTTGTGCCGCGGTAATCAGCTGTGTGGAAAGTGTCGGCACGCGCTACGTCGCCCACGGAAACATGACGTTGCCGCGAAACTCGCCAAAACTGGTGCTCTGCTCTACCGCAAACCGGGGAATATCGAGATTCTCCCAATCACTGATCTTGCGTATTCCGCCATAGTAGGAGAACGCTGTGAGTACACCGCGCTCGCGCAGGCACTCCATGGAATCGGCATTGAACGCATCCCGTACACCAAACGGATAGGCAAAGGTCTGCATCGCGATTCCAACTTCCTCCCTGAGCCGGCGCTCACAACCGGCGATCTCGGCCATCTGCTGTTCGCGGCTCAGCCGGGCCATGATCGGGTGATTCACGGTATGTCCGCCGATGGTCATTCCGCTGGCGTGCAGCTCGCGAACCATGTCCCATGTCATCCAGTTTTGCCGCAGGGTCTCCGCATCCTCCAGCAGCCGTCCGCTGCCGGTCGCCTCACCAATCGCAAGCAGATAATCGCCAGTACGGTCGTCAGGCAATTTCCACCGGGTGTTCAGCAGCTTCCGTATCGTCTGTTCGCGCTCCGGTTCATCAACCAGCAACGGGGCAGGGAAAAAAGCCGGAATATCCAATGAGGCATTCCGGCCCGTACGCACCATCCATGCGATCTCGTCCCAGAACGGTACACGCGGACTATCGATGAATCCCGTGGCAATGAAAAATGTCGCCTTCAGTTTATGCGCGAGCAGTACAGGCAGTGCATCGCTGTAGTTGTCACGATAACCGTCATCGAAGGTAACCAGGACGTGCCGCCCGCGCTTCCTGCGTAGCGCCGCAGGGATATCGCCCGGCTCGATAACGTCGAAATGTGCCTTCAGCCAGCGCAGCTGGGAATCCAGGTCTTCAACCGTCGCACTCCAGAGACCGCGGTCATAGACCGAGCGGCGTCCGTCACCGATGCGATGGTAATTGATGCCAATGACGCCATGCCATCGCACCATGGAGCCGGCAAGCCGGCGCGCAAATGCAGGTATTCTCACTTGGAAGCAGAGCCTTGGTAGCCAAACACATGAAGCCGTAGGATAGGCCGCTGAAGGCCGGAACGGACTTTAGCACTTAAGAAGTACATGCAGGAATCGTGATGCTTCAACATCAGGATATCGAATATCCGCCGCCCGCCCGGCAAGCGAATGCGTCACATATCCCGGGCCTCGACGGCCTGCGCGGCGTGGCCATTTTACTTGTGCTGGTTCACATGCTGAATCTGCTGGAAGCCGAGCATGGCATGCCAGCCTGGGTATTCAGCCGCATCAGCCAGATCGGCTGGACCGGCGTGCAACTGTTTTTCGTGCTGAGTGGATTTCTCATTACCGGAATCCTTCTGGACACGCAGCGATCGAAAAAATATTTCTCCGCCTTCTACGGGCGTCGCACGCTGCGCATCTTCCCGCTTTACTTCAGCGTGCTGACGCTGGCTTTCGTGATTCTGCCCTGGCTCGGGAGCGTACCGCCCTCTGTTGCCACCGACCAGCATCACCAGATATGGCTCTGGACATACCTTTCAAACTGGGCAGCCATCTTCGATCAGGGCAGCAAGGCCTTTCCTCATTTCTGGTCACTGGCTGTAGAAGAGCAGTTCTATCTGGTCTGGCCTCTGCTGGTCCGTTCACGCAGTACAGAACAGTGTCTGCGATTTTGTCTGGGTGTCGCAGCACTGGCACTGGCACTGCGCTGTGTGCTTGCCGGAGCCGGCGTTTCCGACGACCTGATCTATGAGAATTCATTCTGCCGCATGGACGCGCTGGCTTTGGGTGGAGCTGCCGCGGCGGCAGTCCGGATACCAGCGTGGAACGCGCGACTGCTTGCCATGCACGATCGCTGCCTGGTCTGGGCCGGCATGCTGGGCCTGTTCGGACTCCTGGTTACGCGCGGCTTCTGGACCGGAACGCTGGTTGGCATCACCGTCGGCTATACGATCGTGGCACTGACCGGCACACTGTTACTCATCGCCATCGTCGGCGCCGAAGCCAGCGGTGGATCCGGGTGGGTCAGGATATTTCGCTGGCGCCCGTTGCGGGCCATGGGCAAGTACAGCTACGCGATATATATCTTTCACAAACCGCTGCACGATCTGGCTGGCAAGCCGCTGCTCAAGGCCTTGCGGATCGACGTCTCACAATCGGTGGTGTGGAGTGCAGCCTATATGGCGGTGGCCATCGCCTGCAGTTTCCTGCTGGCCTTTTGCTCATGGCATCTGCTGGAGAAGCGGTTCCTGCGCATGAAGCGCTTCTTCGTCGCGAGCTGATCAACAGGCATCGCCGGGACTCACCGCGTAGCCGGCGGACTCCGGTCCAGGCACTCGGCAAAGCGCTGCGCCATCCGTTCCCGCGTAAACTGCAATACCGCACTCTTGTCAGACTCGTTGTCATGTCCGGCACGGGCTTCCGCAACCAGGTCCAGAATTGCCTGCCTGATCCCGGCTACATCGGTTGGTGCCGCGACCCTGTGCAGCACCCTGCTTTCCCGCAAGACCCAGGCAATGTCGCTGTCGGGTTCGGAAATCGCGAGTATCGGCCGTCCGGTACCGAGGTACTCAAAGAGCTTGGCCTGAATCCCGAACCGGTAGCCCGGATTCTGGAACAGCACCAGGATGTCAGCACTCATCATTTTCTGCAGCGATTCTGCATAGGGAACCTGCCCCGGCCGGTGCACTGTGCCGCCCAGACCACGCTGGCTGATCTCGTCCGCCAGGTTGTACATCGAGTCTGTCTTGCGCCCGAGAAAGGTGCAATCAACCGGCACCTGTTCCGCCTGCAGCTGTGCAAATGCATCGAGAAACGGCCGCGGATCACGACCGGAATAGAGTTCGCCCGCATGCAATATCATCAACCGGTCGCCGGGCGGTGGCACATCAATCGATGCGAACTTTTCCGGATCAAAGCCATTGGTGATGACATGCATTTTCGCCGCATGTTCAGGATATGTCTTGCACCAGCCCTCACGATTCAATGGCGTATTTGCCACGATCTGGTCTGCATGCCTCATCACGCTGCGTTCAAGCTGGCGATCAATGCGCGCGGACAGACCTGAAGTATCCAGACGATTGGTAACCCACGGGTCGCGGAAGCAGGCAACCCAGTACAGGCCGTGGCGCTTCTGCACCCAGCGCCCGAGCATGTGCACGATACCCGGTGGACTCGAGGTGATGACGGCGTCGGGCCTGTGCTCGGCAATCATCCGGTTGCAGGCCGCCCTCGCCTTCACGATCCAGTGCGCTTCCGGTGCAATCCGTCCGACGACCCGGCCGGCAATGCCCTCGATGAACGGCACCCGCGCAACCGGTGTTTGCGCCGGAACCTGATCGAGCAAGGAAGCATCGGTTGGCTCCCATGGCACCCGTGGGGGCGCGACGACAACCGGCTGCCAGCCAAACTGCGGCAGGTAGCGAACCAGTCCCAGCATTCGATAGACGGCTACCGCACCTGACGGCGGAAAATGATAGGTCAGCAACAGTACTTTGCGTAAAGCCATTTCAGTTCCGGTCCTGCACGGTCACCGTCCGGACGGTGACTGTTCTCCAGACTGACCGGCACGGGCCCGGCGCGCGCCCTGCAACCAGCTGACGAGGAATTCCGGCAAGGCCAGTTTTACAGCTGTACGCAGGAACAACGATATCTCACACCCGTAGTACAGGCTGTAAACCAGGTACTTCATGGCCAGCCAGCGACTTGTATCAGCTGCCGCAGAGGCCATGGTGAAATACCAGCCACGGTAGAGCTTGCGCACCCGCGAGGCATCTGCACGCAGAGCCGGATCGGCAGCCAGCATCCGTTCAAACATGACAATCTCCCGCGGCACGTGTCGCAGGGCATTTGACATGCTGGACATCTGTCCCGCCGACAGGCGATAGCGCAACAGCGGATAGTCGAGATAGGCAAAGGAAAATTTGCGGCTGGCCCGAACGAAAAACTCCCAGTCGGCAGCCGACGGAAACTCCGCGTCGAGCTCACCTGTAATGGTCCAGACCTCACGGCGCATCATGACGGTCGGCGGATGCACGAAGTTGCCGTAGGCGATCGCCGGATAGACCTTCCCGCGATACAGCGGTACCGACAGTTTCTGTGTACCCGTGTGAGCTGCAACGGTATCGGCCACTCCATACAGCGCATGGAGCCCGAAGCGGCCGATCTGCCCGTAGTAATGCGCGGCGAACGACGGGGAGATCAGACCATCGGCATTGAATGCCGAGAAACCACCGGAAACCATGCCGACCTCCGGATAGCGCCGCAGTACTTCCATTTGCAACGCCAGCCGCCCCGGCTCGCAAAGATCATCGGAATCGAGCCACGCGACAAACTCGCCCCTCGCCTCCCGGTGGCCGCGGTTGCGCGCCGCTGCCAGTCCGGCATTTGGCTGGGTCACACATCTCACCCTGCCGGAGAATCCTGCGATTACGTCCAGCGTGGCGTCCGTGGATCCGTCATTGACAACGATGACCTCCACCTCGTCGCCGGCCTGCTGCAAAACACTTTCGAGAGTCTCACGCAGGAATGCTGCCTGGTTGTATGCAGGAATGACCACGCTGAGGAGCGGCGTATCCCGCGGTGCTTGCGACAAAGCGACGTCCCCTGATTGAGGCAACAGAGTCCCCGATGTGACGCTACAGACTGCTGGCGGTCATCGTGCCTTGGCGCGGACCTTGTAGTTGCCGCGCTGCTGATCGAACTCAAGCTCCAGCATGCCCTGCTTCGCCGCATCTTCGAGCAGCTCGGAGAAGCTCCGGTAACCATAGATGGTTTCATTGAAGCCCGGATAGACGCGGCGCACAGTCTGCTTCACCAGCGAACCCCACAGCGGATCGTACTCGGCTGACAGCGACTCGACGGTTGCCGCCACCTGGTCGAGGGCCTCGCTCTGCTGCTTGTTCTTCGAAGGCTTGGCCCGGGTCCGCGGACGCTGGGAAACGGTCACCAGATCGTCATAGAAAATGAACTCGTCGCAGTTGGCGGCCAGCAGGTCGGAGGTCGAGTTGCGCACACCGCAGCCGATCACCCGCTTGTCGTTTTCCTTGAGCTTGGAAACCAGCGGAGAGAAATCGCTGTCACCGGTCAGCAGGACGAAGGTGTCGATGTGCGCCTTCGAATAACACATGTCCAGCGCATCGACGACCATGCGGATGTCAGCGCTGTTCTTGCCACTCACCTTGGTTTGCGGAATGTCGATCATCTCGAAACCCTGGCGGTGAAATTCCTGCATGAACTGGCGGTAGCGGCTCCAGTCGCAGTAGGCCCGCTTCGCGACGATGCGGCCTTTCTCAAGGATGCGTTTCAGGACGATCTCGATCTCGAAACGTCCGGCCTTGGTGTCCTGGACACCGAGCGCGAGATTCTCGAAATCCACGTATACCGCTATGCCGACTTCACCACTTTTTGTGTGTTCGTTTGCCATCTGCAGTCTCACCGGAACTATCGTACAGGTGGCCATGGTCCGAGATTGACGCACGCGGAGCAAGGGCTGGCCGGATGATTGTTTGCTGTTAGGCTAGCGATCAACCCGGCAATAAAGCCCAAATAGCGATGATCGGCAGGCAATTCATGGTCCGTCGCCTACTGCAGGCCTGGCTGGTGGCGATCACCATTGGCCTCCCGCCCGCAACGCTGCTGGCCGACGATGCCGGCCCGGCAGGCAGCGACTGGCTCCATGTGGGCGGCGATGCCGGCGGCTCGCGCTACTCGCCGCTTGAGCAGATCGATCACAAGAACGTCTGGCGTCTGGAGCGGGCCTGGACCTGGCGGCACGGCGACCTTGAGCGCTTCCCGGAGCAGAAAGAATTTGCCGGCTTCAATACGACGCCGATCCTGCTGCCGGCAGATGCCGGTGGTGCGCTGGTGCTTTGCACGCCGTTCAACCGGCTGGTCGCGCTCGATCCGGCAACCGGCAAGGAGCGGTGGAGCTTTGACCCGAAGATCCAGTTCGGCAAATCGCCAGCGCGGCTCAGGTGCCTGGGCGTCAGTTACTGGCGCAACACAAAAGCCAGGCCTGCAGAGGTTTGCACTTACCGGATTTTTGCCGGCACCAGTGACCGGCGCTTGCTGGCAATCGATGCGATCACGGGCACGCCCTGTTCCGGATTCGGCAGCAACGGACAGGTAGACGTCAATCCGCTGTTTGCGGCCAGCGCGCTGGCGCCGGCCGATCCCCGGGACGTGCAATTTTCGGCGCCACCCGTGCTGGTCAACGACGTACTCGTAATCGGCGATGTCGACAACAGGAAAAACCTCACTGCGCGTGCGCCGAGCGGCGAAATCCGGGCCTTCGACGCCCGCAGCGGTGCCTTTTTATGGAGTTTCGATCCGGTACCGCACAACCCTGAAGATCCCCAGGCCAGGAACTGGACACCGGAAAGCCTCGCGAGCACCGGCGGCGGCAACGCCTGGAGCCTGCTGTCAGTAGACGAGAAGCGCGATCTGGTCTTCGTACCGACCTCGAGCGCATCGCCGAACTGGTTCGGCGGTACGCGGCCAGGCGACAACCGCTATGCAAACTCGTTAGTCGCCCTGCGCGGCAGTACCGGCAAGGTCGTGTGGCATTTCCAGACCGTGCATCACGATGTCTGGGACCGGGATTCGCCAGCCCAGCCCATGCTGGTGGACATCCCGAAGGACGGGCGGCGTATTCCGGCTGTCGTCATCCTCACCAGGCAGTCGCTCGTGTTTGTGCTGAACCGCGAGACCGGCGTGCCGCTGTTTCCGGTCGAAGAGCGCCCGGTACCGACTGATGGCGTCGCGGGTGAGTTGCTGTCGAAGACCCAGCCGTTTCCGGTCAAGCCGCCACCGCTGATGAAAACGCAACTGGGGCCGGATGATGCGTGGGGACTGACTTTCTGGGATCAGAACCAGTGCCGCGAGCTGATCGCTGGCGCGGGCCACGGCGACCTCTACACGCCGCCGGACGACAAGGGCTGGATCATGTTTCCCGGTCCGGCCGGTGGCATGAACTGGGGTGGTGGCGCCTTCGACCCGAAGCACAATCTGCTGGTCACGAATCTTGCACAGATCGGCATGTACCTGAAACTGCTGCCGCGTGCCGGGGTGCCGCCGGCAGAAGACGCCGATCCGCAGCGCGGCACACCGATGGGGCCGCCCGGAACCATTCAGGGCACACCCTGGGCCATCGAGCAGCATGCCCTGCTCGGCCCAAGCGGGATGCCGTGCACCAGCCCGCCCTGGTCCACACTGGTGGGCGTGGATCTCGCGGCGGGAGAAATCCGCTGGAGCGTGCCGCTAGGCACCATCGACAAGCTCACATCGCCCCGTTTGCCGCCATTCAAGTGGGGCGGGCCGGTGGCGGGCGGGCCGATCGTGACAGCCGGCGGCATCACGCTGGTCGGCTCGACAGCAGACGCAAAGCTGCGCGCCTTCGACACGGAAACCGGGCATGAACTCTGGTCTGTGTTACTGCCCAGCCCTGCACATGCCAATCCGATGACCTATGCTGTCAATGGCCGGCAGTATGTCGTGGTCGCTGCCGGCGGCGACGCGCTGGTCAGCCCGGAGACCATCGATGACTATCTCGTAGCTTATGCACTGCCCGATGAATACCTTAAGCGACAACCACAGGCTGGCGCTCCGGCGCTGGATTCGGGGCCGGCCAGCGTGCCATGATCTGAACACCCCATCATCCTGACCACATGGAGAAGTCTATGAAGTCCAAGCTGATCGCAACTGTTGCGTTGCTGGCGATTGCCCCTCTTGCTGCCTTCGCGGCCGACGGCCCGGGCCATTGCAATTACACCCAGAAGAACATGTTCGCCGGCCCGTTCAAGGTCTGCGACATGCCGGCATCTGCGGACAAGTGCGGCGTACTCGGCAAGACCGACGACAACAGCGACGCTGCCCACGGCGACGGTGACTGCCCCGATGCAGGTCGCGTCGGCATCTGCGACATGGGCGACAACGGCCTGCGTATCTACTATGACGGCGATCCGGACGGCCTGGAGATCGGCTGCGGGTTCCAGGGCGGCGAGTGGAAGACGACGGCCAAGTAAGTCCGCTTTGCAGGACTTGATAACCGGGGCCGGATCCAGGCGGATCCGGCCCTTTTTATTGCCCCACCCGGCCACGGTATGATCGCGCTCATCTGATCAGGCCCGCCACATCGACCCGGACAAAAAGCGCAAAAGTTTGACGACACAGCAATCCATACTTCAGCGAATCGCGGCGGGCGACAGCAGGGCCGTCAACGAATGCGTTGACCGTTACGGCAATCTGCTCTGGTCCCTGGCGCGGCGCTATCTGCGCAATACAAGTGATGCAGAGGATGCTGTGCAGGATGTGTTTATCGAGATCTGGCGCAGCTGTGCGCGATTCGATCCAGGCATTGCCAGCGAAACCACTTTCATCTCCACGATCGCCCGGCGCCGCTTTATCGACCGGCTCCGGCAGACCAGCCGGATCCCGGCGATGGATTCCCTCGACGATGAGGAAGGCGCACCAGCAGATCCGGGTGTCGCGGCCACGGTCGAGGACGATACCGAGGTCGCCATTGTCGCCAGGGTACTGGCCGACATGGATCCGGAGCACCGGAAGATCCTCGGCATGTCGCTGTACGAGGGCTACAGCCATAGCGAGATCGCCGCGCAGCTGGATATGCCGCTTGGCACCGTCAAGACGCGCGTGCGCCGCGGGCTCATCCATATCCGCGAGCAGCTGCAGATCGCTGTCGGCGATACGGCCGGGGAGTCGTCCGAATGAGCGGCATGCGCACCGATCGACTGGAGGAACTGCTGGCCGATGAAGCCCTTGCCGCACTCAATGCGGAACGCAGCGCTGAGCTCGCGCTGCTGCTCAGCGACTGTCCAGCTGCGCAACGCGATGCGTTGATGCAGACCGCTGCCATGACACAGCTCGCGTTTCTGCGCCGCGACCGGTCAGCGCTGCAGGCCATGCCGGAGCGCCTCAAGACCAGGCTGCTCAGCACGGCGCAGGCACAGCGATTCCCAACCAAACCGGGCTGAGTGGCTCGCAGTTCGCGACGCTCCGCACTATCCTCGCGACCATGCGCCAGCTCAGCATCATTGGCCTCTGCCTGTTCCTGCTCGCCTGCGACCGTCCCCGGACACCGCCTGTCCCCGACGCGCCACCGCCACCTGTGGCAAATTTCCCTGCGGGCCCCGGCTTCGACCCGGCAGATCTGGATACGAATATCCGCCCGCAGGATGATTTCTGGCACTACGTGAACGGCAAGTGGCTGGCACGAACTGATATTCCGGCCGACTGGTCCAGTTATGGAACCTTCCAGATACTGGCGGAGCGAACCGAGAAACAGCTGCACGCGCTGATCGGGACAGACGCAAAGTCTGCCGCAGCAGCCGGTACCGACGCGCAGAAAATCGGCGACCTGTATACGAGCTTTATGGACGAGAGCCGGCTCGAAACCTTGGACCTCAAGCCGCTGGCTGCGGACCTCGCGGCCATCGCGAATCTCCGCACGCATGAGGATGTGATCGCCTGGATGGGCAGCGCGCTGGCCGCTGGCGTACAGGTGCCGATCGAGTTCTACGTGGACGCTGACGCCAGTGATCCGACCCGGAACCTGGCCTACATCTGGCAGGGCGGTCTGGGCCTGCCAGACCGCGACTACTATCTGGAGGATACGGCCGAACTGGCGGAGACGCGCAAAGCCTATGCCGCGCACATCGGCAGGATGTTCAGTCTCGCCGGCTGGCACGATGCAGACGCGCCGGACACCATCATGGCAATCGAGACGCGCATCGCCCGCAAGCACTGGACTGCGGTACAAAACCGTGACGACGAAAAGATCTACGCCAACCAGGTCGACTTCGCACAGGCCGCACTGCAGTCGCCCGGCTTTGACTGGCCGCGCTTCTTAAAGGCGGCGCAGCTTGAGCCGCCCAACCGCTTCGTCATCGCACAGACGGACTACTTTGCGGCCCTCGGCCGGATCATCCGGGAAACACCGGTGCGTGACTGGCAGACCTGGCTGCGCTTCAAGGTCCTGAAGAGCTACGCGCCCTATCTGACAGCGGCGATCGTCGCTGAAGATTTCGACTTTCAGGGTCGGATACTGCATGGCCAGCAGCAGAACAAGGCACGCTGGAAACTCGGCGTACGGCTGGTCAGCAGCGAACTGGGCGAGTTGCTCGGCAAGAGCTACGCAGACCGGTATTTTCCGCCGGAATCAAGGCAGCGTATCGAACAGCTGATCGGCGACCTGCGCGCGGCCTTTCACGAGTCCATCGGGCAGATGGACTGGATGACACCGGAAACCCGTGCTGCCGCACAGGAAAAACTTGCGAAGTTCCGCAGCAAGATCGGCTATCCGGAGCGCTGGCGGGACTATTCGGCACTGCGTATCGCGGCCGATGACCTGATTGGCAACATCCGCCGCACCCGCGCCTTCGCCTGGCATCATGAAGCCGACAAGCTCAACCGGCCGGTGGATCGGGACGAATGGTTCATGTCGCCGCAGACGGTCAATGCCTACTATCAGCCGACCTACAACGAGATCGTATTTCCGGCCGCCATCCTCCAGCCACCATTTTTTGATCCGGCTGCGGACGATGCCTGGAACTACGGCAGTATCGGCGCCACCATCGGTCATGAATTCAGCCACGGCTTTGACGATCAGGGCCGCAAGTTCGATGGCGACGGACGCCTGCGAGACTGGTGGACGGCTGCGGATGCAGCCCGCTACACGCAGCGCGCACAGTTACTCGTGGAGCAGTACGACGCTTTCCGGCCACTGCCGAATTTCAGTATCAACGGCCAGCTCACGCTGGGCGAAAACCTGGCTGATCTGGCCGGCCTGGTGATGGCATACCGCGCCTGGCAGAACTCGCTGCACGGCAAGGAGGCGCCGGTGATCGACGGCTTCAGCGGCGCACAGCGCTTCTTCTTCGGCTATGCGCTCAGCTTTCGCGGCAAGGACCGGCCCGAGAGCCTGCAGGCGCAGTTGCTGAGCGACCCGCATTCACCGGATGAATACCGCGTAATCGGCACGCTGCAGAACATGCCGGCGTTCTACACCACATTCGGCGTCACGGCGACTGACCGGATGTTCATCGCGCCCGAAAAGCGCGTGGCAATCTGGTAGCTATACTGGTACCGGGACACAGAGGCAGACAAACATGATCTGGTTGAAGCGCATTTTTCTTGGCCTGGCCGGCCTGCTGTTCGCTGGATGGCTGGCGCTGGTGGTCTATGCGTACTGGCCAACCGGCATCACCGAGGTGCCGGCTCGCTCGCTGGCCAATCCCGACGACCAGTTCGTCAGCGTAAATGGCCTCGAACTCCGCTACCACACCTGGGGTGAACCCGGGCCAGACAAGCCGGTTGCCGTGCTTCTCCATGGCTTCGGCAATTCCCTGCAGAGTTTCCGCCTCCTTGCCCCCCTGCTCACCAGACACTATTACGTCGTTGCGGTCGACATGCCGGGTTATGGCCTGTCTGCAAAGCCGGTGGACTTTGATTATCACAATCCGCATCAGGCGCAGATGATCAAGGACTTCATCCGCGCACTTGGACTGAAGAACGTCGTCATCGGCGGTCATTCGCTGGGCGGCGCCATCGCCTTCCGGGTTGCGCTGGACAATCCCGATGTCATCGGCCTGGTGGTCATGAACCCCGGCATCATTTCCACCGGCGTACCGCCGATTGCCCGCTACATCTTCTTTCCGATGCAGCGCATCCAGGCGAAGCTGTTTGGCGACCCGGCGTTCCGTGCGGACTTCCTGCGCCGCTCGTTCATTGATCCCTCCATCGTCACCGATGAAGTCGTGAGAACTCTCAGCCTGACCTCGCGGAGCGAGGGCTACATGTCAGGCATGACCAGCCTGATGGGCCAGTACAGCGACGCCGATGAGGTACCGATGCTGCCGCAGCTCAAGGTGCCCGCGCTGATTGTCTGGGGCGCGCAGGACCGCGGCAAGCCCGCCGGTGAATTCGGGCAGCTGCGTGCGCTGCTGCCGAACAATACCGCCGTCCTGGTGGCAGGCTCGGGCCACTACGTGCAGGAAGAGGCGCCGGCGGAAACCGCTGAGGCGATGAATGCCTTCGTCCGGCGGGTGATGCCGGCGACGCCATGACGGCACGCAAGCCGGCTGCGCCACCATCAGCGCCACGGCGAAACCTGACCATCGGCGCGCTCGCCAAACGCGCTCGCGTGGCACCTTCGGTACTGCGCTACTACGAAAAAGAGGGCCTGCTCAGCCCGGGGCAGCGCACTGCCGCCGGCTACCGGCTGTATGGACCGGAAGCCGAGCGGACATTGCTGTTCATCAACCGCGCCAAACGCCTCGGCTTTTCGCTGGACGATATCCGGCAGTTTCTGGCTGCCGAACAACCGAAACAGACGCCGGACCAGAAAAAGGCCGCGAAGGGCAAAGCTGCGCGGGGCAGTGATGTGACGAAAATTGCCGAGGACCGCTTTCTCGAAATCGAGCGCCGGCTCACCGAACTGCTGGTACTCCGACATGAGCTTGAGGTGTTCCTCCGCGAGATGTCGGGCCAGCTGCCGGCAGCCGATGGTGCGCGGGAACTCTACCGGCGGCTGGTAGACCAGGTCTGCGGCCACAAAAGCACGCCGCGGACAGAAGCCGCCTCGCTGCGCTCACTGATGAAACGCATGGGCTGTGCGCTCGCCACCTGGGATCGCGGCGACGTGCTGGATGTATTGCGCGGCCGGCATATCCATGTCTGGCGCGAAACCGACGGCTACAGCGTCCTGATACCGGGCGACGATGCACGGATCGGCGCTGCGCTCCGGCAGATCG
>CAYJPG010000056.1:0-17416 GCA_964371995.1 uncultured Chromatiaceae bacterium | reverse complement strand
AGCTGCTAGAGACCGGAAGTTTCCGCAGATCGAAGAAGTAGCACGGGCCAACGAGCTGTCAGACGATTTGTACTCGCGGATTCCGCGAGATCACATTGTCCTTGCCCACCGCGAGGAGGGTTGGAAGCCGTCGGACCCCCGCCAGCTGGAAGATTGGTTTCGGGCCTCAGTAAAAGACTACGGACCGCAGCTTCGCCGCGTTTGTCGCTACCTTAAGGCGTGGCGCGACGAACAGTGGGAAACGTCTACCCTCTCGTCCATCGGGCTGATGTATTGCGTAGTAAAGGCATATGAAGCGCTTGGCGATGAGTTGCTGTCTAGCCGAGATGACGTAGCCCTAATGAGGGTTACGGAACTTCTCCCTGGACTGCTAAGTACCAATATTCCAAATCCGGTTGTTGATGGTCAGCGTCTGGATGAGTCATGGTCAACGGAAGACCGGCAGGCATTTGTCTCAGCAGCACAGGAACTGGCCGCTTCACTCAGGGCTTCGCTCACAGCGAAAGCGTCGCCTGCAGACGTATTGGTTGAGCTTAGCGGGACGTTCGGTGATCGGATTCCAAGAGATCCCGAGTTGGTGCAGCAGGATTCGCCATCCTCAGCAACTATAATAGAACTGGGTCGGACTAGTGCAGTCCAGGAAGCCGTACAGAAGCGTGGCGGCGGCCGCTACGCCTGAACCACAACGGCCTACATTTTGCTGAGAGTGCATCGTACCTGGGCATGGTCGATGACGTGCTACGCACCCTGGGGTTTCAACCACGGGAGCTCTCGTTTGCTGACCTTTCAAAGTATCGGCCGCGCCCGATCGTGGCGGGTTGGCGGATTAGCCTTTCGTGTGAAGGCGGATTGACACGTGAACTGGATGTCCTAGTAGAGACCGGGGGTAGTCTGCGGGTTCCTCTGGTCGCCTTGGTTGCGCCCCCGGAGTTTCTCACGTGGCCGCATGTTGAAAAAGACGGCGTACTTTGCTTGGGGACCGACGACGATGCGCTAAACCTATCGGATCCTAGAAGCGTCATCAAACGCGCGTTGTCGGATGCTGCAGCTCTAGTTGACGATTGCATCGCAGGCCGATGTGACGGCGACTTTCTTGCCGAAGCTACATCCTACTGGAACCATGCTCGGTCCGATGGGAGTTCTATAGTAGTAAGTCTGCTCAATCTGCTCGGGCCCAGCCGGGAGGTGTTTTTCTGGCAGTCAAAGACCACGGTGGTAGTCGGCGACAGCCCGGCTCAAATTGAGAAGTGGGTCCGCAATCGATTTGCTGATCACCAAATGCGCGTGAAGACCTCCGATGCGCTGTTTGTACTGATGCCGAGACCACTGTATCCGTATGAGTTTCCGCACACGTCAGCTGACGTTGACGCTCTAGTTGCGCAAATGGCGCCGACGCTAAGTCCTTCACTCGACGGACTTGCCGCTCAGGCCGACAAGATGTTGCCAATTATTCTTGCCGCCCAGACTGACAGTGGCCCGTTCTCTGGGGCCATACTTATGACCCGTCCACAGAAGAACGTACCCAACGGCTTTCGTCCTGGACGGGTTCCGCCCGCTATTCTGCGTAGTCATGTTTTTGGACAGCAGAAGATCCTTCGGTGCGAGGTAACGCGGATGGATGCTGCTTGGGTACACGGGAGGGATAGAGATTGGGCTTACCCTGTTCTCCGGGAAAAGTCAGTAGCCGTGGTCGGATGTGGTTCTCTGGGTGCGCATGTAGCTATGTTGCTAGCTCAATCCGGCGTCGGTCGATTTGTGTTGGTAGACCCCCAGGAGTTGAAGGCAGCCAACATATCGCGACACCCGCTGGGTGCCCAATATGTAGGCCGACCAAAGGTTGGCGGACTTGCTGAGGAAATTGGGCGACGCTTTCCAGATGTCGGGGACATCGTTGCTCATAGGGTGGAGTGGGAGCAACTTGACTTCGCGTCAATGTCCAGTGTCGTTGGTGCCGATCTGGTGATCGTCGCTATCGGCGCAACCCCGAGTGAGCTTGCTCTTAGTTCACTTCTAAGGCGGGCCCCAGAGTCGCCACCCACCATATTCGGATGGCTAGAGCCCTTTGCCGTGGCTACCCATGCCGTTGCGGTGGCCGGGCGTGGCCCCTGTTTTCGTTGCTTTTTTACGGAACGTGGAATCCCTGCGTTGCGGGCCACCGATTGGGAGGGGTCTTCTACGGTCGTCCAGGAGCCTGCCTGTGGGGCAGTCTTTCAGCCTTATGGCATGACTGAACTACAAAATGCCGTCACATTGGTAGTGGAGTTGGCAGCTGAAGCCCTCCTGGGCCAAGTTCAGCTGCCTACACACCGTGTTCGCGTTGCTCCTAAACGAACACTGACGGCCGCTGGCGGGCGCTGGACTGCGGATTGGGTCACGGCAACGAGGAGGGATGACGGAGGATTTACATGGGAGCCAGTTTGTGAAGTTCGGCCTACCTGCCCAGAACGGCACTGAGGCCCTGTCATTCCGTATTGGACCTTCAGGGCAAGTCGTAATTTTTACCCTGAAGGTTCTCGACGTGTTGCGTCGTCACCAGCAGCGGCACTTTTGGCAACCTGAGGCTGGCGGTCAGCTATTTGCTGAACTAGAAGAGCAGAGACTACTCGTAGTATCTGCGACGGAACCGAAGAAGCGGGACATTCGAGGACGATTTGCATTCAGGCCTCACCGCCCCGCAGAGCAGCGGGAAATTGATGAACAATTTAGGTCCGGCCTAAATTACGTAGGCGACTGGCATAGTCACCCCGAGGATCTTCCATTGCCCTCCCGCAGAGACGTCGACAGCATCAACGAAATGGTTCGTCTCTCCAAGCACAATCTGAATGGATTTCTGCTCGTCGTCGTCGGTCGGCTGCCATTTCCGGACGGGCTGTTTGTGGGGTTCTCAAACGGAGTTGAGTTGGTAGAGCTATTGCACTCAGGTAAGTAGATGACTCTGAGACTAGTCAACATGCGATTGGCTCAGAGGATCTCCAACAGGCAGATGAGCATCCACGTCTCCCGCTAGCTTGCAGCCCGCGTGCCGGACGTCTCGCTGGACCCACTGCGTGAGGACAGCCGGTGGACAGCTGGCACGCCGACGGGCTCATCATCGACCGGCGCCAACGTGTGCTGTTCTGCCAGGACGTCGGACGAACCCCACTCAGCCTTGTTTTTCGTCGGTTCCAGAAGGAGCAATCCAGCGAGCTCGGGTGGGTCCCTGCTGCTGGCCAGGCCGGCGGCCATGGGCTGCCCGCCAAGGCAGGTCGCCGGGGCGGAGCTCGCCCTTGGGGTCCTTCCGTTTCGACATGGCCACCGACAGCTCGGTACTGGGTTCGATGCACATGGTTCTGCAGGAATGGGCGGGCCATCTCTCGTAGTTACCCAACGTCCTGATGCTGAACCCTGTCGTGGGTGCTCTAGCAGCCTGTCGGACTTAACGATGAGCACGAGCTGATTGACTGCGGGATAATCGCGACAGTTCTTTTATTGTGAAGGCAGGCCATGAGCAACTTTCGCCCGATCAACCGCGACACCGGGTTCTTGCTGCCACCGTCGGTGGATGAGTGGCTACCGCAGCGGCACCTGGCACGGTTTGTGGTGGAAGTGATCGATGGGCTGGATCTGTCGGCGCTGGTGAAGGCCTATCGCGGCTCAGGCTCAGCGTCCTATCACCCGGCGATGCTGCTCTCGCTGCTGGTCTATGGTTACGCCACCAAGGTGTTTTCCAGTCGTGCCATTGAGCGGGCGACGTACGACTCGGTGGCCTTTCGCAAGCGCTTCCTGGTGCAGATCGAGTTGTTGTTCGTGGATGTGCTGAAGCTGGCGCACGCCATGGGGATGCTCAAGCTGGGCACGGTGGCTGTGGATGGCACCAAGCTGCACGCCAACGCGAGCCGGCACAGCGCACTCTCGTATGGTCATGCGCAGAAGATCGAACAGCAGCTGAGGAAGGAGGTGCAGCAGTTTCGGCGCTTGGCTGAACGCGCCGATGCGGCAGATATCCCCGACGGGATGTCGATCCCGGCGGAGCTGGAGCGAGGCGAGCTGCGTCTGGCGGCCATTGCCGAGGCGAAGGCCAAGATCGAGGCGCGTGACGAGGCACGTCTGACGCAGGAACAGGCAGAGCATCAGGCCAAGCTGGCGGCGCGTGCCGAGCAGGCGCAGCGCACCGGCAAGAAGCCCGGTGGCCGCCCACCGGCACCGCCCACCGGTGGGGTGCGCGCGAGCGACCAGATCAACCTGACGGATGAAGAGTCGCGCATCATGCGGGTGGCGGGCAATGCGTTCGAGCAGTGCTACAACGCGCAGGCAGCGGTAGCGGTCGGCAGCTTGCTGGTCGTAGCCCACAACGTCACGAAAGCCGGCAACGACAAACAGCAACTGGTGCCGATGATCGCAAAGCTCAAGGCGTTGCCCAAAGCGCTCGGTCGCGTCCGACGGGCACTGGCTGACAATGGCTTTCAGTCAGGCCAACGTCGAGCAGTGCGTAGCGGCCAAAATAGAACCGCTGATCGCCATGGGCCGCGAGCAACATCATGTGGGCTGGAAGCAGCGCTTTGCGGCGGCACCGAAAGCACCGCCCCAATCCGCCACGCCGCTGGAGAAGATGGCGTACCGCCTCAAGACCCCGCAAGGCCGAAAGCTCTATGCGCTGCGCAAGCAGACCCCGGAGCCGGTGTTCGGCATCATCAAGTCCGTGATGGGTTATCGCCAGACGTTGTTACGAGGCCTCGATAACGTCACAGGTGAATGGAATCTGGTGACGATGAGCTGGAACATCAAGCGGATGTTCGTGTTGCAGGCCTGCTGAGCGGGTACCGCTACCGTTCGACCACGATAATCACCGGCATCAGAATGACATCACACCCGCCACAGCTTTTTGCCCGCTTAACTGAAACCCTCAGCCCGACAGGCTGCTAGGCGACCGGCGTATCATTACGAAAACCTTTCCAGCGTTTTGATATGTTTATCGAAATAAAATCTCTATACGAATCCCTGATCGATTGGATCGCGCATTTGGGAGTCCTGCTTCGCGCCGCGCTATCGACGGCCACCGAACCGGATGACGCCAACGCGAACACTGATCGCGGCATCGACCCCGACTTCGACGGTTGGCTTCATGGTGATCCTTCGGTGACAAAGAACCCAACCAGTCGGTACGGCGATCGGACGCCGGGCTACATCACGGGCAATGGTCTGGGGAGCATGGAAATCGGTGCGGCCAACGACTAACTCGCACCCCGGTTTACCGCTTACCGGTCTTGCCCTTTCCTTTGGCGGACTGACTGGCTCCTCGAGTTGAGTCGGCCGGGCTCGGCTTCTCGGCGGTCTCCGCTGCTTTCGCCTTTGGGCTGGCTACGGGGATGCTGTCCTTGTGGAAATGTCGTTCACTAATTGGCGCGACCTTGGGCGGCGTGCCGAGGTCGGGCTCGCTGGCGTTGGCCCCCACCGTGTCCCAAACCGCTTGGTTCCCGCCGTGGTTGGCGCTGACCTTGCCGACGCGCACCGAGGCATTGTAGTTCTCGCTGAGTGTGCTGGCGTCCTGCGAAATCTGGGTGCGTCCCTTGTCGATCCTGGCTTTCGTTTCAGCTTCGCTGGCGTCGAGGCGACCAGACAGGTCATTGCCCACCGGTTGGTTGGGTACGGCGTGCTCCCGACTCTGGCGTGTCCGGATCACCGTTTCGTTGGCCGCTGTTTGTTGGCGGAGCGTGCCGCCTTCCCCAGTGCCTTCACGGCCATCGTACTGCTCCCGCAGAGACGAATTGGGCCAGCCCATGGTCTCGGGCAGTGGTCTCGACGGACCCAGCGGGTTGTCGATGGGAACGTAGCCGGTTGCTGAGCTTCCGCCGCGAGCATACGAATAGGCGATCTCGGTCACCGCGCGCTGCAGCTTCATTGGGTCTTCCTCGCGCAGGAGGCCGCGTTCAGCAAGACGCCGCGCCGCGTAGTTGGTGAAGTCGGTCTGGGTCCCGCTGCTCCACTCGCGCATGAACTGTGCGGTGCGGGCGAGTTCGCGTGCCTGACCATGGGCGCTGTCGCTGGACGATTGCCGCTCGGTGGCTGCACGAGCAGATGTGTCGTAGCCGGCGGTAGATGTCGTGCGGTTGCCGCGGGCCCACTGGTAAGCATCGGAGGACCTGAAGTCATTGATCAGGGCGCTTGCTTCAGTGAGCTGCGCGCTCTCGACCGCCTTGCGTGCGTAGTCGTAGGCGCTCTGCAGGCGCTGTTGGTCGACTTTGCGGCCTTCCACCGACATCTGGCCACCGATTTCCGTCAACGGGATCTTGGCGCCGGCGGACGCCGCGGCTGCGATGCTCTTGCCGACCGTCGAGTCCTCGCTCAACCCCAGCTTGCGGTTCACGTCCTTGGCCACTGAACTCAGCGTCTGCAACTGGCTCGAGAAGGAGCCACCTTCGGACATGCTGGTGGTACCCGATCGTTGCTGGGAGCGGTCGTAGCTGTCCTGGATGCCGAGTGCCTGGGTCAGAGCGGTGGACTGGTTGCGCTGCATGGCCTGGCGCTCGGTGTGGGCCAATGTTTCGGCTTCGCGTGCGCTCTCGCCGAGGGCGTTTGCCTGACGCTCGGTGAAGGTGAAGGTGCTGGCCAGCCGGCTCAGGCTGGCCTGATAGCGGAACAGACCGGCATCGGGGCCGCTGCCCTGGATGGTGGTGCCGTACGCATCGCTGGTCGTCGACATGAAGGCGGACGTTCGTGTCGGCGCCAGTTGTTCCTGGTCCATCGAGACGGCGTTCTGCGTGATGCTGCCCTTGGATGTTGCTGCCGCTTCGCCGGACGCTGCCGACTGGATGGCGGCGACGCCGGTGATCGCCTGGAACGCTACTTCGCCGCCCTTGATGATGGCGGTGGCGATGATCGGGATCGAAATCACCATGTAGCCGGCGATGGCCTGGTCGGAGACGGCACCGCTGTAGATGCTGGCGGCGGTTTCCAGAGCCAGACCCTGGGCGGCGGTGCCCATCTTGGCCGCCGCTTCGAGGTTCCGCGCGCTCGCCAGCGTGGCGACGTAGTTGAGGATGGCGTAGAGCGGCGGCCAGAGCTGGATCCACACCAGACTCATCACGAAGCTCTTGATCGCCATTCCCAGTCCGCGGCCCTGCGCGAGCAGGAACAGGAGGAACACGAACGGGAATACCGCGTAAATGACGGCCTCAATCACGTTTCTTACCAGCGGCAGTGCCTGTTCGGCGATCTTGCCCATGGTGAGGAACGAGGAGTTCACCGACGCGGTTGCGTTGGCGCGTGCGGTGGCGATCATCAGCGCGGCCGGGTCATTGAGCTTCTGGCCGGCGAGGCTGCGGGTGTCCTGCATCAGGTTGATCATGATGTTCTGACGCAGCAGGTCCGCCGCGCCCTGCGCGGCGGTAGCGATCTTCGTTTTGTAATAGGCCTGCTCGATCTGTGCGTCGATGGCGGTGAGGGCGGCTGCCGGCTCCAGCATGGGGTTCATCTGGAAGGCGAGGATCGCTCTCGCATGAGCCACTTCGGCCGGCAGGCGGGCGGCGAGGTAGACATAGGCGTTTGGGCAGGTGTTGACCTGCATCGGGTTGCCGTAGGTGGTGAAGCGTGCCGGGTTGGGCGTGCCCATCAGCGACCAGATATCGGTGCTGCGGGAGAAGGTGGCCGGGTCGATGGTGCCGTCCTGCAGGTCGTAGATGGTGCAGTTATGGATGAAGGCAATGAGGTCGGTGCGCACTTGCGGGTCAGCCACGTTCACGGCGCGAGAGGCCTGGATGAGGCGATTGCCGAACATGACGCCGTTTTTCTGGTACGCGAGTTCGCTGGGCAGTTGTGCATTGGTAGCCGGGATCACCTGGAAGGCGGTCTCGAAGAACCGCGTCATCACGTCGCCGACTGTGCTGGTGGCATAGCCGAAGAAGGCCACGCCGATCGGCACGTTGTCGACAGCCACCGGCGACTGGCTGCCGAGCTTGTCGATGATGACCACGGTCGACTTGGGCAGGAAGAGCGCGTAATAAACGAACAGAAAGCCCATCAGCCAGCCCCAGCCGTGGAACTTGCCGGGCGTGAAGAGTCCGGCGAAGGCCGCCACCAGTACGCCGGTCACGGCGATCGTTTTGATGAGGCCGAAGTAGTCCGCCCCGCCCATGATGGCGGCAATGGCGTTGAACACCCCGGTCAGGGTATCGACGTTGCCGTAGGCGTAGATCTCGAACATGCGGGTACGAGCGTCTCGTGTCCGGACTCAGGAGCCGCGGGGGCCGCTGCTGGCGCTGAAGTCCAGCATCGATTTCACCGACGAGGGCATCGAGCTCCAGAGCTGGCGTTCCAGCGTCTGCAGGTCTTGGGTCATCGATGAGACCGAGCGCACCTTGGCGTAGGCGGCCTGCTTTTCAGTAAGCAGTTGGCGCTGCGCTTCCTGCGCGTTGTCCCGGAGTGTGTCGATGTACTGCTGCTCGATGCTGGTGCGCTTGAGCGACTGCGACAGCGCGCTCAGGGCCTGACGGATGGCACGGTTGAGGAAGGTCTCTGCGTAGTCGAGCGCGATTACCTCCTTATAGGTCTCGATCAGCGTCTCGGCGGTGCTTGATCCCGGTACGGCGTTGGCTACCGACAGCATCTTGTAGACCGGCTCGGTGGTGTTATTGACGAAGCCGATATCGGCGGGCGACTGCGGGCTGCGCGTGACAATGTTGTCGGACATGCGGAGCAACCGCTCCGACACCAGGCGGGTAAAGGGCTTGGCCGAGACGGCGGTGCGCGACGGGTTCAGGCATTCGACGGGCTCGTCGCAGACGTACACCTCGATGTCGACGTTGCCATCGGTGGGCGAGGCGCCACGGCCGAGCAGCAGGTCGCGCAGGCCGACGATGGTGGGTTCGGCGTAGCGGGGTATGGCGCCGCTGCCGTCGTCGGCCGGCGGGTACAGGATCACGGTGCCGATCACGCTCATGATCAACTCCTTTTCCTGCTGGCTGATGCTGCCACCCACCTGGTTGAGCGCGAGCCAGGTGACGTTGCCTTGCACGAAGGTGGTGTTGCGCACGTTGGGGTCTGTGCTGTTTGCTGCGGCCTTCACGACGGCGGGTGCGTTGCTGGCGCAGGTGAGCCGGGCCTCGGCCCGGTCGGAGACGCTGCCGAGATACTGGGAGATGTTGGCGCAGCCGCTCATCACCGAGTTGTCATACTCACCCACCACGCCGTTCACCAATGACTGCGCCGCCTCGCAGGAGTTGATGTTCATTGCGTTGATCTTGTTGATCTGGTCTTGCAGTTCGGTGAGCAGCTTGTCGATATCGGGCGAGATCGATTGCAGTGCCAGCTTGAAGGCATAGCCCACGGCGTTGGCGCCGATGTTCTGCAGTAACGCAATGAACTGCTGCTTGTTGATGAATGAGAACGAGCCCCCGTAGATGTCGATACCACCGCAGCCGGCGCGCAGGCTCGGGAGTTGGGTGTTGACCAGCGGATAGGTGCGGCCCGGCGTGCGCATCATCAGGCTGCCGCCCGTATAGAGGTTCATCGCCTGGCCGCGGAAAGCGCCCGGCGTGGTGACGTTGCCCAGCACGCCCATGTCGTTGAACATCTCCTGCATCTCGGTGTTCAGATCAGCGGAGTGGCTCGTAAGCGGCGCAGTTGCCAATGACACGGCCAGCAGGCGGGCCAGCAGACGCTTTCCGGGGTGTTGGGCAGGACGTGTTTTCTGTGTCTTCGGTTTGCTTTGCATCGTTCTGTCCTCAGGGCTGGCGGGCAACGGTGGCGGCGTCCGGCGCAAGTGCGGCGATTCGCTCGACCAGGTCTGTCATCGACATGACGCCGAAGCCCACCGGGACGATCTGGCGGGTAGTCGGTGCGATGAGGTAGAGCGCCGGCACAGCGGTGGCATTCAGGCGTGCGGCCATGCCGTTGTCGGGCCGGGCGTCCGGATACTCGGGGATGGCGCGGCCGTCCATGCTGATTGCGAGCACCGTGAAACCGAACGCCTGTTCGAAGCGCTTGAGGATCGGTGCAAAGCGGTGGCAGTGCGGACAGTCGCCGCGGAACATGAAGATGAGTCCATGAGTGGCAGCCAGGCCCTTGAGGGTTTGCGCCTGCCGGTCTTGCTGCTGCTCGTCGAAGACATTGATCGCCATCGCGTTGGTCGGTCGTCCGGTCAGGCCGTAGTCCAGTTCGGGCACGCTCCACACCAGGCGCTGCCAGTTTTTGGCGAAGTGCTCGGACTTGTCCATCACCATGCGCTGATAGCGCATGTAGGCGGTCAGATTGGTGTCGGTGGGGTTCATGACCGCAACGCGCTTCAGGTCTTCCAGGCGTTTCTGCATCGCCTCGAAGTCGGCCAGTTCATGGGGCGGCTTGCTCGATGGGGGAACTGACCGATGGGCTGTGATCGGCGGATCGCGGTACCAGAACCAGCCTTCCCGTTTGCGCAGCCAGTACGCGCTGCTTTGAGGGACGGCTTCGATCTCCCTCGTGTCGTTTGCACTTTGCGCAAATGCCGTGGCGGCGGACAGCGCCATGGCGAGAGCCATCAGTGCCGCGACGAGGTGCGCTGTCTTGCCGGTCGTGGACATCTTCACGCGCATCTACCGCTTCTCCGGAAAACTGCCGTCCCGGCAGAAACTGATCTCCCAGCGCAGTTCCTGATCGCCGCGCTTGCCTTCCTCCAGCACCTCGCGTTGCCGCGTGGTGACTTCGAGTCGCGCGCAGCCGGGCTGAGGCAGGGCGTGCAGCGTCTGTACGTCGATCTCGATAGGCGTGGTGGCATCGAAGTGGCGGCGCATGTAGTCGGCGCCGGGGCCGGTCAGCACGCCCTGTGCAGTGCCGCGCTCGGCGGCCAGCACCAGCAGCGGCTTGATCTCCGAAACCGTTATGCGCGGTTTCGTCTGCGCATGGGACGGCAGGGCGAGCAGCGCGCTGAGCAGGGCCGTGCCGAGAACCTGGCGATGCGTCGGCATAAGCGGCATGTGAGCAGCGGGCATCATGGCCCGAAGTAGCCGTTGACCTTCTGCTCAGCGCGCTGCTGCATGTCGCCGAGGTTCGGCAGCGTGGGCGCGATCTCGGCATAGAACTCACTGAGGTCCATGCGCGAGAAGTCGAGCGCCTGGAGTTGTGTGAGTGAGAAGCCCCTGCAGTTGGGGTTCCTGGCGCCACCCCAGCTGCGGCTGAGTTGCGCGCGGCCCTGTTCGTTGATGATGCGCGACAGGCGGGAGTTGAAGCAGCAGTAGCTCTCGGTCGTCTCGACGCAGGTGCGAATGATCGGCAGCCGCGACGAGCAGTAACTGCCGACGCTGTGACACAGACGGTTGTCGCGCTTCATCGCGAGGACCTGTTCGGCCTGCTCGCAGGAAAGCAGCCCCGAGAACTGGATCGCGAGCATCGCAATGGTCCACGGGCCGGGCATCAGCGAGGTCACGAAGGAACCGACCGACACGTCACCGGCAATGAGTCCCGCCAGCGCCGAGGAGCCACCGCCGGCGCCGAACAGCGATTCGAAGCCGGCGATCACCATGTCGGGTGCGTCGGCGGTAAACAGGGCGTCGTAGGTGTAGCTGGAGCCGATCGCACCGATGGCCTGGCCACCGGCACCGGTGATCAAGCTCATGGTGGAGAAGAGCGAGCCATCGATGCCGCCGCCCTTGCAGCAGTTCAGCAGGCCGAAGAGCTTCTTGCGACAGCGGTTGTCGTAGCCCTTGAAGACTTCCAGCGTGTTCGGATCCAGGTAGCGACCGGCTTCGCGCTGCGCTTCCAGGCCCGCGACGCTGCGTGCGAAATCGGCATCCGGTGCGTAGCCGGTGTCGAAGCAGCGCCCGTCCATGCAGAACTGCTGCCCCCCGCAGTTCGTGACTGTCGAGGTGGTGCCCGTAGCGACGCGGCACTGCCAGGTCTGCTCATAGAGCATGCAGGCGCCTTGCGGGTTCGTGTCCATGCAGTGCGAGTCCACTTGACTGCAGCTGCGGTCGCGCAGGGGCTGACAGTCGTCGGTGCTGTTCTGCGAGACGCAGGTGTAGGACGCGCGGTAGCGCCAGCAGTCGCGCTGCACCGGATAGCCGCCGATGTCGCGGGTCTCGGGCCCCTCGGCACAGGTCTCGGCGTTCTGGTAGCAGTCGGCGGCCGTGGCCGGCGTGGCCGTGTAGAGGCCGAGCGCCAGCGCGGTGCTGGCCAGGCAGGCGAAGCTGCTGGTGGTGCTCATTGCGCGCGCGCCTCCAGCGCCGCGCATTGGTTGTCCCAGGCGTCGCTGAAGCTGACCGTGGTCGGCATCGCGAAGGTGTTGGTGCCGAAGTATCTCGTGCCCTGGCAGGGGTTATAGAACCATGCGCTGATGGTGCAGCTGGGGCCGGCGCAGCTCTGGCTGTAGTAGGTCCGGTAGCAGAAAAAGCCGTTCATCCGCGTGGGGCCGGGTGTCTTTGGAATCTGTGTGTTCAGTTCGCCGGGCACGGTCTGCGAGCCGAGATCCATGCGGACCCTGCCGCTCGCCTTGCTCAGGCTGAAGACGTGCATCAGGTAGTTGTTTGTACCGCAGCTGAAATCGAAGGCCAGATAGTCGACGCAGGCCGGGCAGGGATTGGCGGTGACGCGGGTCAGGAACTGGCCGTCCGAGCAGCCCGGGGTCTGGGTCGGCGTGACGATCAGCACCTTGTCGCAGGTGCTGGACTCCAGCGTACGGTACTGGTGGCAGATTGCGGTTTCAAAGCGGTCCACGGTGGTGGCTGTCTGCACGCTGCAGTCGCTGTAGCTGCCACTGATGCTGCCGGCGATGGCCTGTGGATCGGCGGTGATCGCACGGCTCCGGGTGAGCAGCGGATCGTTGGTGTCGATGCTGAAGTCGGGCCGCCGCGTCGGATTGGTCTGCAAGAACTGCGTCGCGACACAGGCCGGATCGGCGGCGGCAGGGCCGCTCGCGCAGGCGCTGGCGCGAGTGACGGTCTGGGTGCCGAGCCCCGGACTGCCGAAGTAGCCGGCTTCGGGTGGATTGGTGCTGTAGTTCGGAACGCTCGATTGCGCGCTGCTGCCGCTGATCGTGCTGCGGCCGCTGGCATTGCCGCTACGCCCGAGTGTCTTGCCTTGCTCGAATGCGTCGCCGAGCGAGGGCGGCGACTGCGCGAGGGCGCCCGACAGTGTCGCGAACAGCAGTGCCGCAGAAGTGATGAGCGTGCCGGTAGGGTGTTTTGCGCGCCACATGCTCAGAAACCCTTCAGCCGCTTGAGCAGAGGCGTGAGCAACGGCGCCGCTTCGGGGCGCTGCCTGGCCAGCGTGTTGAGCGCGTGGTCGAGGCTCACGTCGCCGGACACGCTCACGAAGGCCGGCGTTGTGCGGCAGTCCGTGCCGCAACTTGGCCCCGCATCGTCGCGATCGTCGAGCCTCAGTACGAAAGTCGGCGCGCGTTCGATGCGATAGCGTGCGAAGGCTTCAGGGTCGATCACCCACGCCACCTGACGCTCACCGATCAGGCTGGATACGGTTGCGAGGGTCTCGCGCATTGAGTTCGCCTTCAGGCCCCGCAGCACCAGGACGGCACCGCTGCGCGCAGCCTGATCGGTCAGCAGTTGCAGGCTCGCGCGGGGCATCTCCAGCGTGATGAAAATGCGCAGCCGGCTCGCGGCACTTTCCGTTGCCGCTGGGCTCGTGAGGCGCGCACCGGCGCGGGCGAGTGCTTCGATATCGGCCGGCGCTGGCGTGGCAGGCGGTGTCACGTTCGGCGGCGCGGGTACCGGTTGAGCGCCGAGCCGATCCGGTCCCGGAAACGGGTGGGCGTTCAGTGCCCGCTCGATGTCGTCGGCGTCAGGCCATCGCGGGGGCTCGGCGTGCGCCATGCCCGCGCCGAGCAGCCAGAGCGCGCAGGCGGTTGCACCGATGGCGCGGGGTTCAATACGCGCTGGCACAGCAGTTTCTCTTGCGGAAGATCTGGTACGCGAAGTCCTCGCCCGAGACCGGGTAGGACTTGCCCGCGCCCCAGATCATCGTGCTGCGGCCATACGGCTGGCAGCACTGTCCGGCTTCCTTGGCAGTCGCCGGCACCGGATAGACCATCTGCATCTTGTAGTGGGTCTTGTCCATGATCGGCAACGGGTAGTAGCCGCACAGTCCGGCTGATCCGGCGCCGCTGAACGTCACCAGTTGCCGGTGCATCTTGGCGGTCATGCGCTGCGTGATCAGCGTGGAGGCCTGCACGCCGCCGATGTGGGTGGCGACGTGGCCATTCATCGGGTAGATCGAGCCCTGGCAGCCGGCGCACCAGAAAAGACTCGCGATCGGCATGCCGGCGGTCGCGGCAACACAGTCGGCAGCGCACGCGGCCTTCGCGGCCACGTTGGCAAACAGCACCGCCTCCGGGTTCAGGATGGCGGTGAGTTCGTCGTCGGCCCACAGCGGGTCGACCTCGGTCAGATAGGCCAGGTCGAGCGAGCCCTTTTCGAGGCAGGGGAAGTCGAGCAGCACTTCGAGCCAGCTGAGGATCGGGTTCGTGTACCAGTGCGCGTGATAGAAGCTGTTGCGCGTCTGGCTGTCGTGACCGACCTGCGCGCCACGCGGCACATCGATGCCGGGGTCGAGTGAGAGGCCGCCGAGGCCGACCATGCAGAAGGGCGTGCGCGTCACATCCACCATGCGCACCGGCTCCCAGAAGCCGATCGATACACCGATGCGCGGTGGGTTACTGCAGTAGCAGACGGGTGAGGACGGGTTGTCGGTGTCTGGTTGGCCGTCTGAAAGGATCGCTGCTGAACCGATGGTCAGCGGGAACAGGCAACTCCAGCAGATGTCGGTGATCGGGTTCATGAAGCGCCCGTGACAGGTCGGGCCCGCTGCCGCGGGACCCGACAGGAGCACAAGCAGCCACAGCGCGACGACAAGCCGAAGGACTTCAAAAAGGCGCAGGGGTCTACGGCAGTTCATCGATGCGCAGCCTCCTGCCGTCCTGGGTCACGAGTGCCGGTACGTGGCGAATGCCGAGTCGTGTGCTGAGCGTGCCCTGCTGGTCGTAGAAGACCGGCCGTTGCCAGCGACGCATCAGCGCCAGATAGGATCCGCCGGTGAGGATCACCTTGACCTTGCCGTGGTGCGCATCGACGAGCTTCTGCGCCTGAACGATCTGTTCGCGGTCGCGTGCGTCGAAGAACAGCAGTGGCTGACTGAGCGCTACCGTGTCGAGCGGGTTGACCACCGTGCCGGGCGGTACGATGACGCGCCCTTCGGCGTCGCGAATGGCCTCCTGCACGACGATGCTCGGGTCGTGATGGAAGCGCCGTGGATGGCGGCTGCGGGTGAGGCCAGCGACCGGCGCCGGGTCGTCGACCTCGTGCCGGATCCTCGCCCGTGCCTCGCGTTGCAGGCGGGCAAGCGTGCCGTCTTCGTCCGCGGCTCGCAGCTTGCCGAAAATAAACTCCAGCAGACTCGGCTCGGCGATCGGGTAGACCGGACCGATCACGCCGAGGTCTTCCGCACGTGCGGACACCATCGCAACCATCAAGATGAAGAGGGCCGCGGCGAGTGCTGCGGCGCCATTGCGGTTTGCGATTGTCGGATCAGAAAAGCGCACGGGCCCGTCCGATGATCTGCACGGTGTGGATCCAGCCGGTCAGCTGGTAGCGGGAGTCGAGGCTGTCCGGGTGTCCGGCCTGGACGTAGTAGCGGCCCGCCGGAATCCTGCCGGTGGGGCCAGGTTCGAGCACCACACCTTGCCGGCTCACCGGTTTTGGCAGGCCCACCGCGATGCCGTTGATGTGGAAGCCCTGCGCATCGCGCGTGACCTCATCACCGGGCACGCCGGCGAGAACCTTGATGAAGGTGATGCCTGCCGGGTACGGGCCGCCGCCCGCCCAGCGGAAAGCCACGAAGTTGCCACGGCCGGGCATCTCACCCTTGTGGATGAGGAATAGCCGGTACGGAAGGCTCGGCGAGCCGTTCAGTCCAAAGGCGTAGTGGGCATGAAACCAGAAGGCGATCGCGGCGAGTCCGACGTAGACGAGCGTCCAGTGTTTCACATGTGCGACGAGGCGCACGCTGAAGGTGTGCAGCTGGAAACGTCCGGTCGATGCGAAGCCGCCGGGCCAGCTTCGATGTGGGAACAGATTGCGCATGGTCTCTTTCGGTGCGGGTTTACAGGCCGAGTCGGCGCCGCACGTCCGGCGTCAGGTCGGGAAGCTGGCTTGCGGTGCCCACCACGGCGCCACGCGCCAACACGATGCAGCGGCACTCACTGGGCAGCGTCTGGAGGAGGGTGCTCACCTCCGTGCCGAAGCGCGCTGCGTGTCGCAGCGCATTGGCACGTTGGGCGTCGCTGGCCTCACCATTGACGAGCACGGTTGTGATCTGGGATTCCTTCAGGCGATAGAGTTCCGCCACGTCCAGCACGGCCAGGGTTGGCGAGTGCCGGGGTTCGAACCACAGGTGGGTGAGTGCGATCAGCACGATGCTCAGCAGCGCGTTGACGCCCACCAGCAAGGCCACGCTTCTCGCGCTCATGCGAGCCCCCGTTCGCGCAGCACTGCATCGATCGCTGTGGAGACATCCATGCCCGCTGCACGCTTGGCGTTGATGGCGTTGAAGTCCTCAGCCCGGCTGCTGAAGAGCAGCAGGCTGTAGGGATCGACGATCAGCCGGCCGATGCCGTTGCCGGCCGGCGAGTGGATGAAGACCTCGGAGTAAGCGCCGTGCTCGGTGCGCAGCGACAAGAGCAGTCGCTTCATCGCATCGTCCATGGTGAGTTGACCGAGCTTGTCCATCATCTCGATCGACTCGGGCTTCTGGCGCAGCAGAAACATCCAGTCGGAGTTGTCGAGTGCCGCTTTGGCTGCCGGGTTGCGGTAGTAGTCGTCCACGCCCTGGGTGGCCGACATGAAGGCACCCTTGTACTTGCGTGCGCGCCGGTAGCCGGCTTCGATGAACTCGGCGGTGGCGCCGCCGGAGAGCAGGTCCCAGGCCTCGTCGATGATCACGATCTTCTTGCGCTCACGCGAGAAGTACATCTCGCGCGTGATGCGGTACATGACAATCAGCAGCACGACGGTCTGCAGGTCTTTCTTGGACTTGAGTTCTTCGAGTTCCAGCACGATGAGGTCGGCGCTGAAATCGATCGTGGCATCGGAATGGAAGTATTTGCCGTAGGCGCCCTCGCGCGTGTAGGGATGCAGCATCGCCGCGAGATCTTTCAATCGCCGGTCGCCTTCGGCAGCGGCTGGGACGCCGGCCTCGTCTTCATCGAGCCGGCCGGTTGCAAGCAGATCGTGGATGTCGCTGACCGTCATGGTTCGACCCTTGGCCTTCCAGACCTTCTTGATGGCTGCACCCAGCGTTGAATACCGGAAGCCATCGAGCGACTCGCGCGGGGACACCATCTGCGCGAGCAGCGGTTGCAGGAGTTCCATGTCCTCGTCGATGTCCTCGACCAGCGTGAACGGGTTGAGCGACAGCGCGGCGTTCTCGGTGAACTCGATGAAGCTGCCGCCGAAGTTGCGGC
>CAYJPG010000055.1:0-17708 GCA_964371995.1 uncultured Chromatiaceae bacterium | reverse complement strand
TTAAAAATCCGCTTCGCCGCCCGTGTAGTACCTGACCGGCACACCGGACAGCGGCTCGCCGCCGTCCTTGCCGACCCTGAAAGTTTCCTGGAAATAGAGACAGGCGCTGCGGTCTTCGGTCATGACATGCGGGTGCATCGAGCACACCATGTTTTCCACCAGCGCAAACTCGGCACCCTCGCCGATGCGCGGGTGCTCGATCATGGTCATGCCGATCGAGTGGCCGCAGACATGGCCGAGCCGCCAGCCCTTGCCTTCGAAGGGCTTGATGCACTTGCGGTGCACGTCTTCCGCGGAGGCGCCGACCTTCATGTGCGCTTTGGCCAGCTCGTGGAACTCGGCATAGGCATCCAACAGCTGGCGGGTGATGTCGCTGATGCCCTTCGGCGCCAGCAGCCGGGAGAACTCGACCCAGTGGCCGCCCTGGCCGGAAACCTCGAGTCCGTACATCAGCGCATCGGTGTCGGCCACGCGGCGCTGGGGGTCGGCAAAGACCATCTGCGGCCGCAGGCTGCCGTTCGGCCCGATCAGCACCATGTCCATGGTGTTACGCGCCGTGCCGCGGCTCACAAAGGTCTGTTCGGCCACGCCCATCAGCTCGGCCTCGGTCTTGCCGGCCTTGTAGGCCTGGATGACGGCGAGCACGCCGGCCTTGTTGATCGCCATGGCGTCGCGCACCGAGGCGAGTTCTTCCTCGCTCTTCTGCGCCCGCGAATGGTCGAAGGCCACGTCGAAATCGACGAGTTCGAGGCGCGCCTCGAGCAGGGCGCGGTAGTCGCGCACCGACATGATGTACTCGAGACCGTAGATGCCGACGCGTTTCCAGCCCTGCTCGCGGCAATGTGCGGCCAGCCATTCACCGCAGTGGGCGGGCTTGGCGGCCTGCTTGACGAAGGACTGGCTGTGGTCGCCCACCCAGGTGGCTTCGCGCGGCGTGACGAAGATCGGATCGCCCTTCATCGGCACGACCACGTAGGCATAGCGGTGCAGGATGTGGAAGCCGCACATGTAGCGTACGGCGCCCTCGAAACCGGAGTACTCGCTGCCGCTGACGATCAGCGCATCGAGGCCGGCCGCGGCCATCGCCTTGCGCGTATTCGCATAGCGGCGGGCGATCTCGGCGGGGCTGGGCTGAAACGGGTTCTGTGTACTCATCGATGCGGCTCCTTGCCGTTCAGTCCTTGCGGGTCCAGGAATGCTCCATGCCCTCGATCAGCGCCCAGATGGCGCGGTTCAGAGGTGTCGGCACACCGGTCTGTTCGCCGAACTGCACGATGCCGCCGTTCAGTGCCGCGATTTCAGTGCGCCGGTGCGCGAGCGCGTCCTGCAGCATGCTGGCCTTGTGCAGGTAGGCGACTTCCCGGGCATGGTCGATGAGCTTCTCGGGGTCGCTGTCCGGCGTGATGCCGAGCGCTTTGGCGACGGCAACACCCTCGGCGGCCAGGCCTGAGATGAGTTCGCGGACGCGCTTCTGGTCACAGGCCACGCCGTGCGGCAGTCCGGTGAGCGCGCCGATGGGGTTGGTCGCGGCATTGAAGATCAGCTTGGTCCACTGCGCGCCGCGCGCGTCTTCCATGGCCAGGGTTTCCATCCCGGACTTCGTGAGTTTTTCCGCCAGTGCGGTGACCTCGGTCATGCTGGCCGGCTTCGGCTCGAAGGGCCCGATCCAGGTTTTGCCGCCGGTGTCCTGCTGCACGTGGCCCGGTTCGATGATGCGACCGGCCGGAAAGGTGGTGCCGCGCATCACCCGCGGCGCGAATTCGGCAATGATCTCCTCGTTGCCGACGCCGTTCTGTACCGAGCAGACCGCCCCGTTGCGAAAAATCGCTGCGGTGGCTTCCATCGCCGGGCGGGTATGCAGTGACTTGGTGGCCACGATTCCGAAATCACAAGGCGGAATGGCGGCAGGATCGCTGCTCGCCTTCGGTCGCGAGTGGAGCGTGCTCTTGCCCGACAGCCGCAGGCCGCCGGCATTGATCGCATCGACATGCGCTTGGTCGAGGTCATAGGCCCAGACTTCGACATCGGCCAGTGTGGCGAGATGCGCTGCGAACAGGCTGCCGATGGCGCCGCAGCCGACGATACAGACTTTCATGCCGGACTCCCGTGTGCAATTTCAGTTGCTGGCTTCTGTTGCCAGCTCGATTCCCGTGCCCGGACCAGCCGGTACAGCGTCTCGTGTATCGGCGCCGGGATACCCAGCCGCTGCGCTTCACGCACCACGGCGCCGGTCAGCCAGTCCACCTCGGTAGCCCGCCGGGCGCGGATGTCTTCGAGCATGGAGAAGACGTGGGCGTACTCATCGTCGCCGGTCTGGCCATGGCTGACCGCCTCGACGTTCATCGCCCAGGGGTCGCGGTACAGCTCGATGCCAAGCGCGCTGGCGACCTGCCGGCCTTCTGCCATCATGGCGTAGACCAGATGGCCCAGATCGGTGAGGCTCTCGCGTTTCGCAAAAGCCTGTACATGCGGCAGGTCAGTGAGCGCGCCGATGCTGTTCACGCAGGAGTTGAACAGCAGCTTTGACCACTGCGCCGGAAGCAGGTCCGGAAAGGCCTTGGCCTTGAGACCTGAGCGCTCTATCAGCGCGGCGATCTGCTGCACATCCGCATAGCTGGCTTTGCCACCGGCCCACGGACCCATCCAGGTCGCGGTATCGAGTTCGTACTCCACCTCGGTGTCCGAATGTCGGACGCCGCTCATGAAAGTCACGGCCGAGACGATCGGCCAGCTGCCGTGGCGGGCCACGACAGCCTCACAGCCGAGGCCGTTCTGAACGGTCATCACCGTGGCCGATGGAAAATGGCCGGCGATCGCCTTTGCGCTGGCTTCCACCGCCGTTGCCTTGGTGGCGATGATGAGCAGATCGACATCGCCCAACGCAGCAGGGTCCGTCGCCGCCCGGATGTTCGCGTGCAGCACAGACTTGCCGCGCACCTTCAGGCCGTGTTTATTCAGCAGCGCAGCGTGTTCCTCGCGTCGCGTCAGTACTTTCATCTGCGCGACAGTTCCCAGGTGCCCGGCAAACAGGCTGCCGATGGCGCCAGCGCCGACTACACAGACCGACTGGATTTCCTGCATGTTCAACGTCCAGATTGGGCCGGAACGCAGCCAGAAACAGCACGGACTGGGGGGCCACGGTTTAAGGAATGTAGCCCAACGTGCCCTGGCTGGCTCGGCGCTTCGAGCAGCTGGCTTGGCAGAAGCGGCGCGCCCGGACGCATTGCGGAAACGGGCCTCTGTGCTGCGGCTCAGGGATAGTCGGTCGGGAAGCTGGTGCTATGATCGGGCCATGCATGACGCTCCGGCCGCTGGCCGGATTGGCCCACCGTCGGTTGATATACGAGGGTTAGCAATGGCCGCTACTCCAGAAGCAGTACATAACTCCATCAAGCCCGGTCGCTGGGTGCGCTCGACCTGCAAGATGTGCCTGCACTCCTGCACCAATCTCATCCATGTCACCGACGATGGTGTCATCAACAAGGTTGAGGGCGATCCCACCAATCCGTCCAACCGCGGCAAGCTCTGCCCCAAGGGCAACTCCGCGATCATGCGGCACTATGATCCCAACCGCTTCACGCAGCCGCTGAAACGCACCAATCCGGAGAAGGGCCCGAACATCGACCCGAAGTGGGTACCGATCAGCTGGGATGAGGCGCTCACGTTAGTGGCCGACAAGCTCAAGGACTGCCTGCAGACCGATCCGCGCCGCATCATTCCGTCCCTGGAAGATTTCCAGAAGATGAACATCTGGGTCTGGCCGCTGTCCTTCGGCAATTTCAACTTCTTCCAGTCCGGCGGCACGATGTGTGGCGGCGCCTATCATCCGATCAACGGCTATGTGCATTCAGCCTTCGCGGCAGCCAACGATGCCAAGTACTGCAATTACTGGCTGAATGACGGCACCGGCGACGGCTTCTCCTCGCATCTGCATGCAGCGGCGCAGTCAGCCTGGGTTGCCGATGCGCGCGTGAATCGCGGCATGCGCTGTGTGACCGTCGAGCCACGTTTTTCCATTTCGGCGGCCAAGTCAGAAGAGTGGGTGCCAATCCGTCCGGCCACCGACCGGCAGTTTGCCCTGAGCATGTGTCATGTGATGGTCAACGAGGGCTGGTGCGACTACAAGTCGCTGCGGAAGGACACGAACGCGCCCTATCTGGTCGGCGATGACGGTTACTTCATCCGCAATGCCGAGGGCAAGATCTACGTCTGGGACAGCGTCGATAATCGCGCCAAGCTCTGGGACGACCCGACCATCGGCAAGATGGCCCTCGAAGGTGCCTGGACGGTCGAGGGCAAGCCCTGCAAGCCCGGCTTCCAGCGCTTCAAGGACATCCTCGCTGACTGCTCACCGGAAGCGATGGAGAAGATCACGACCATCCCGCCCGCTACCGTGCGGCGGATTGCGAAGGAGATGTATGACGCTGCCGGTATCGCCGCCGACACGAAGATCGAGATCGACGGCCGCGTGATGCCGCTGCGTCCTGCCGCCTACAACTACTATCGCGGCGCACAGGGCCACAAGCTCGGCTTCCAGACCAATCACGCCTTCAAGATGGTCAACTTCCTGCTCGGCTGCATCGATGCGCCGGGCGGGCACATCGGTGTGACGCTGGATGACCAGTGGGTCGATCATAGCCATATCGAGCCCGGCGAGAACGGCATGATCAAGCCGAATCCGCATCAGCTCGGGCCGGTACCGCCGTTTGCCTATCCGCCGCAGACTTTCCACCTGATGGATTATTTCCCGGTCGGCGTGCATCCGCCGCACCTGAACCTGGAAGTGTTCCTCAATCCGGAGAAGTATGGTCTTGAGTTTCGTCCAGACACCATGATCGTCTGCCACTCGAATCCGATCTGGGCCATGCAGGGTCCGCGCGAGAAGTGGTTCGAATTCATGAGGAGCATGAAATTCATCGCAGTGTCGGACCTGATTCCCACCGAGACGACGCAGTGGGCCGATGTGATCCTCCCGTCCAACGATGTATTCGAAACCTGGAACATGACCATGATCGAGCCGCCGCACACCGAAGGCATGTGCATGCGGCAGCCGGCTGTGGAGCCGCTCTACGATACGAAGAGCGAGGAGGAGATCTTCTCCGAGCTGGCAGAGCGTATCGGTGTGCTCGACAGCTACAACGAAGTGATGAACTTCGCCCTTGGCTTCGTGCAGAAGCCCGAACTGAAGCTCGAACCGGGCATCAAGTACACCGACAAGGAGATCGCCCGCCGCAAGGGCCTGCTCTGGAACGACAAGGATCTGGACTGGTACGTTGAGCACGGTCATGCGGTGACGGAGCGGCGCCTCGACAAGTGGTACCGGCCCTGGGAGGGCATGCGCCTGCACTTCTATATTGAGGACATGGTGAAGGTGCGCGACGACCTCCGGGCGAAGATGGACGCCGCCAACGTGCCATTCCGCGACGAATGGGCCTGGGATGATTATCAGCCGTTGCCGACAGCCCGGCTCGATCCGGTGCACAACGAGCCTGCGGAGTACGATCTCTACGGCATATTCTTCAAGGATATCCAGCTCAACTTCGGCGAGAGCCTGAGCAATCCATGGATCCAGGACATCGTTTACCGGGACCCGGTGCACATCGCGCTCATGCTGAATCCGAAGACGGCAGAAAAGCAGGGCCTGAAAGCGCTGGATATCGTCAAGGTTGAGTCGCCCTACGGCAAGATCTTCGGCCGTATCGGCGTCTCCGAAGGCTGGCACCCCGATACTCTCGGTGTTTCCAATGCACTGTCGCGGGCCAAGACCCAGTCGAAAGGGATCAAGCATGCGGGCGGACACTTTAACGATCTGCTGCCCTATGACCTCAAGAATACCGATGGTGTAACCGGCCAGCCGGAAACGGTGTGCAAGGTCAAAATCACCAAACTGCAGGACTGGCCCGAGCACCTGAAAAAGGGCGGTTCGGTCTATGACCTCGTGGATGAGATCGCCAAGCCAGGCAAAGGGAGGAAACACTGATGGCACGCTATGGCATGGTGTTCGACCTCAAGCGCTGCATCGGCTGCAACGCCTGTGTGATCGGATGCAAGCAGGAAAACTCGCTGCCCGATGGCGTGTTTTTCACGCGCACCCTCAGCGAGGAATACGGGGTGTATCCGGCCGTCAACCGCGTGTACATACCGACGCTCTGCAATCACTGCGAAGATGCGCCCTGCGAGAAGGTTTGCCCCAGCGGTGCAACCTACACGCGGCCGGACGGCATCGTCATGGTCGATCCTGACAAATGTATTGGTTGCGGTTCCTGTGCGGTTGCCTGTCCGTACGACCAGCGCAGCGAGATGAAGGCCGAGGCCTTCAAGGACGGGCTGTTCGGCACGGGCGAACTCACCGCCTTCGAGAAGCAGGGCTATCCGCGCTATACGCCGGGTATGGTTACCAAGTGCGATTTCTGCAGCGGGCGTGTCGACGCCGGCCTCGATCCGGCCTGTGTCGTGACCTGTCCGACCGACGCGCGGATCTTCGGCGACCTTGACGATCCGAACAGCAAGCCGAGCAAGCTGATCCGCGAACGCGGCGGGCGGCCGCCGCTGCCCGAGAAAAATACCAGGCCCAAGGTGTATTACATCGATTGAGGACGGGAGCAGAGGGGAAACAACATGGCTGTAAAAGATCTGCCCATCGTCGGTGACAGCTTCAAGCTCGGTTACCGCCTGCAGCGCTACTGGGACACCCCCATGGCCAGCGCGTTCTTCTTTGGCGAACTCGGTGCCGGGCTGTTTTTCGTCTCGCTGCTGCTGGAATCGGCGCAGGGGATGATGGCTGGCCTGCTGATTACGGGGCTGCTCAAGACCTACTTTCACCTTTCGCATATGGGCGTGCCGGCAAAGTCCTGGCGAGCCATCCTGCGTCCGGACCGTTCATGGATCAGCCGTGGCCTGATCGGCATCGTCTGTTTCATCGGTTTCGGCGGCCTGCACCTGCTGAATGTCATGGGCTATATCCCCGGTTTCGGCGGCCTGCTCAAGCTGCTGGCGGGCGCCGCAGCACTGGTGGTGATGACCTATCAGGGCTTTGCCATGTCGCATTCGACGGCGATTTCACTGTGGAACAGCGGTCTCATACCGGTGTCGAGCCTCACCTATTCAGCCACGGCCGGTGTGATGCTGCTGCTGGCTTCCGTGCCTGAATCTGCGCAGTTTCTGATACCGGTGGCGCTGATCCTGCACCTGGTTGTCGCTGCAGTGTTGCTGAGCCTGCTGCATGCCGCACGGCACGGTTCGCCGGGCGCACGCAAATCGGCGGAGCTGCTCACCCGTACGCTCTACGCAAAGTGGTTCTTCATAGTGGTCTGTGGCGCGGGCGTGCTGCTCCCGGTCCTGCTGCTCTGGTTTGCGGGCAATGTACCGCTGGCGGCCATGATCGCGGCGACCGGTACGCTGGCCGGTTACTACACGTTCCGCCTGCTGATATTCAAGGCCGGGGTATTCGAGCCGATCATGAGTTTCCGTCCCTGATCCTGATCCCGGCGATCCGATGACGCAAAAGCCCGCACCGCCCGTCCAGCACGGTGTTCGGCTGGTGCCCGCTTATTTTCTGCCAGGCGCTGGCCAGCCACCGGTGCGCGAGGACTGCCAGGTCGTCGAAGAGGCCATGCTGACTATCGACGTCGAGGGTGTGGGCTGGTTCACGCTGATGTGGACGCCGACAGCCTCGCTGCACGAAGTCCTGGGTTTCAGCCGCGATCACGGCGTGCTGGCCGCGACGGACGACCCGGAAGTCCTGTCCCTGACCGCCGGCTTTCTGTTTACCGAAGGTTTGATCCGAAGCCTCGGCGATCTGCGCCGAATGGAAGTCTGCAGCAGTGATTCCGGCATCGTCCGCGTGCAGCTCGTCGATCCTGACAAGGTCAATCCGCGGCGCCGGAACGTCACCATCGGGAGTTCCTGCGGTGTGTGTGGCGGCCGGGAAGCCGTCGACAATCTGGTTGCCGGACTGGTAGCCGTACCGGATACGGCCCGGCTGCGCAGCGCGCAGTTCGACGAGCTGATGTCGGCGATGCGCAAGCTGCAGACGGTCTTCACGCAGACCGGTGGCGCGCACGCGGCGGCCGTGTTTGACCGCAACGCGCAGATCATCGCCGTGGCAGAAGATCTCGGTCGCCACAATGCGCTCGACAAGGTAATCGGCAAGTGTCTGCTGAAGGGCGCGGATCTGTCCGGCTGTGGCGTCCTGCTGTCTAGCCGCCTCAGTCTCGAGATGATCACCAAGGCCATCCGCGCCGGCTTCGAGTTCATCGCCGCCGTTTCCGCGCCGACCTCGCTCGCCATCGAAATTGCCGAACGCTTTGGCGTGACGCTGGCCGGCTTCGTGCGCGGCGGGCGGGTGACGATCTACTCGCAGCCGCAGCGTATCAGCGAACTGAGAAAGGGGGGCGCTGGTCTCCCGGGCAAGGGCTAGCGCCGCCTACCGGTACGCGATGCCGGAGATGACCGGCACGATCACCGGCGGCATCTTCTTTGACCTGAAGCGCTCCATTTCCACGCTTGTGAAACCAGCGGCTTCCAGCAGTTCGGCGGTTTCGCGATTCGTGTGACAGCCTTCGAAGAGCCAGCGCCACGGGCGCATCAACAGATCCTGTACCCGTCTCAGCCCGCTGCCCCGTGGCGCTGCAACGTGTTCCAGAAAGAAGAACTTGCCACCGGGCTTCAGCACCCGCCGCACTTCACGGAGGATCTCGCCGGGATCTTCGACAGTACACAACACCAGGGTGCAGACCACGGCATCGACGGATTGCCCGGGCAGATCGAGTTGCCCCGCGCTGACGGGGCGGAGTTCGCAGTTGAGACTGTACTTGAGGGCTGCCTGACGCAGACGCTCATGCATGTATGGGTTGGGCTCATAGACGATCAGCTGCACGCCGGGCGGGTAGTAGCGGAAGTTCACGCCGTTGCCGGCGCCGATCTCGACCACCGTACCGTTCAGCGCGCCGATATGCCGCAGCTTCCGTTCGCCCATTTCCTCGTGGAATTCGTCTTCATACTTTGCCAGCAGCCAGGAATTGAAGCGGCCGCGGAGAGGGTTGGCGTGAACATGTTTGTCAGTCATCGCTTCTGCTCCAAAGAAAAAGGGCCCGTGACCGGATGATCACGGGCCCCTGCCGTTGCGGAGTCTAACGTCCCGTCGAGCGCATCTTCTGTACGGTGAAGATCGAGGCCGGGTTCTCCTGCGGGTTCACGTACGACTTGAACTGCAGCGTGGTGCAGTGCATGGCCTGCTCGTCGAAGAACAGTGCGCAGTCGTCGATCGCGACACCAACGCCCTTGTTCTTGGCCAGGTGAAAGTCAGAGTGCGACTTGCAGATCGGGAAGTATTTCCACGGGGCACCCTTGCGGTCGTACTGCGTCACGATCGGCAGTGTCGCGCTCTCCGAATCCATGTAGATCACGCGCTTGCTGAGCGGATGATTGGGGTCTTTCGGATTGCCCTCGATGATGTAGGACTTGCGCAGCTGCCAGTTGACCTGCGGGAAGCAATTGCCTTGCCCGCCGAATTTTACAAAGCGGAAACCATCGGAATCGCCCTTCGGCTCAGTGTCCAGATCCGGCAGTTCGTTGTGCTTCTCGTAAGGCATCAGCACGTTCTGGGTGCCCTTGTAGGTCCACGTGTAGTCGGACAGGCGACCATTGTAGCCTTCGAAATCTTCGATCATCGCGTCGGTGCCGAGGAAGGCATCGGTGATCTGCCCGACCGCCAGCCGTCGTACACGGCGCTGGAAGCCCAGATACAGCCAGCCGTCATCGCGCTCGAGATCATTTTCGTAGCGCCAGATCAACAGCTGGGTGTTGGCCAGGTCAAAAGGCTCAAGCACGTTGGCTGATATCGAGCGGAAAATCTGGCCAGGGTTGGGCGTGATATCCGGCTTCGGGTCAAATATCGTGCGGTGTTTCCAGTTCAGGAAGTGCCAGTCGAAGCGCAGCTGGCGCTCGCTCTGCCCGGTCTTGGTATTGCGGAAGGTCCACCAGAAGGGATTGATGGTTTCGCTGTCGCCGGCGTTGATTGAACGCTGGAAATTCCACATCAGCTTGAGACCCGCCTGCGGATCCTTGGCATCGGGCTCCTGCGGGAAAGGCCGGCCGGCATCGAAGTTGAGGAGGGTGCCATCGGGCGACAGTTTTACCTTGTCTGCCCCCTTGCGGGTTGCCTCGATGTAGTTCGGGTTCTGCGGCAGGGAGAAAGTGGGCGTCGTCGGGATCTCCAGCCATCCCTTTTTTACATAGCGGAAGGTGAAGGGATCGAGAATACCTTCGAGCGCATCCACGTTCTTGGCCGTGATGCGCATCCCGGGTTGATAGCCTGCTGCCGTGGGAGCCGTTTTTTCATAGGGTGCAAACGCGTTCTTGATGATCGCGTCAGACACTTCTGCATGCGCTGCGATGCCCGTCAGGCCGGCTACAGCGGCGCCAAGTATTACTAGCCTTTTCATTGTCACGAACCTCGCAATCAGAACTGGTAGCGTAAGGTGAACTGGATTTCGTCTTCGTTTATCGCGGTGCCAATCGGACCGGAGCGGAACCGTCCCAGAGGCTCAAAGCCGGAGACGCCGAGGCTGCTATATGCAGTCAGACAGGGACTCGGGTCAGGCGACAGGGCAATGGGCGGCGCGCAGGTGGCCGGCGGAAACGGATTGGCAGAGCGGTTGTCGTCAGCAGCGATAGCTCCGTTGTCATCCGCCCACTTGAGGTTCAGGGCGAGCTTGAACACCCAGCTGTTATTGGGCTTGTATTCGAGTGAAGGACTGATGACACCCGCTTGCGCCTCCGTATCGTAGGCAGTGATGATCTGCGGCGTCAGCCGGTCGTTGAAGTAGTTACCCTGGATCAGCAGGGTCAGCAGGATGTTGTCCTCCCAGTCCTGGAAGCCGATCTTCCCCTGGGTCGGTATTCCGGCCGAGTTCACGTTGTAGGACTTGTAATCCAGCAGCCTCTGGTAGAACACCTGTCCGGAAATCAGGAAGGCCCGGTCCTTGTTGAGGAAGGGGATGAAGGTTGGCCGGTCGAAGCCGATAACCCCGCGAAACACATCCGAATCGGAATAGAGATCGGGCTTGCTGGTATCGGCATATTCTTCGCCCGTCGTGTACGAGGTCTCAACCCGGAACGAGGTCCTGGCTTTTTCCCAGTACCAGTCCGCCGAGCCGCCAATCATGAACAGGCGAGGGAATTCGACATCGAAAGCGATGTCATAGGGGTGCACGGTCTCCACAGGAGAAGCCGTGAACGGATCGACGGTGGGAATTCCACCACGCAGTGAGGGGAACTGCGAGTAGAAATACATCGCGTTCAGCGAGAAGCCGACACCCTTGTAGACACCCTCCATCCGTCCGCCAAACTCACTGTGGTCGGGTTTCTTGACATCGCGGATGCCGATGGCATGGCTGGGGAAATCGACGGTGACCCCGGTAGCCGGGAAGTTGCCCACCGTGCAGCCGTTTTCCCAGCAGTTTGCCAGGGCGCGGAACAGGTTGCCGGCGCCGAGGATCGCATAGGGTTCGCCGCCCTGGCCCAGATCGTGCGGGCGGAAGGGCTCGAGCTTGTAGATCAGCTGGAAATTGAGGTCATCGAATACCTTGGTGGCACCGAGCCGGTACTCCACGTTCGCCATCCATTGCGGAATACGTGAGTCTTCGAACTCTGCATAGAGGTTCTCGCGAGAGAAGTCCATCGGGTTGACGATGTCCAGCACGCGAAACAGGTCGGTTCGTCCCCACACGACCTGTTGCCGGCCGAGACGGATGGCAACTTCGTTATCGCCGCTGCCCACCGGGATGCTTCCCGCCACCCAAAGTTCGCGGATGAAGTCGAGATCGTCGTTCAACTCCTTGTAGCGCAGCTCGTTGCGGTCCTTGTCCATGTAGCCTTTAAGAGGACCGCAGCCGCGGCTGTCCGTATCGCAGGGCCGCACTGGTGTGGCCAGCATGACGCCGCCGTCCTGATAGGAGTAGATGTCGCCGGCGGCAAAGCGCAGTCCGTCGTTTGGATTGCTCGGTGAGTTGATTGTGCCGCCGGTGCCAGGCAGCGGAATGGCGCCATTGGCGCCGGTGCCATCCGGCCCGAAGGTGCCCGCGTAGACGAGGCTGGTCGGCGGGGTGAACGGCGGGCTACCCCCGTTGATGTAGCTGAAAAAATCCGGGTTGCCCGGCGCGGAGTACGTCAGCGGACCGCCGGCGCTGCGGCCGTAATCCTTGTCGTTCAGGTCGTAGACGGCATCGTAGCTGAGCCGGAAAGTTGCACCGACCGACAGGTCCGAGAATATGCCGCGCGGCTGGGCCTGCTTGAAGAGTTCAAGCTGCCCCTGTACGCGCTGCTTGCTGAGTCCGACGTCGTCGCGCACGTTCGTCATGTTGTCGACAAAGCCGCGGACTTCGAGTGAGCCGTCCTCCGAGTGCCACACCGCGTAAGCCGGGGTACTCAGGCCGATGCCGAACGCCATAATCAGCAAGATGCTGCAATGGCTGGCAGCACGCGGAATGCGAATGAGTCTCATGGTTATTTCCCCCCTGGAAATTCACGGAAGTCCGAAGAACCCTGCAACAGAAACGTGAGGCTGACAGGCGCATTGCGGATGTTCCCCAACTTGTCGCCATCAGCCCAAGTATCTCTTCTGCCATGCTCCCGTATGCTCGTCAATGGGCCACTGGTCGTGGTGTCCGGTTCGCATACAGGGATGCCGAAAATGAATGATCCGGGTGCAGCCAATCGAGCAGAATCATTCCAGTCTGCGTCGCGCTATGCGTTGGTCATCCAGTTTTGGCAACCGGGACATTATTAAGGGGGGCGCTTGAAATATTCGGTCGTTCGGCTGGCTGCATTCGTGTTGACGGCTGCCAGTGCACTGGCAGCTTGCGAGTCGCCGCTTAATCTCAAGGGTGTGCAGGCTTCTCAGGCTGCGCCGATTCGTCGTGGTGATCTCTTCCAGCAAGCGGCGTCCAGCGACAAGGCCTTGCTGGTGGTGGGCAATCACGGTCTGGTGTTGCGCTCTGTGGACGCCGGCACGACGTGGAGCCGGCAGGAAGTGCCCGGCTGGCCATCATTGATCGGTATCGCCGCCTGTCCGAACGGACAGTTTGCCGCACTCGCAACGGAAGGCGAGGTGTTCGTTTCGGCTGATGACGGACAGACCTGGGTGTCAAACCCGATCCAGACCGAGGAGTCGCCCCAGGGTATCACCTGCGATCCACAGAACCGTCTGTGGGTGGTTGGCAGCTTCACCACCATCATCGTCAGCGACGATGCGGGAAAGAACTGGGACGACCATTCAATCGGCGATGACACAATCCTGACCACGATCCAGTTCATCGATGCGGAGCACGCCCTGATCTTCGGTGAGTTTGGCTTCAACGTGCACAGCGCAGACGGCGGCGCAACGTGGACCCCGGGCGAACCGCTGCCGGGCGGGTTCTATCCGCAGGATGCGTATTTCCGTGACCTGGATACGGGCTGGGTGGCCGGCCTCGCAGGCCAGATCCTGCATACCGCCGATGGCGGTAAAACCTGGGCCCTGCAGAGCACGCAGACGCTGGTGCCGATCTACAGCCTGGCCGGTATCGGTGCTGACATCTATGCTGCCGGCGGCGAGGGTACTTTGCTGAAGCTCAACGGCGACAGCTGGCAGCGCGTGGACTATGGCGAGCCGGTGCGGCTCTTCCTGCGCGTGATTCATGCGGCTGGCAACGACCGGCTGCTCATCGGCGGTGCCGCCGGTGCGCTGTATGCAGTGCCGAGGAGCTGAGATGAGCGAACCCCAGGGCTTTTTCCCGCGCTTCGGCAATGCGCTGTTCGATCACCGCAAGCTGGTGCTGCTGATCGTCATGCTGATCACGGCATGGTTTGCCTGGCATATCCCGGCTGTGCGCATGCTGTCGGATTTTGCCGACCTGCTGCCGCAACAGCATCCCTACATCAAGCTTCACAACAGCATCCGCGATACCTTCGGCGGCGCCAACATCATCACGATGGCGGTGGAAGTGGATGAGGGAACGGTATTCACCAACGAGACGCTGTCGCGCATTCATCGCATCACGGAGGGCATGGATCAGCTCACCAGCATCAATCACAACCTGGTGACCAGTCTCACCCACCGCAATACGCGCAAGATCTCGCTAACGCCCGACGGCAACATCCGCTCGAAGACCTACTACGATCCGCAATATGGCGATTACTCGCCGGATGAGCTGGCCGGCATGGAACGAGATGTGGTGGCCAGCCCGCGCGTGTTCGGTCTGCTCGTGTCACCCGATCTCAAGGCCGCGATCATCAAGGGCACACTCAACGAAGGTGCGCTCGACTACGGCAAGATTTTCGAAGAGCTGCAGGCGATCCGCCTCAAGGAAGCGGCACCCGGCGTTCACATTTACGCAACCGGCAATCCGGTGCTGGTGGGCTGGGTGGATTCCTACAGTGCGCAGATCCTGCAGATCTTTCTCTATACCGTGGTCATCGTGCTGGCGATCCTGATCGTCTACACGCGGCGGCTGTACGGCATCCTGCTGCCGCTGCTGGGCATGGCGCTGACCAGTATCTGGGGCGTCGGCTTTATGGGCGTGATCGGCTACAACCTCGACCCGCTGATGCTGGTGGTGCCGTTCCTGATCTCGGCGCGCGCCTTGTCACACGGCATACAGAAAGTTGAACGCTACTTTCTGGAGCTGGCGCGTACCGATGACAAGCAGCTGGCCGCCCGCAACACCTTCAATGCGTTGTTCCGTCCGGGCGCACTGGCCATCGTGGCCGATGCCGCCGCACTTTTTCTGATCGGTCTCGGTTCAGTACCGATCAACGACAAGATGGCGATTTATGCCTCGTTCTGGGCGGTGAGCATGGTCGTGACGGTGCTGGTAACCCTGCCAATGCTGCTGGCGATTCTGCCCAAGCCGAAAAACATCAGCATCAAACGCACTTTCATTCGCGATGCATTCCCCAAGCTGGCGCTGGTTGTCGGCACGCGCCAACGCGCGAAGGCGGTGCTGTGGGTGACCCTGTGCATCGTGCTGGTTGCGACCGCGCTGAGTTTCAGGGTGCAGATCGGCGAGCCGGAGCCGGGTTCACCGCTGCTGTATCGCGATCACGATTTCAACGTGTCATCGAAGGCGATCAATGACCGGTTCCCCGGTTCGGAAGAACTGTTCATCATCGCGCGTACCGACGAAAAGGGTGGTCTCAAGCGTCCGGAAGTGATCAAGGCGCTGGCGGATTTCCAGAACTATATGCTGCTCGACCCGACCATGGGCGGCGCGAAGGGGCTGAACAACCTGGTAATCCAGGTCAACCAGATGACGCGCAACGATGATCCGCGCTGGGCCGTGGTGCCGAATCGCGCCAGCGATGTCGGCGGCCTGATGTTCATGTACATGATGTCAGCACCGGTCCCGGGCGCACTGCTCGAGTATCTGGATACCGACGAGCAGCGCGCCAACATGGTTTTCTACTACAAGGACCATACCGGCGAGACCATCCGTCGTGCGATCCACATGGTCAAGAAATGGAGAGATGACGTTGGCAACAAGATCCCTGGCCTGCATATCGATCTGGCCGGTGGCCCGGTCGGCGTAACGGCGGCGATCAACGAGGAAGCTTTCGGTACCAACCTGGTCGTCGTGCCGGCGGTGCTGGTGCTGATCCTGATGTTCACTTTCTGGTTTTACGGATCGATACATTCAGGCGTGATGATGCTGGTCTCGATGGGTTTTGCCACGACCCTGACCTATGCGTGCATGGGCCTGCTCGACATGGGGCTGAACGTAAACACCGTGCCGATGATCGCGGTCGGTATCGGCCTGGGCGTGGACTATGCCATCTACATGATGGATCGCATCAAGGAAGAGATGCATGGCACGACGGACCTGCAGGAAGCGGTAAAACGCGCAGTGAGCACGACCGGTGTCGCGATCGCCTTTACGGCAACCACCCTGATTGGCGGCATCATCATGTGGGTGTTTATTTCCGAGCTGCGCTTCCAGGCAGACTCGGCACGCCTGTTGATCATCATGCTGGTCCTGAACGCCTGTTCCGCGATGTTCCTGGTGCCGGCATGGGTCGAGATCTTCAAGCCGAAGTTCATCATGGGGGCCGGCGAGGAGCGCTGAACCAGCCGCCGCTTCTACAGCAGGTATTCCACGTCGAGAAAAGCCGTGTAGTCATCGTCGCCTGGCTGATCCCTGAAGCTCGAATGGCTGGCAGTGCCGCCCACGCCAACTTTCCAGCGTCCCAGGATGCGCTGATATTTCCCGGAAAGCATCAGCAGGTCCTCGGCAATCTCCGTGACCGTGTTGCCGTCTGGTTCACCCGGATAAGCGTCGCTGTTGTCGCGGTTCAGGTGCGCATAGCGCAGCGACCATTGCCAGCTGGTGTCGTTACGCATCTGCGCAATCATGCCAAAGACCACCGTAGCGGCATCGTTATCGTAAAGATTGCCGATGTTGCGGCCCTGGTAACGCATTCCGGTGCGATAGATATGATGTTCGTAATAGCAATCAGCAACGCCCAGCTGTTCGCCATTGCCACAGTAGTTCAGGCTGTCGGTGTACTCCAGGAACATCAGGAGCGGTGTGTCCATAATGGTGACGGTGGTGTCCACGCCTGCCTGCGGACGCGCCTTGGTCCAGAGCTTGGTGCTGCTTTGACTGCCATCTTCGGCGAATGACTGATAGTAGATGCCGAAGTTGTGGCCCGCGACGGGTACCGACAGTCGCAGGTCATAACCGGCCTGCTGGTTCCCGGGTTCGTTGTTGTCCGTGCAGTCGAGCCCGCTGTTGCCGCAGTTGTCGCGCCCGGTCAGAACATTCCAGAAGGTGTCGAAGCCATGCGGCCGGCCATCACCGGCCCATTGCGCCAGGCGCGTGACGCCGACTTCAAGGCGGGGATGCGGCTTGAAGTTCAGGCGGAAGCCCCACAGGAGTACGTTCGGGACAGCACGATCAGTACTCATGTGTCCCATGAAAGTGGTCACCGTCCAGGGGATCTGGTAATCGTCGGTGAACGGCAGCCTGAACGGGCTGGAGTCCTTGCGCGTGAGTGCAATCGCCAGCATTGGTCGTGCGTTGCTGGTCAGGCTCAGATTGGTGTCCCAGCCCGGCGCCCACCAGCGGTCCTGGAGTCCGGCCGACACCACCCAGTTGCCCAGTGTCCCGGCCAGGTAGCTTTCATCCAGCCGGTATTCATCATTGTCATCCGGGTTAGCCACTAACGCCGGCTTCAGTTTGAGCGCCCACCGGTCGCCCATCGTGCTGTAACTCAGTGCAACCGTGTTCTTGTCCCGGTATTCGTCACCGAACCCGGCAAAGCGGTTGTCGTCGTTCGCTACCGTGACGCTGGCCGAACTGATGGATTGTTTTGAAAAATCCAGATGCCGCATGACGTCCTGCCAGGCATTGAGCCCCGGCGCATCCAGTTGACTGACATCTACGGCGCGCAGATCCGTTTCGATGGCCGCCCACATCAGCGGCCAGGTGGTGACCGGCGCCCTGATCACGCCCCGGTCAGCGAGGTACTGGATTTCAGTGCGCAGCGTGAGGTCAGAGGTGTCTATCCACGGTTCGGCGCTGGCTGTCGCGGTGATGCCGAAGAGGATGAGAAAGGCCAGCCAGCGCTTGTTAGCGGAGTCGCCCATGCATGCAACCTTGAGCAGGGAAAGGGATCCGACGAGCCATAAGCCACAGGGGGATTTGCAGCTCAACACGGAACCTCGTCGC
>CAYJPG010000054.1:4735-17871 GCA_964371995.1 uncultured Chromatiaceae bacterium | reverse complement strand
GAACAGACCCAGCCACAGGGTGGCACTGATAAGCAGGGTAGCGCCGACCCCCAGCAGGTAGCGTGACCGTACAGCTGCGCGCTGCAGCTCGCGATCGTCGCTGTCCGCCTGCCCGCCTGCCTCGCCCTCCAGCGTCTCGTCCACGAGTTTGCGGGCCACCAGCGGCAGTTTCTCCAGCGCATAGCGCAGATCAGGCCAGTCTCGCCTCAGCCGGCGCAAAGTGGCGCGCGGCCCAGTCTGGTTACGCATCCAGGCCTTGAGTACCGGTTTGCCGGTTTGCCAAATATCGAGATCGGGGTAGAGCACCCGCCCGAGGCCTTCCACCTGGACCAGTGTCTTCTGCAGCAGGATCAGCTGCGTCTGCACCACCATGTCGAAGCGCTGCGCGATGCTGAGCAGCTGCAGCAACACATGGCCAAAAGAAATGTCCTTCAGCGGCTTGCTGAAGATCGGCTCGCAGACAGTGCGTACAGCAGCTTCGAGTTCATCGACACGGGTGCCGGCGGGCACCCAGCCTGAATCCACATGCAGCTTGGCGACGCGGTAGTAGTCGCGTTCGAAAAAAGCCATGAAGTTGCCGGCCAGATAGCGGCTGTCGCGCTCGCTGAGACTGCCGACGATGCCGAAGTCTACGGCGGCGTAGCGCGGGTACTCGGGATTGGTCGCATCCACGAAAATATTGCCAGGATGCATGTCCGCGTGAAAAAAGTTGTCGCGGAAAACCTGCGTGAAAAAAATCTCCACACCATTTGCCGCCAGCCGCGGAATGTTGACGCCGGCAGCAATCAGCGCCTCCATGTCATCGATGGGGATGCCGTGTATGCGTTCCATGACCATGACGGACTTGCGGCAATACTCAAAGTAGACCTGCGGCACATAGATTAGCGGTGAGCCGAGCCAGTTACGCCGCAGCTGCGCCGCATTGGCGGCCTCGCGCAACAGGTCAAGCTCGTTGAGGATGGTCTTTTCGTATTCGGCGACGATGCCCACCGGCCGCAAGCGCCGGGATTCGGGCCACCAGCGTTCTGCAAGTCTGGCGAGCGCATACATCACATCGAGATCGCGGCGCACCAGTTCGCGCACATTGGGGCGCAAGATCTTGACCACCACATCCTCACCGCTGTGCAGGCGTGCGGCGTGTACCTGGGCGATCGATGCTGCGGCGAGCGAGTCTTGCTCGAAGCTCGCAAACAGCTGACTGGCCGGCCGCCCGAAACTGCTTTCGATCTCCGCCAGAGCCTGTTCTGCCGGAAAGGGCGGTACCTCATCCTGAAGTCGGGTCAGTTCCCGGCCGATATCGGGCGGCAGCAAGTCCTGCCGCGTCGACAGCGACTGGCCGAATTTCACGAAGATCGGGCCGAGTTCTTCGATGGCGAGACGGATACGCACGCCTCGCGGCTGATCCAGCTGCGGGCCGCGCCAGCCTGAAGGCGAAAGGCGGAACAACAGACGCGCCGGGCGCAGCAGATGACTGCTGCCGATCAGTTCGTCGAGGCCGTGTTTGACCAGTACCCGCTGGATCGACACCAGGCGGCGCAGCAGCTGGAGGCGATTCATGCCTCGCTGTTCCGCAGTCGTTCGACCCGTGCGGCGGCGCGCTCGACATCGTTGGCCAGTGTGTCGACCGCCTGCAGAAAGCGATTGAGCTCGGCCTGTGTCAGCACGCTGCGTTTCTCGACGGTGAGATATTCGCTCATGCGCTGCGCCAGCTTTTCTCCTGCGCGTGCGCTGAAATCGCCGAGTCCGCGCGCGAAGCTGCCGAGCTGATGCGCTGCAGACTGGCCCAGAATCCGGGCCAGTTCGGTTTCTATATCGGGTTTTGCCAGATACAGCAGCTCGCGGAACTGGTCTGCCGTATCCGGTGAGCCCGTAATATGAATCTCGCCGGCACGAATCAGCGCCTGCGGATCGCCGCTCATCAGCCGCATCATCGCAATGGGCGGGCCCGACAGACCGGCGGTTGCGGCCGAGGATTCAGCCCCCGTGGCCAGGTGACTGAGCTGAACGACGCCATCCACGACCACCATGCGCAGCGCGACCGGTGTCCCATCGATGCACAGGTCCAGCGACTTGTCATCCAGTGCTGCAGCTGCCGCCTGAGCCCCAGGCGACTTTGCGATGCCGTGGTTGATTAGGCTTTCGAGCGGCCGGAAGGCCAGGGGTGAAAAGCGGTCCATGTGCTTGCGTGCGCCGGATTCAGTAACGGTGACCGATATGCAGGGCGACGATGCCGCCGCTGAGGTTGTGGTAGCGCACGTCCTCGAGCCCGGCCTCCTGCATCATGTTGCGCAGCGTTTCCTGGTCCGGGTGCATGCGGATGGATTCAGCCAGATAGCGGTAGCTCGCTGCATCCTTCGCGACCAGTTCGCCGAGCCTTGGCAGGATCCTGAAGGAATAGAGATCATAAAGTGGTTCGAGTGCCTTCAGCGCTTTGGAGAACTCGAGCACCATGACACGTCCGCCCGGACGGGTAACACGCGCCATGGAACGCAGCGCAGCCGGCTTGTCGGTGCAGTTACGCAGGCCGAAACCGATCGTGACGCAGTGAAAAGTCCCGTCGCGAAAGGGCAGGTTCTCCGCATTGGCCTGCAGCGAGTGGGTGTTCCCGACGATGCCGCGGTCTACCAGTCGCCGTCGTCCCGCCTCGAGCATCTCGTGATTGATATCCGTATGCAGGACGAGCCCGGTCGGGCCTACCTGTTTCGCCATGCCGGCGGACAGGTCGCCGGTGCCGCCGGCAACGTCGAGTGCCCGGTCGCCTGGCCTCAGTCCGGTGCGGCACAGCGTAAAATGCTTCCACAAGCGGTGCAGGCCGCCCGACATCAGGTCATTCATGATGTCGTACTTCGGCGCGACGGAGTCGAACACGGCCCGCACCCGCCCCGATTTTTCGGCGGTAGCGACTGTCTCAAAGCCGAAGTGAGTCTGTTCCATGCGCCGCGCTTCCTGGCCCGTTCTCTGTGGCCTTATTCCCGGGTGCGTATCGTACCCTGCCGGACGCGCTCGAACAGGCATACGGCAGCGGCTGCCGCGATATTCAGCGACTCAGTGGCACCTGGCATGGGTATGGCGACGATCTCTTTCGCCGCATCGAGCACCGCCCGCGACAGCCCGGCCCCCTCATTGCCAAACACCAGGCCGATGGTGCCGGTCAGGTCCGCATCGTAAATGGACTGCCGTGCGTGCAGGTGGGTTGCGATGATGCGTCCCGGAAAGTTGCCAAGCAGCTCGCGGAGCTCGATCCCGTCATGAATGTCGAGCAGGAAGTGAGCACCCATGCCGGCCCTGAGTACGCGCTGCGACCAGACATCGGCACAGGCTCGCGACAGATACACCTCGCGCAGGCCGGCAGCGGCCGTTGAGCGCAGGATCGAGCCGAGATTGCCAGGATCCTGTATGTCTTCGAGGATCACGCAGGGGCCAGGCTGTGCGGGGGCCGTGCTGCGTGTCGGCGCCCTGATGACGGCCAGGATGCCCGTGGGAGTATCGACGGAGGAGAGCCGGGCGAACAGCTTCGCGCTGAACTCCAGGGCTTCCAGTGGAGCGAGGGCAGCCAGCAGCGTTTCGATTTCAGCCTCGTGGCGCCGCTCGACATTGACGATCAGCTGCTCGGGCAGTCCGCGCTGCTGATGGTAGGCCTCGACCAGATGCACGCCTTCAAGCAGGGCGAGCCCCGACTTGCGACGCTCGCGACCCGACTGCTGCAGTTTCGCGAGGTCGCGGAAACGCGGGTTATCCGCTGAAGTGATCGTCGTCATTCCGGCCTCGGGACATGGGCGGGTCTATTTGCCGCGCGCTTTCCAGATGATCTCTGCGCCGCCGCTGGTCCTGCACAGCACACGCGACATGACGAACAGCAGGTCAGACAGGCGGTTCAGGTAGCGCAGCGCTTCCGGGTTGATGGTATCCGTCAGCTGCAGGCTCAGCAGCCGCCGTTCAGCCCGACGGCACACAGCGCGCGCAAGATGGCACGCGGCTGCCGCGGGCGTGCCACCCGGCAAGACAAAATCCCGGAGCGCCGGCAGTTCGGCGTTGAGGGCGTCCAGCAGGTTTTCGAGACCGGCGGTGTCCTCTGCGAGGATCACGTTGCGGCCCGGTACGGCGAGTTCACCGCCCAGATCGAACAGCCGGTGCTGTATGGCTTGCAGACTGTCGCTGATCAGCGACGATAGCTCCGGACTTGCCAGTACGAGGCCGATGCAGCAATTGAGTTCATCGACCGTGCCATAGGCCTCTACCCGGGCACTGTCCTTGCGGACCCGCTCACCCGTGCCAAGCCCGGTAGTGCCGTCATCGCCCGTGCGCGTATAGATTTTCGTCAGCCGGTTGCCCATGGCGTCTCCTCTGGCGCGACCGAGTGTAACCGGATGCGCAGGACCTCACACCCTCAGAAGTCGAAGCGCAGGCCTGCGTAAGCACCGATGCCCGGTGTGTTGTAGCCGTAGACGTCCTCATAGGACGTGTCGAACAGGTTGTCGATGCGCGTGTAGATACGGGTTGCATCGTTCAGGCGATATGTCGCGGCAAGGCTGACCAGTTTGTAGGCGCCCAGCTCGACGACTTCCTTGATGAAAGAGGGCGGCCAGTAGTCGTCGCTGCGGCTTCCCGTGTAGCTCAGCCTGGCGTCCAGTTCCATGCGCCCGTCCCGCGAACTCCAGTCCGCACCGAGGCTGCCGGCGTGTCGAGGGCGCCGGATCTCGCGCAGCTTTGCGCCGGTGACCGCGTCCGGTTCCGTCGCATCCGTATAGGTGTAGGTGGCCGAGACTTTCAGACCCGGCGACAGCCGCGCCATTCCCGTAAGTTCGACACCACGGCGCTTGCTGGTACCGGGCAGGTTGGTCGCCGTGGTCTGAAAGCTCTCCGGATCGAAGGCGTAACCGTAGATCTCGTCTTTCAGGTTTGCGTGGAACCAGGTGATGCCCACGCTTGCTCCAACGCTGACAAATGCCTGATCGATGCCGAGTTCCCAGGCCGTCGAATGCTCCGGCTTGAGATCCGGGTTGCCACTGAACTGGCCGGGGAAATAGCCGTAACGCTCGATGAAGGTCGGCGCCTTCTGACCTTCGCCGATCGCTGCGCGCAGGCGTGTGCCGGTCGTTTCGTTCGCCCAGGCCGTGGTGGCCCGGTAAGTATTGATGTTTTCGAAGCTGCTGTTGTCGTCACGGCGGATACTGAGCGATACGGAGACCCGTGCCAGCGGACTGAAAATGCCCTCGGCAATGAGCGCCGTGTTGCGCTCGCTCTGATCCTGGTTGGGATCGCCCCATTCGGTTGGCGTGCCGCGCTGGCTGAAGTCTTCGCGTTCGTGATCCACGGCGACCGTCAGTGCGTTGCCAGCAGAATCGTGGCTGGCTGGCGTGAAGTAGTACGTGGACTGGTAGTACAGCGCATACCGGTCGGCGTTGGTCGAGCCGTTGGCGCCGAACTCGTTTGAGTTGTCCGTATCGCTGCGCGTCCATCCGGTGCGCAGGGACTGAATCCAGCGATCGTCCGCAAGCTTGAGGGTCCCTTTGGCACCGAAGTAGCCGAGTGACATATCGGTCTCATCGAGGGTGTCGCGCGGTAGTCCCGTCAGGTAGTCGATGCTGTCGTATTCCTTGTGGATGTCTGAATATCGCCCGTTGAATTCCAGGCCGAGATTGCTGGCAGGGCTGGCGTCTACAGACAGGCTTGCGGTTCTGTTCCGGTAGCCGTCGTCCTCGCTGCCGGTGCGCGAACTGTTGGACCCGTCTGAATCAATGGTAGAGAAGGACAGTCCGGCACGCGTGCCGAGCACCGCACCGCTGATGCGTGTGCCGGCAGACCAGGTATTGAATGCTCCGCCTTCGCCAAAGCCGCTGACGGACAACTCCTCTTCCGGCCGACGCGTGATGACGTTGATGACCCCGGCGAGGGCATCGCTGCCCCAGAGTCCACTCTGGGCGCCGCGGACCACTTCGATGCGGTCGATATCCCAGGTGCCCAGGTTTTCAAAGGCAAACTCCGCGTTGCCGGCCGGATCGTTGGCTTCGATGCCATCGATGAGCACGAGTATCTGGTTTGCTTCGGCGCCGCGCATGCGGATCTGTGTCTGCGAGCCGACGCTTCCGGACTGGCTGATCGCAACGCCTGGTACATCGCGCAGCATGTCGATGGCAAATGCCGACTCGCGATGCTCGATCTGCTCGCGATTGATGACGGTGATGGAACTGCCAACCGTTGACAGCGGCACCGGTATGCGGGATGCGGTGACAACGATGGTTTCAGGTACGCGGTCTGCGGCTTTTGCGGCAGCAGTGGCCGTGATGGCGGCAAGCAGGCACGAAACGAAACTGAAAGTACGCACGAAAAACTCCCCGCGCGCTCACACCCGAGCGCGATTGCTGTGTACGTCAGGGAGCAGAAGGAACAGGCCAGCCGGCGGCATTTGCCGCTGCTGACATCGTACGGACAGGCCAAGGCAGAGCGCTCAGAAAGCGCAGCCGACAGGGCTCGTACCGTCACGCAGTCTCCCTCCGAGACCTGACGATCCGATGACACCTGCCGGCCGGTATACGGGCTCGCGCGGGGGAAATTCTGTATCAGAACCTCCGGGGAGCATCGCCTTCCCATGCGAAATCGCACAGTGGCTGATGTGATGCGCCCTGATCCTGCGCTTACCGTTGCGGGGGCAGCGGCGGCTTTGTCTGCTGGTATCGTCCGGGCAGACTCACCGCACTTCCCGTTGAACCCTCGGGTTGGAAAACCTTCAGGCACCGGCAGGAACGTGCGCACGATAAGCGCCGCAGCACCAATGGTCAATCAGCAGAAGTCCGGGTCTCAGTCCGGCAACAGCACCGAGGCACCGTTCGCGCTGTCGAACTGCTGATACGGGGTATTGAAGAGACGTTCCAGATTACCGGCCGTGAGTACCGCAGACGCGCTGCCCAGTTGCCAGCTGCCATCGCCGTAAAGCAGTAAAGCGCGGTCCGTATGGCGCATCGCCAGCGCAGAGTCATGCAGGCTCATGAGGACACCCGCACCATTGTTTGCCCGCTCCCTGAAGTATTTCAGGGCCGCTACCTGGTGACGGGGGTCCAGGTGGTTGACCGGCTCATCCAGCAGCATGACGGCCGGATCCTGGGTCAGCAGCCGCGCGATAGCGACGCGCCGGCGCTCTCCGCCAGACAGCGTTGCAACGCTGCGGTGGCCAGAACCGCTGAGGTCCATCGCCGCCATGGCACGGTCGGCGAGAGCGCAGTCGGTCGCCGACTCACCGGCCAGCGGACCCAGATGCGGGTGACGGCCCATCAGTACGGTATCGCTGACAGTAGCCGGGAAACTTTCGGCGTCATCCTGCAGCAGCAAGCCGAGCCGGCGGGCAACCTGGCGACGGCTCAGCCGGCTTATTTCCTCGCCGTCCAGCAGGACGGTGCCGGTCGTCGGCGGCAGCAGTCCGGCCAGCGTATGCAGGCTCAGCGTCTTGCCGACCCCGTTTGGGCCGAGCATGCCGATCAGCTCACCTTTGCCCAGTTCCAGTGAAAGTTCACGGACGAGGGTCCGTCCGCCGATGACGATGCTGAGCTTTTCGCATTTGAGCATTCCGGTACTACCGCTATATGTGAGCCGGGCATGCGGGACTATGACGCAAAAAAAAACCCCGCGTGAAGCGGGGCTTATACGGGTTTTTGTTGTTGTCGCGAATCAGGTCTCAGTGTGCACGTCAGTCTGTGGTGGCTTTATTATTCTGATTTTCTTGCCGCATTTACTTCTAATTGTTTTTTGTTCTTCTTCTTGTTTGCGTCTTCTGGCTCTGATGTCTGGTTAAAGATATCGAGCCCCGCGTACATCACTGAAACCAAGCGCAGATAGAGCAGCAAGTACTGTGCCGCCACCTGAAAAGGGCCAGCTGTTCAGCTAGATAGCAAAACTTCGTGGCCTGATTTCAGACTAAAGAGCGCCAGCATGTAAAGCAACCCGACACAATCGCTACAAGGCCGGCACACAGCATTTCATGCAAGTCACTGGGGCACTGGACTATTGCTGATGCGGCCTGCTCCGGGTTCCAACGGCCTGCCTGCATGGCCTCGCAATAAGGGGTGGAATAGCGATTTAGTGGCCCGGTCGGCCCGCTGATGTGTAAAGAATTTCAACGCCCACGGGCTGGTCTGCCTGTTCTCGGGCCATTGAACCCGTTAGGCTCTGCGCCTTCATAAAAAGCCCGGATTTCAGGCGATGGACCTTGAGCAACTGCGTAATCAGCTGTCAGCGATTGACCGGCAGATTCTGGAGCTGGTAGCCGAGCGTCAGCGGCTCTCTGGCGAGATCGGCGCCTGGAAGCGGGCCTCAGGCCGGCCTACCCGGGACTTCGCGCGTGAGAAGCAGGTGCTGGACCAGGCCAGGTTGTCAGCCATCGGGCTCGGGGTACCGGCAGGGCTTGCCGAGGCGCTTTTCAGTCTGCTGATCCGGTCATCGCTCACCAACCAGGAGCAGGCGCGTGTGCGCGCCGAAGGTCAGGGCTCGGGCAAGCCGGTGCTGGTGATCGGCGGCAGTGGCAAGATGGGTCGCTGGTTTGCCGAGTTTCTGCACTCCCAGGGCTTCGATGTCACTGTGGCAGATCCGGCTGGCCCTCTCGCCGGATTCAAGCATGTTCCGGACTGGAGCGACACGCCGGACAGCTTTGCGATCACCGTGGTCTCTGCGCCGATCGACTGTATGGCCGATATCCTCCATGAACTCGGCGTGCGCAAACGCAGTGGCCTGATCTTCGATATCGGTTCGCTGAAATCGCCGTTCATCGACAGGCTGAAAGAGCTTGCCGCCGGGGGCAGCAGGGTCACATCAATTCATCCGATGTTCGGTCCGGACACCGAACTGCTGTCAGGCCGTCACGTGCTTTTTCTGGATTCAGGCTGTCCCGAAGCAACCACTGAAGCGACCCAGCTCTTTGCCCCCACGATGGCGGCCCGGATCCGCATGGATATCGATGAGCACGACCGGCTGATGGCTTATGTCCTCGGCTTGTCTCATGCGCTCAATATCGCCTTCTTTACTGCGCTCGCCGATAGCGGCGAGACGGTGCCGAAGCTCGCCGATATCTCCAGTACGACCTTTGACTCGCAACTGGAGGTTGCCGGGCGGGTCGCCGAGGAAAGCCCGCAGCTCTATTTTTCGATCCAGTCCCGGAATCCCTACGGGCTGGCGGTCATCGAGGAGTTGCAGGCGGCTGTCGGCCGGATAGCGGCGATCATCCGCAATCGCGATGAAGCCGCTTTCGTAAAACTGATGGAGCAGGGTCGAAACTATCTCCTCAGCCGGCGCTAGCGGCGTCAGGCGTTGCGGCCTCTGGTATCGCGCCGGAGCAGAAACAGGAATGCCGGCACGCCGACTGCTGCGGTAATCGCACCGACCGGAAGCTGCTGAGGTGCAAGAACGGTACGGGCCAGCGTGTCAGCAACCACCAGCAGCGTGCCGCCGGCGAGCGCAGAGGCGGGAATTACGCTGCGATGGCTGGTGCCGCCTGCCAGACGTATGAAATGCGGCACGATCAGGCCCACGAAGCCAACCACGCCGGCGGTCGTGACAGCTACCGCAGTCAGCAATGAACTCAGCGCGTAAACGATCGAACGCGTACGTTTGACCTCCAGGCCCAGCAGAGCGGCCTGACTGTCGCCCGTGCCGAGTACGTCCAGGGTTCTGGCCAGGAATATTCCGCCGGCAACACCGATGGTTGCCACGAGCAGGATCGAGCCTGGCTGTTCGACAAATGCGAAATCACCCATCAGCCAGAAGATGATGCCGCGAAGTTTCGTATCAGGACTGATGGCCAGCATCAGACTGACCACGGCACTCCAGCCTGAAGCGACGACGATACCGGTCAACAGAAGCCGGTTTCCGTTCCACGTGCTCGTGCCGCGCGCCAGACTGAATACCAGCAAGGTACTGCCGAGCGCACCGGCGAAGGCGGCAGCGTCTACCGTCAGGCCGGATGCCCCGAGCAGCATGGCGCCCAGCGCGGTCACTGCTGCGCCGCTGGAAGTGCCGAGTACGTAGGGATCTGCCAGCGGGTTGCGCAGCAAGACCTGCATGAGCGCGCCAGCCACCGCCAGAGCTGCTCCGGTACCAAAGGCGGCGAGTGCCCGCGGCAGGCGCAGACGGAGCAAGACCTCGAGCGCTTCGGGATCTGTGGTTCCTGACCACCAGCTCAGCAAAGCGTCAGGTCCGGCTGCGCTGCTACCGACCAGCAGGGCAAGCAGCAGCGACCCGATGCTGAGTGCGCCCAGGGTCAGCAGTAGCAAACGTGCCGATTTCAGCATGATGATCCGGCACCGGTCGTTGAGATATCTGAAGCGCCCGCAGTGTAACTTGAACGGATATCCCTGCCGTGACACTGTCGCCGCTCATGTGGAAGAATCGTGCCACAGCTGTGGGTGGTGCCGGTGGATCTGATTGACGGAGAAGGCTTCCGGTCGAACGTTGGCATCATTGTCTGCGATACGCGCGGCTTGCTGTTGATCGGTGGGCGAGTCGGACAGAATGCGTGGCAATTTCCCCAGGGTGGAATCAAGTCCGGTGAATCTGCCGAACAGGCGATGTTCCGCGAGCTTCACGAAGAAATCGGTCTGCGCCCGCATGACGTTGACGTACTCGGCTGTACGCGTGACTGGTTGCGCTACCGGCTGCCCGAGCAGTTCATACGCAGAAACGTCCACCCCTTGTGTATCGGGCAGAAGCAGCGCTGGTACCTGCTGAGATTGACGGGCACCGAGACAGGTCTCCGTTTCGATACCACCGCTACGCCGGAATTCGATCGCTGGAGATGGACGAACTTCTGGGACCCGGTGCGAGAAGTCATTTTCTTCAAACGACGGGTCTACGCACAGGCACTGAAAGAACTCGGGCCTCTCGTTTTCCCGGCCGGCTTGCCACCCCGGCCAGACTGGTGGCAGCCTGGCTGGAGCGGTGCGGAACATGATTGATCCCGGCGGCTCCGAGGTTCTGGCTGCGGTAGATCTCGGTTCAAACAGCTTTCATATGCTGCTTGCCCGCTTTGACCATGGGCAGCTGACGATAATCGACCGGTTGCGGGAAATGGTCCGTCTGGGTGGTGGCCTGGATGAGCGGCAGCGTCTGAGTGCGGCCAGCCAGAGTGTGGCGCTGGCCTGTCTGCGGCGTTTCGGCGAGCGGTTGCGTGCGGTAAAGGCAGACAAGGTACGGGTTGTTGGTACCAATACTCTGCGCCGCGCCCGCGGTACAGGCCGCTTCCTGCAGCAGGCGGCCAGGGCGCTCGGTCATCCGGTGGAGATAATCGCCGGCATCGAGGAAGCCAGGCTGATCTACCTTGGTGCAAGCCACAATCTGCCGCGCGTCGATGGCCTGAAATTTGTGGTGGATATCGGCGGTGGCAGTACGGAGCTTGTCGTCGGCAAGGGGCTCGAGCCCGTAGCGATGGAAAGTCTTGCCATCGGGTGCGTCAGTCTTGGGCGAACTGCTTTTCCCGACGGACGTCTCTCTGCCAAGTGCTTTGCAAAGGCCAGGATGCAGGTACGGCTGGAGCTGGAGCCGGTACGGCTGATGTTCCGTCGCTTTGAGCCGGCGCAGATCGCGGGCACTTCCGGCAGCATTCGCAGTGCGCATGCGGTGCTGACTGCGCTCGATCGTGCACCGCAGGGAATTACCGTCGAAGGTCTGGAGTACCTGATCGAGGAGATGATCACATTCGGGCAGGTGTCAAGAATCCGCTTGCCCGAGCTGTCAGCCGAACGTGCGGAGGTCTTTCCGGCTGGCGTTGCGATTCTAGTCGAGGTGATGCGCGCCATGGCGCTGCCGAGCATGAGTGTGGCTGACGGAGCGCTGCGTGAAGGTATCCTCTATGACCTGATCGGTCGCCTTACAGACGAGGATTCACGAGTACGCACCGTGCGCGCGATGGCAGCGCGCTATCACGCGGATCCTTTGCAGGCCGGTCGTGTGGCCGCAACGGCCGCGCTGCTGTTGCAGCAGGTCTGCGATGACTGGGATCTTGCCGGTGAGCATGAGCGGCTGCTGGGCTGGGCGGCACAGCTGCATGAGTTGGGGCTCGATATCGCTCATGCGCATTACCATCGGCATGGCGCCTATGTGCTGGAAAATGCGGATATGCCGGGGTTCCCGCGCGAGGAGCAACTGGTTCTCGCCCGCCTGGTGCTAGCGCACAGGCGCAGATTTGAGCGGGAAAGTTTCCAGGAACTGCCGCCGGCCTGGCAGCGCCCGGCGCTCCGTCTGGCCTTGCTGCTGCGGCTTGCCGCGCTGTTTCACCGCAGCCGGACGGATACGGCGCTGCCCGATCTGCGTCTGCAGGTGCATGGGCGGTCCATGGATTTGCAGTTGCCGGCGGGGTGGCTGGCAAACAATCCTCTGACGCTTGCCGATCTTGAGCGCGAACGGGAGTTTCTCTCCGGGGCCGACTGCAAATTGACGATCCGGCGCCGCGGCTGAGGGGCTTCAGGCCTTGTCGGCAAGCCGTGTCAGCAACTGGTTCTGTACCGAGAGCAGTTCGGCGTCCGGCGAGGGCATGGCGCGTTGATAACTGCCATCGCCACGCAGCTCCCATGCCTGGCAGTTGTCTGACAGGCTGGCATCCAAGTCCGCCAAAATGCGCGCTTTCAGCCTTTCGTCTGAAATGGGGAAGCACGCCTCGATGCGCCTGAAGAAATTGCGATCCATCCAGTCAGCACTGGCGCAGAAGACGTTCTCGTCCCCATTGGCGTGAAAATAATAGACACGCGAGTGTTCCAGAAACCGCCCGACGATCGACCGGACCCTGATGTTGTCTGAAATACCCGGTATGCCAGGTCGCAGGCAGCAGATGCCGCGGACGATGAGGTCGACCATCACGCCGGCGGATGAAGCTCTGTACAGCGCCTGGATCACCTCTGGCTCAACGAGCGCATTCAGCTTGGCGATGATATGGCCCGCACCGCCAGCCTCTACGTTGCGGACCTCTGTATCGATGTGGTGGAGGATGCGTTCATGCAGATTGAACGGTGCCTGGTAAAGGCGCTGCAGGGGCGGTGTTTTTGTCAGGCTGGTTAGCTGAAGGAAGACATGATGAACGTCGTGGGCCAGCGCCTCGTCTGCAGAGAGCAGACTGTAGTCGGTATAAAGGCGTGCGGTTGCCGTGTGGTAGTTGCCGGTGC
>CAYJPG010000054.1:0-4725 GCA_964371995.1 uncultured Chromatiaceae bacterium | reverse complement strand
CCGGCCGATTTCGCGGCGCACGACCAGTGCCATCTTGCAGTGCGTCTTGTAACCGACCACGCCGTAAACAACGTGGGCACCGGCTTCCTGTAGCCGGTTTGCGAGCAGAATATTCGCCGCCTCATCGAAACGCGCCCTCAACTCGATGCTTACGGTCACTTCCTTGCCGGCCTGGGCGGCCCTGACCAGCGCGCTGACGATCGGCGAATCTGCGCCGGTCCGGTAAAGGGTCAGCTTTATTGCGTGCACATCGGGGTCTTCGGAGGCGCGGGCAAAAAAGTCGATCACCGGTGAAAATGACTCGTAGGGGTGATGCAACAAGATGTCGCTGTTGCTGATTGCGGCGAAGATATCGTCTGCGGCCAGCATTGCTTTTTGCAGTCCGGGGGTGAAAGGCGGATGCCTCAGGTCATCCCGACCGGGAATCGTGTAGACCGCCACCAGCCGATTCAGGTTGACGGGCCCATCCACGCGATAGAGGTCCTGCTCGTCCAGTTCAAACATCTCAAGCAGGAAGTCCACATGTTCTTTGGGGCAGTTGTGCGCCACTTCCAGGCGCACTGCTTCGCCGTAACGGGTAGCGATCAACTGCCCTTCGACCACCTGCATGAGGTCTTCCACTTCCTCGCTTTCGACATACAGGTCGCTGTTGCGGGTTACGCGGAACTGATGGCAGCCCTGGATCTCCATTCCGGCAAACAGTTCGTCTACAAAGGCATGAATCACTGAAGACAGGAACACGAAGTCGTTTGCGCCGGTATCCGGCAGCGACCGATCGAGTCGGATCAAACGCGGCAGGGATCGCGGTGCCTGTACGATCGCACGCTGGCAGGGGCGGCCAAAGGCGTGGATACCCTTCAGTCCGACAAAAAAGTTCAGGCTCTTGTTGAGAATTTTGGGGAATGGCCGCGCCGGATCAAGGGAGATCGGGCTGAGTACCGGTTCGATCTCCCGATGAAAATAGCTGCGCAGCCATTCGCGGTGCGCCGGGCGCCATCGCGTCCGGCGTACAAAGCGTATACCGGCAGTTTCCAGCGCCGGGATCAATTCCCTGTTCAGCAAGCGGTACTGTTCATCGACAAGCTGGTGGGCGCGTTGACTGATATCGTTCAGTACCTGCATGGCACTGAGCATGTCCGGCCCCTGGGGCGGAAGTCCGAGCTCCTTGCGCTGGCGCAGACCGCTGACGCGAATCTCGAAGAACTCGTCGAGATTTGTCGAAACAATGCAGAGAAACTTCAGCCTTTCCAGTAGCGGAGTCGCAGGGTCCTTAACCTGGTGCAGGACGCGTTGATTGAATTCCAGTGCGCTGAGTTCCCGATTGATGAAGTACTCGGGCAGTTTGAGGTTTGGCGTGTCCAAAAGAGGCAACCTGCAGATCCGGCCAAAACTATAGCAGGGCGGAAAAACCGCAGCGCTGCACAGCTCACATTTGTCATAAGCTGCCGGATCAATGGGGGGCAGAAGATGCCCTCGCAGGGCTTAGCGCGTCGCTGTGCGATTTGCAGCGAGAGCGGTCTGGCGGGTCGAAATGCGGGCAAGGAGCGGCTGCGCCGTTGTCTGGAAGGCCATCAGTTCAGAGCCGCGTAATGGCTCGGCCGGCGGCAGGATCACGGTTTGCGGGTTCAGATGAAGGCCGTTCTTGCGGTATTCGTAATGCAGGTGCGCTGCGGTCGCGAGGCCGGTCGCACCGACGTAGGCGATCACCTCGCCCTGACGTACCTTCGAACCATAGCTGCTGGTTTTGGCAAAACGGGACAGATGTGCGTACAGGGTCGTGATATTTCCGCCATGCTGCAGGATCAGTGTATTGCCGTAGCCGCTTTTCCAGCCGCGGAAAATGACTTTGCCATCGCCTGAGGCATGTACGGGTGTCCCGATCGGTGCCGCGTAATCGACACCCTGATGGGCGCGAATCGTATTCAGGATTGGATGCCGACGGTTCGGATTGAATTTGGAGCTGATCCTGGTGAAAGCGACCGGGACACGCACAAATGCCTTCCGCATTGGCCTGCCATCGGTTGAGTAATAGGTGCTGCGACCATCGGCTTCGTCGAAGCGGATTGCGGTAAAGCGTCCACCACGGTTGGTAAACTCAGCAGCCAGAATGTCGCCCTCACCGAGCTTCTTTCCGTTGCGCCAGAGTTCCTCATAAACGAGAGTGAATTCGTCGCCGGTATTGATGTCGCGAACAAAATCGATATCCCAGGCAAAAATATCGGCCAGCTTCATGATCGCCCTTTCGGAAAGGCCTGCATCTGCTGCCGCCTCAAAGAGCGAGGTCGCGATATGGCCGCCAGCGGTAACGACGCGGCGTTCGAGAGGCAAATTGACAATTTCGGCGCGAAACACCGGGGCGGCGCCGTTCAGTTCGGTATCGGAGGCATTGTCATTTCGCTGGACGATAAAGGTCTGGTCAATGCCGACGTCACGTTCGATTTCCAGCACTGTGCTCCCGTCGTGGCGGACCGAGATGGTGTCGCCGGGCCGGAGTACGCGCAGATTCTGCCGCGCCGTATCCAGCTGCAGGATTTCAGCAAGGTCTAAGACACTCAGCCCGCTTTCCCGGAACAGGCTGTCGAGCGTGTCGCCGCGCTGAACATCCAGTACGAGCGTTTCGAAAGGATCGACCGCTTCCGGAGCCTGGTGACCGGCTGCCTTGCCCGTATCGACGGCAGGGCGAGTGGCTTGTGCTGGCACAGCAGACGAGCCTGTGCCGGCATTGGTGATCTGGCCCGCCAGCTGGACACCGGCTAGCAAAGCGATGCCGGCAGCGACTGCTACGCGCAATGCCGCGGGTAATCGCGGTGAGGCAAGGCGGTAGAGCCAGTCCTTTTGTATGGGGTCAGCCGATTGCATGTTTTGGTCCACTCAGGCCATTGCCAGCAAAAAACAGCTTGCTCCTGCCAGCGGGCGGCGCATTGAGGGCAAAGGCGAACCCTGACCCTTGTGCTGGCGGCGCGGCGATTATTACCAGTCGGGCATGCCTTGGTCAATGAGATATTTCCCGAAACATCAATGAGTTCACAGATATGTGCCGGTTTGCGGACTATGTAAGGCGAATAGCCGCGCAAGAAGTGCTCGCGGTGGTTCCTGGTTCGTGACCGCCGTCCCTGAATCGTTTATCTTGCGGTCCCCGCACCCCGCCTGACTTAGCTGATATGACCACAGCAGAAGAGCAACTCACAGAAATCCGGCGAGGTGCCGTCGATATTCTGGTCGAAAGTGAACTTAAGACCAGACTCGACTCAGGGCGGCCACTGATCGTAAAGGCCGGATTTGACCCAACTGCGCCGGACCTGCACCTGGGGCATACGGTACTCATCAACAAGATGCGCCGTTTCCAGGATTTCGGTCATCAGGTTGTGTTCCTGATCGGGGATTTCACAGGGCTGATTGGCGACCCGACGGGGCGCAACGCCACCCGGCCTCCGCTCACCCCCGAAGAGGTCGCTGCAAATGCGACGACCTATGAGCGGCAGATATTCAGAATCCTGGACCCTGAACGAACGAAGATCGAGTTTAACTCGCGCTGGATGGGCGCCATGGACGCTGTGGGGCTTATCCAGCTGGCCGCGCGCCATACGGTGGCGCGGATGCTGGAAAGGGATGACTTCCGGCAGCGTTACGCTGATGGCCGCCCTATTGCCATTCATGAATTCCTCTATCCACTGGTTCAGGGCTACGACTCCGTCATGCTGCGGGCTGATGTTGAACTGGGCGGGACCGATCAGCGCTTCAATCTGCTGGTAGGCCGCCAGTTGCAGCAGGACTATGGCCAGCTCCCGCAGGTGGTAATCACCATGCCGCTCCTGGAAGGGCTGGACGGCGTGAACAAGATGTCGAAATCGCTCGGTAACTACATAGGTATTACGGAGCCTGCTGACGATATGTTTGGCAAGCTGATGTCGGTCTCCGATGACTTGATGTGGAGATATTTCGAGCTGCTTAGCTTCAGGTCGCATGGCGAGATTGCGGGGCTGCGGCAGCAGGTTGCTGACGGCAGGAATCCGCGGGACGTCAAGTTTGAACTTGCGAAGGAGATCGTTGCCCGCTTCCATGATTCCGGTTCGGCTGAGGCCGCCCTGGAAAATTTCATCAAGCGGTTCCGGGACCACGAAATCCCGACAGATCTTGAGCTACTGGTGATTGGTGCGCCGGCCACAGGTTCCGGTATTGCCAGTGTCCTGCGCGATGCCCGGCTCGTCAGCAGCAACTCCGAGGCGAACCGCATGATTGAGCAGGGTGCGGTGCGCATCAACGGCGAGCGGGTGACAAACCGCGACCTCGTCATTGCGGTTAACGCAGAGCTTGTGTTGCAGGTTGGCAAGCGTCGTTACACGCGGGTTCGTCTTGTGCCCAACGACTAGTCCCCTACGACCAGGATTTATTTACTTTGCTGTATTGACCGAACCAGGCCGCCCTGTATACTTAGCGGCCCGCCCACTCAGAAGTGGGCTTGCTCTTTAAGAAGACGAAAACAGGTAATTTGTGTGGGTGCTCGCGTCGATGGGCCTGCCTGGCAGGTCTTGCGTGAGTAACTGAACTACTCGCCTTTAATCCGAAAGGATGAGGCGATCGGGTTCAGGGTCTCACTTTACAGCTCAAATCTTTGTCTATGACACAAGAGCTTGAACTGAAGAGTTTGATCCTGGCTCAGATTGAACGCTGGCGGCATGCTTAACACATGCAAGTCGAACGGTAACGCGGGGGCAACCCTGGCGA
>CAYJPG010000053.1:4133-18125 GCA_964371995.1 uncultured Chromatiaceae bacterium | reverse complement strand
AGCACGGCGGCAACATCCAGGTCGAGTCCGCGCCCGGCTCCGGCACCACCTTCATCATCCGACTGCCGATTGAGGTGCCGGATGCCGAAATACTCTCTGACAGCGACAGCGAGGCTGCATGAACAATCTGCCCATGGATACGCAACGCAAGACCCGCATACTTCTTGTCGACGATGAATCGAATATCCGCGATGGTATGCGCCGCATGCTGCACAGCATGCGCAATGAATGGGAAATGGAATTCGCGGCAAGCGGTGACGCCGCGCTTCAGGTACTCAATGAGTGGAAGAACGCACAGAAACCCTTTGACGTGGTGATTTCCGACATGCGCATGCCGGGCATGGATGGTGCCGAACTGCTGTCACGTGTAAAGGACATCTCGCCCGACAGCGTACGTCTGATTCTCTCGGGCCATTCAGATACCGCCTCGATCATGAAAACCGTCGGCACCGCCCATCAGTACCTTAACAAGCCCTGCAACCCCGAACTCCTGAAACGCACCATCACGGGTGCCTTTTCGTTGCGGATGCTGCTGCGTGACGAGAGCCTGCAACAGATAGTCAGCCAGATCGACAGCCTCCCCAGCCTGCCTGTTGTGTACCAGGAAGTCATGGCCTGCCTGCAGAGCCCCAGTGCATCGCTGGGGGATGTAGCCAAAGTGATCGGCAAGGACGTGGCAATGACAGCAAAGCTGCTCAAGATGGTCAGCTCGGCATTCTTCGGCCTGTCGAAACCGGTCAGCACCGTGGAGCGCGCCGTATCCTTCCTTGGCCTCGACACCCTTATCACGCTGGTGCTGGCCGAGGGTATCTTCAGGGAATCACCACCGATCACTGCACCAGGCTTCAGTATCGATAACCTCTGGCGGCACAGCCTGGAAACGGCCAGTGCGGCGCGCATCATCGCTGGCCAGCAGGGACTCGACAAGACAGTTCTCGACGACGCTTTTTTGTCCGGGATGCTGCACGACATCGGCAAGCTGATTCTTGCCCAGTCGATGCCAGACAGGTATGGCGAGGTGCTACAGAAATCAGGCCCCCGCCATGCGGCCAGTGTCGAGCAGGAACTCCTGCAGACCACGCATGCGGATGTCGGCGCCTATCTGCTTGGAATCTGGGGACTGACAGATGCTGTGGTCGAGGCAGTCGCTTTCCATGAGCGCCCGGGTGATGCCCTCACTGAGGGACTTGGCCTGCCTGCGATCGTGCATGCCGCGGACCGTCTGGCACATTTTCCGGAGCAAACAGACGTCGATTGCAAAGAACTCGGCCTTGATGCCCGTTGCCTGGAAGAGTTTGGCATGCGGGAGCGGTGGCCCGTCTGGCAGGCAGCATGGTCAGCGCATCTCGCCGGAGGGGTACGATGACCGCGAGCGTCCTGTTTGTCGACGATGAGCCGAACATCCTTGAGGGCTTCAGACGCCAGCTGCGCAAGCACGTGGCGATCGACACCGCCACCAGCGGTGAAGAGGGCCTGAAGATGCTCGCCGCCAGCGGCCCCTATGCGGTTGTCGTTTCTGACATGCGTATGCCACAGATGAACGGCTCACAGTTCCTGGCCAGGGTGCGGAGCGTCAGCCCTGATGCCGTACGGATGATTCTGTCCGGCCAGGCAGATATGGAATCGACTATCGCGGCAGTCAACGAGGGACACATCTTCCGTTTCCTCACCAAGCCCTGCTCGGGTGAGCATCTGATCGATGCGGTTGACTCTGCGCTGCGACAGTACGCGCTGGTACACGCCGAAAAGGAACTGCTGGAAAAAACCCTGAGCGGCGCAGTAGGCGTGCTTACCGAAATACTCGGCATGACAAACCCCGGCGCCTACAGCCGGGCAGCGCGGATCCAGCGCTATGCCGAGGCGCTGGTTGATGCGCTTGGCCTGCCGATGCCCTGGGAGCTCAAACTCGCCAGCATGCTGTCGCAGCTCGGCTGTGTCGCGCTGCCGGCCGACACACTGGCCAAGGTCTATGCGGGCCAACCCCTCTCGCCCGATGAACAGACGATGTACACCACACATCCTGTGCTGGCCGGCAAGCTGCTGGCTGGCGTACCCAGACTCGAAGCTGTTGCCGAAATTGTCGCTGGCCAGGGCATTCAGATGGACACCAGCAAGCTGCCCGCCGAACTCGCCAGCTGGGAAACCAAGGCACTCAGCACCTTGCTGCTGAATGTCGCCAGCAAACTCGACGATCTGCTTTCCAGCGGACTGAAGCCGCCGGCAGCCATCGCAAAACTCCGGTCCGCTGCAACCTGGATACCGAAACCGGTACTGGATGTGCTGGCGGCGATACAACTGGAGGGCAGTCAAACCGTAACCCGGCTGGTCCGGCTGGACCAGCTGGTGCCCGGCATGCTGCTCGATCAGGATGTAATGAGCAGCAAGGGAATCCGTCTGGTGCCGAAGGGCCAGGAAGCAACCCGTACCATGCTGGAGCGATTGCACAGCGTTGCGGCGGGCGTCGGCATCGTTGAACCGCTGCGCGTAACGGTCCGCATCTAGCACCACAGCATGAATGTACCGATGGAGATAGCCATGAACAGTCCTGCCAGATTACCCGTCGTACTGCTGCTCGACGATGAGCCAAACGTCACGGCAGGCCTCAAGCGCGCCCTGCACAACGACCCCTGGAAGATAGTTACGGCAGCGACGGTTGGCGGCGCCTTCGACATTCTCGCGCGCGAGAATGTCGATGTCGTGGTTTCTGACGAACGCATGCCCGGCATGTCCGGATCGCAGTTCCTGACCGAGGTACGCAAGAAGTATCCGAATACGATCCGTATGATCCTGTCCGGCCAGGCAGATCTTGAAGCTGCAGTCCGCGCAATCAACGAAGGCGAGGTCTACCGTTTTTTGCTCAAGCCGTGCAATCCGGCCGAACTGCGCATTACCATCCGGCAGGCACTCGAACACAAGCAACTGGTTGAACTGAGCCGCAAACTGCTGCGTGAGTATGAAAAGAAGCAATCCATTCTCGATGAACTCGAACGCGCCAATCCCGGCATCACGCTGATCGAGACCGACGAAAGCGGCGCGATCTGCCTGGACGAGGAAGATGAGGAACTCGCCGTGGACCTCGCCGACCTGCTCAAGGAGATGCAGGCCCACGTCGGCTAGTGGGAGCGGCCGCTCCTACCCTGTCGGACGGCGGGGCTGCAGGAGCTTGGCGATCAGCGCCGTCCAGCCGGTCTGGTGCGACGCACCGACACCGCGGCCGGTGTCGCCGTGGAAGTATTCGTAGAACTGCAGATGGTCGCGAAAATGCGGATCAGTCTGCATGTGCGCGTCATGGCCGTATACCGGACGCTTGCCATCCGGACCCTTCAGGAAAATCCGCGCCAGCCGGCGCGTCAGCTCCTCTGATACTTCCTTGATGGTCATGTAGTTGCCCGAACCGGTCGGACACTCCACCTTGAAGTCGTCGCCGTAGTAATAATGAAACTTCTGCAGCGATTCGATGATGAGAAAGTTCACCGGAAACCAGATCGGCCCGCGCCAGTTCGAGTTACCACCAAAAAATCCCGTATCCGACTCCGCCGGCTGATAGGCAACCACAAGTCTGCCGCCGTTCACATCGAACTCGTAGGGATGTTCCGCGTGGTAGCGCGACAGCGCCCGTACACCGAACTCCGACAGAAACTCGGTTTCATCGAGCATGCGCCGGAGCAGCTGTTTCATGCGCTGGCCGCGCAACAGTGACAGCAGACGCCTCTCGCCCTTGCCGCCCACATCCCAGTGCGAGACCAGCGCGGCGAGATCAGGACGGTAGTTCAGGAACCACTCCAGCCGCCGGGCAAAGCCCGGCAGCTTCTCCAGCGTATCCGCATCGATGGTCTCCACGGCAAACAGCGGGATCAGGCCGACCATCGACCGGACCTTGAGGCGCTCCATCCTGCCGTCAGGCATATGCAGGACGTCATAGAAGAACTTGTCTTCGTCATCCCACAGCCCGAGCTCACCTTCGCCCATGCTGGTCATGGCTTCGGCGATACTCAGAAAATGCTCGAAAAATTTCGTCGCAATATCCTCGTAGACGTTATTGTGCCGGGCGAGCTCAAGCGCGATGCGCATCATGTTCAGGGAGTACATCGCCATCCAGCTGGTGCCGTCGGACTGGTCGATGAATCCGCCAGTCGGCAGTTCCGAGCTCCGATCGAAAACGCCGATGTTGTCGAGGCCCAGGAAGCCCCCCTGGAAGACGTTACGCCCCTCGGTGTCCTTGCGGTTCACCCACCAGGTGAAATTAAGCAGCAGCTTGTGGAACACGCGTTCCAGAAATGGCAGGTCGCCTCTGCCACCGCGCTGAACCCGGTCGATCTGGAACACCCGCCACGCCGCCCAGGCATGGACGGGCGGATTGACGTCGCCGAAGGCCCACTCATAGGCCGGTATCTGTCCGTTCGGGTGCATGTACCACTCACGTGTCAGCAACACGAGCTGACGCTTGGCAAAGCCCGGATCGATCAGCGCAAAGGGCAGCATGTGGAAAGCCAGATCCCAGGCCGCATACCAGGGATATTCCCACTTGTCCGGCATCGAGATGATGTCGGCATTGTTGAGGTGCTGCCATTCCCAGTTGCGCCCATGCCGACGACTCGAAGGCGGCGTTGGTTGCGCCGGATCACCCTTCAGCCATTGCGGCACGTCGTAGTAATAAAACTGTTTGGACCAGATCAGACCGGCAAAGGCCTGACGCTGGACGGCGCGTGCATCTTCACTCTCCAGTCCGAGCTGTATGCGTGCATAGAAGCTGTCGGCTTCCGCCTTGCGCTCGGCAAAGATGGCTGAGAAATCCCGGAAAGGCAGCGAAACCGGCTGCCGGCACAAGCGCAGACACACCTCGACACTTCCCTGCGCCGGCACGGTAAAACGGTGCCAGGCAGCAAACTTTGTGCCGGTGCGCGCCGGATTTACGGCATCTTTTACACCCCCGATCACACGCTCGTGAAAGCCGTCCTTGAAGTAGCCAGACACATCGAGGCCATCAAGCGTGCGGAAGTTGGTGTCGTTGTCGGTAAAGAGCAGCTCCGGCTCGCCATCGACATAGAGACGGCAAGTACCCAGCTCGGCGTGCTCGGCAAACACCTCGTTTTCATCGGCGTGATAAATACGCGGCCGCACGCTGTGCTCCTGCCAGCTCCAGGTGTTCCTGAACCACAGCTGCGGCAGGATGTGCAGTGGTGCGGCATCAGCACCGCGATTGACAGCAGTGATACGTATCAGGATGTCTTCAGGCGCTGCCTGCGCGTACTCGACGGACACATCGAAGTAACGGTTGCCGTCAAACACACCGGTGTCCATCAGCTCGTACTCGGGCTGCGACGCGCCGCGCTGATGGTTTTCGCTGACGAGCTGCGCATAAGGAAATGCGGCTTGCGGATACTTGTAGAGCATTCGCAGATACGAGTGGGTCGGGGTCGCGTCGAGGTAGTAGTAAACCTCCTTGACGTCTTCGCCATGATTTCCCTGGCGGTTGGTCAGGCCGAACAGGCGCTCCTTCAGGATCGGATCGTGTCCGTTCCAGAGCGCCAGTGCGAGACAAAGGGTCTGGCTGCGGTCACTGCAGCCGGCGATGCCGTCCTCACCCCAGCGATAGGCACGGCTGCGCGCGTGCTCGTGCGGAAGGTACTCCCAGACGCTGCCATCGGCGCTGTAGTCTTCGCGTACGGTGCCCCACTGACGTTCAGACAGATAAGGCCCCCACTTCTTCCAGCCCTCGCCAGGCGCGAATTCTTCGGCGAGACGCTTGCCCTCGGCTGTTTCTATCGCAAACACACCAGTTACATCGCTGGTGTCGGGATCGTTGCCTGGCTCCACACGGTTCATGCTGTCTCCTTCAGGGCAAACCAGGCGCGCAATACTTCGGCGACACTCCAGGCCTGTGCAAAGCAGCCGCGCGGCAGATGCGGTGCATCGCCGTCGAAGATCTCGCTGAGACTGCCCACGCAAGTCTCGGCCAGATGGGGACCGATCCCGGCCAGCAGTGCCTGTGCGGCAGCACGGTCGCCGTGCACCCGGAAATGCGCCAGTGCAAACGGACCGAGCAGCCACGACCAGACCGTACCCTGATGATAAGCCGCATCGCGCTCCTGCGGTCCACCGCGATAGATACCGACATAGCGTGGATCCCTGCGCGCGAGGCTGCGCAGTCCCATCGGCACAAGCAGCTCGCGCTGACAGACGTCGACCACCGCACGCGCCTGCGCATCATCGAGCAGTCCGGATGTCAGGGACACGGCAAAGATCTGGTTCGGTCGCAAAGCCGGATCATCACGCTCGGTATCCGGCGTGTCGATGACATCGTAAAGATAGCCGCCTGCCGAAAACCAGAAACGGGCGCGGAAAGAAGCCTGCAGCTGAGCGGCAAGCTGTGCGTAACGCCTGGCCGGCCCGGTCTCGCCAAGCCGGCCGGCCAGGGCCGCGGCGGATGAAAGCGCCTGGTACCACAACGCGTTGATCTCCACCGGCTTGCCGATACGGGGGGTGATAACCCGCTCGCCGACCTTCGCGTCCATCCAGCTCAGTTGCAGACCCGGTTCTCCGGCACGCAGCAGCCCATCCGCCGGATCCACACCGATACCGTGGCGCGTCCCGCGCAGGTGCCAGTCGATGATGCCGGTGACGGTCGGCCACAATTCACGCAAGAGTTGCATGTCACCGCTGGCCTGGACACACGCGTCCAGCGCATGCAGATACCAGAGCGTCGCATCGGCCGTGTTGTAGGCCGCGGCTCCGCCATCCTCCGGAAAGCAGTTCGGCAGGAGTCCCTCGCTGACATGGCCAGCCCAGGTGCGCAGGATGCGCGCTGCGATATCGCTCCGGCCGGTGGCGAGAGTCAGGCCGGGCAAGGCGATCATGGTGTCGCGCCCCCAGTCGGCAAACCATGGATAACCTGCAATCACGCTGGCGCCCTCTGCATCACCGCCGGCTATCGGGCGCCTGACGATGAACTGGTCGGCAGCCAGCACAAGCTGCCGCACCCAGCCCGGCTCATGGCGCACCGGATCGAGCAATGCCATGCGCCGCTGCTGATCGGCAAGCAGCGCAGCCACCGGGGATTCGACAGCATCCGCTTCGACAGTACAGATCAGCGTGGCGCTCTCACCCGGCCGCAGGCGCAGCTGGAAGTCGCCCGGGCAGTACAGGTCTTCGCCGGCATTGAGTCCACGCTCAGCTTCCAGACGGTGATGAAAGTCCAGATACCAGTCGTCGCGCGCATGGAATTCCGCCCCGGCGCACAGGATGCGCAGTGGCGGAGCGCCGGGATAAGCCTCGACGCGGATTCCCGATGTGATTGGTGTAACCAGCGGCGCACCATGCCGGCGCGTCTGGCCGTGATGGTCGCGGCAGGTACACAGCGGAACGATATTGATCCGGACGGGAGCGCTCGCCTGCTCGAGCCGGAAACTCATATAGGTGGTATTGACCCCGCGGCCCATCCACACCGTGCGGCTGAGCCGCACATCGCCAAACACATGTGTCCATACCGGCAGGCCCGCGTTGAGCGCGAAGGCGCCAAGGTGCCGGAAACCATCCGGGTGCACCGTGCCATCGGCATATTCATGGGCGCTCAGCGCGAAGGACTGGCCGAGATAGTCCGCCTGCAGTTCGAGTCCGGCGAGAAACAGGGTCCGCCCGAGCGGCGGCGCCAGAGCGGCGATGAGCAGACCGTGATAGCGTCGGGTGGCGGCACCGCTGACGGTGCCGGCGGCATAACCCCCTATGCCATTGCTGAGCAGCCACTCACGGCTGCTGGCCTGATCGAAGCTGTGACAGGTCTGCCGGTCCAGATCGATACGCGGAACCTGACCGGAACCGCCGCCCGCTGCTGCCATGGCACGCCTCCCTGACACCCGTCAGGGCAGAGTGTACGTCCTCAGGCCTCAGGCAGGCGTCCGGCGGAGGTCTTCAACTTCCACATAGACCACCGGGATATTCTTGCGTTCGGCATAGGCCGCAGCCAGTTGTGTCGCCACTTCGGCATCCATCGGTGCGCAATCGACCAGCGTGCGAAAGAACCAGGTCTGGGTCCGTATCGCACCGCCAAATACCCGCTCAATGGTGGCAAAGGTGGCAGCCGAACCGCGTTTATGCTGGCAGTAAACGCGCAGGAAGTCCCCGCCTTCACAGGTTGCGTCCTGGTCTCTGATGACCTGCACACTCATGAGCACACCCTTCCGATCTGTTCTGTATGGAACAGATCAAGCAAGGGCCGTGCCAGCCGGCGGAGAACACGGAAACAGCCGATCGCGGTCGGCTTATGTGAAAGGCTGTGACGAAAATTGTCGCTTTAGGACGCAAAAAGCGTCCGCATGACGCAGATCGCCGTGGTCTCAGGGCATGCGCAGCCGACTGCCACCACCACCGGCACCGCCAGGTCCGCCACCCGGGAAACCACCGGCATCGGGAACGATCAGCGAGGACGCCTGCTCGCGGCGCATCTCCTCTACCTTCTGCATGGTCTCCATCAGCGACTGGTTGGCCGCTTCGGCAAATTTCTCCAGCGCCTCTTCAAGCGTAGCGGCCTGGATATCGAAACTCAGCGGCAGTGCACCCATGCGCGACATGAGCTGGGTCTGGCCGACATAGAGCACCGGGCGCGAGGCGTCGGGCTGGCCGAGCTTGTCGACCGGGCTCAGACGCTGAATGGTACCGACGCGACGATCGGTGAAGACCTCCTCCAGATAGAGGTCGGCCTCGTTCATTTTGAGCTCCAGCTGCAGGGCTTCGTCGGACATGAGCATGCTTCCCGGTTAATTACTGGCTCCAAGAATAGCAGCCTGGCGCAGAATAGCGGCTGAAGAAAGGTCAACAACACCACCGGATGGAGAGCCAGAAACCCCGTGAGTCGCCATGCAGCCCCGGAATCCGCCGCGAGCCTCGCCTACCAGGAACTCTCGCCCAACGACATTCTTGCTGCGGTGGAGAGCATCGGGCTGCACTGCGATGGGCGTCTGCTGACGCTGAACAGCTACGAGAATCGCGTATATCGCGTCGGTATCGAGGGCGGACCGCCGGTGGTGCCGAAATTCTATCGCCCGGGTCGCTGGAGCGATGCGGCGATCCGCGAAGAGCACGACTTCAGCATAGAGCTCGCTGATCAGGAAATTCCGGTGGCGGCCCCGCTGACAGATGCCAGCGGCGAAACCCTGCATCATCACGGCGCGTTCCGCTTCGCGGTTTACCCCTGCTTCGGTGGCCGGGCACCGGAGCTCGACGATCATCAGCTGCTGCGTCAGCTCGGTCGCTTTGTGGCGCGCATCCACCTCTGTGGTCAGCAGGCAGAGTTCCACCACCGGCCACGGATCAGTATCGAGTCCTATGGTGTTGCCTCACGCGACTATCTGCTCGCCGCCGATTTCATTCCTGCCGACATCCGCCCCGCCTATGAAAGTGTCTGTACCGCCGCCCTCGAGCGCATCGGCTACTGCTATGAACGGGCCGGCACGCCCCGCGAACTGCGGCTGCATGGCGATTTTCATCCCGGCAACGTGCTGGTGCTGGATGGCGTGGCACACATCGTCGACTTCGACGACACCCGCACAGGCCCTGCGGTCCAGGACCTGTGGATGTTCCTGTCCGGCGATCGCAACGAGCAGACGCCGCAGCTCGCCGAACTGCTCGCCGGCTACACGGAATTTCGTGACTTCGATGCCGCCGAACTGAATCTCATTGAGGCGCTGCGCACCCTGCGCATCATGCATTACGCCGCCTGGCTGGCCCGGCGCTGGGACGACCCGGCCTTTGCGATCGCCTTCCCGTGGTTCAACGGGCAGCGTTACTGGGACGAGCACGTACTCGCGCTGCGCGAGCAGATTGCGCTGATGGACGAGGAGCCGCTGGCCTGGGAATGCGTATAATCCGCGCCCCATGTCACTCGTACGCCTCGATGAACTGTCACTCGCCTACGGCGAGCAGAAGCTGCTGACCAGCGTCAACTTCGAAATCGAAGCGGGCGAGCGTGTCTGCCTGATCGGCCGCAATGGCACCGGCAAGACCACCCTGTTTCGCCTGATCACCGGCGAAGCGCAGCCTGACAGCGGTGCCATCCAGTATCGCAACGGCCTGGTGATCAGCACGCTCGAGCAGCAGCTGCCCGAAGCCCTCGAATCCACCGTACGCGAAGTCGTGGCCGACGGTCTCGCCGCTGTCCGGGCGCTGGTCGACGAGTACGAGCAACTCTCCCACCAGAAACTGGACAAACAAGGCCTCGCGCAACTCGACAAGCTGCAGCACCGCATCGACGAACTCGACGGCTGGCGCATCGACCAGCGTGTCGACCTGATGATCACCGAGATGGCGTTGCCGGCTGAACAGCCGATCGGGGAGCTGTCTGGCGGCTGGCGTCGTCGCGTGGGACTCGCGAAGGCACTGATCAGCAAGCCCGATCTGCTGCTGCTCGACGAACCGACCAACCACCTCGACATCGTCACCATCCAGTGGCTGGAGAACCGCATCCGCACCTGGCCCGGTGCCGTGCTGTTCATCACCCACGATCGCGCCTTCCTCGACAAGCTGGCCACCCGTATCTGCGAACTCGACCGTGGCAGGCTGCTGAGCTTCCCGGGCGGCTATCACGACTATCTCGAGCGCAAGGAAAAGCTGCTCGAGGACGAGTCCACCGCCAACCGGCTGTTCGACAAGAAGCTCGACGAAGAGGAAATCTGGGTCCGCCAGGGCGTCAAGGCGCGGCGGCATCGCAACCAGAATCGCGTGCGGCGCCTCGAACAGCTGCGCACGGAATATGCACAGCGCCTGACGCCGCAGCAGCGCGCGCAGATGTCTATCGAGACTGCCGAACAGTCGGGCCGCAATGTGATCACCGCGCGGCATGTCACGCACGGCTACCGCGATGAGCCGCTGCTCAATGACTTCTCCTGCAAGATCCGCCGTGGCGACCGCATCGGCCTGATCGGCAACAACGGTGTGGGCAAGAGCACTCTGCTGCGCATCCTGCTCGGCGAAATCCAGCCACAGCAGGGCACGGTCACGCAGGGCACGGCGCTGGAGATCGGCTATTTCGGCCAGTTGCGCGAAACCCTGGATCCCGAGAAAAGCGTCGCCTATATCGTCGGCAACGGTGCCGACTATGTGCGCATCAACGGCCACGAGCGCCACGTGATCGGCTATCTCAAGGGCTTCCTGTTCACTGCCAAACGCGCGATGACGCCGGTGAAGGCGCTGTCGGGCGGCGAACGCAACCGGGTCATCCTGGCCCGGCTGTTCACCCGGCCGACCAACTTCCTGGTCCTCGACGAACCGACCAACGATCTGGATGTGGAAACGCTGGAAGTGCTTGAGGACCGGCTCGACGAGTACAAGGGCACGCTGATCGTGGTCAGCCACGACCGCATGTTCCTCGACTCGGTGGTGACCAGCGTGTTTGCCTTCGAGACCGGCGGGCATATCGAACGCTATGTGGGCGGCTACTCCGACTGGCTGCGCCAGGGCCGCACGCTGGCCGAGTCCGACAATCCGAACCAGCAGCGGGGCGCCACCCTCGTCGCCGAACGCGACACGCAGGGCGCAAAACCGGCGCGCCGGCAGGGCCGCAAGCTCAGCTACAAGGACCAGCGCGAACTCGATGCGCTGACGGGCAGGATCGGGTCACTGGAGGCGGAAATAAAGCAGCTGGAGCGCAAAACCACGGCAAAGAACTTCTACGACAAGCCCTGGCACGAAACCGTGCCGGTGCTTGACGGACTCAAGGCAAAACAGGCCGAACTCGAGGCTGCAACGGCCCGCTGGCTGGAACTCGAGGAATTAAAGAGCCGCGACCAGGCGTTGCCCTGACGCCACACTTTCCTTTTTTCCAAGTCCCCGAAGCCTATAGGGATTGACTTTCATTGTGTAAAGAAAGTCTAATCGCGTGGCGTGGAAGCCACGACCAGTCTTGACGACGATTCTGGTCACGGGGGGAAGCCCTTAGGCAGCTGCGCTTTGTCGCGACAATTATCTCAAGGAGATTACACAATGAAACGGATTGGAATTGCAGTACTGAGCGCCGCCAGCCTGCTGGCTGCCGGCACCGCCGCTGCCGCTGAGCCGCAGTGGAACTACGGCCAGATCGGCTACATCCAGGGCGATGGCGAAGAAAACTATGGTGAGAGCGATGGCTTCAAGGTCGATGGCAGCATCGGCTTCCTCGACAACTTTCACTTCCAGCTGAGCTATGAAGACGGCACCTACGACAACAGCGGTTTCGGCAGTGACACTGATTGGGATGGATACCGTGCCACGCTGGGCTTCCACCAGGCCATCAACAGCAACGGCAACACCCAGGTCATCGCCAACATCAACTACTTTGACATCAACTTTGATGAAGACGGTGGTGAAGGCGCCACGGCCGACGGTTACGGCCTGGGCTTTGGTCTGCGCTCAATGATCTCCGAGAATGTCGAACTCGAAGGCATGGTCAACTGGACCAAGGGCAACTGGGATCCGGACAATTCCAGCACCGATTATGACTATACCGACACCACGCTGGTGGTCGGTGGCCGTTATCACTGGGTGCCGAATTTCTCGACCGGCCTCACGCTCACGGTTAACGCTGGCGGCAGCACCGATGCTTCTTCCTACGCCGGTGGCGACTCCCTGCTGATCGACCTGCGCTACAGCTTCGGTTCCGACATCTCCAAGTAATACCGGAACCTGCCTGACTGAAATCGCCCCGCCTCGTGCGGGGCGATTTTTTTCCGGGCCCGTGCAGAGGCTAAGATTGCACAGCAATTTCTTGCCCGGCACAGGAGTAACCGACCCGATGCGCCGCATCGCACGCAATGCAGCAACGCTGCGCCTGAACATCGCCTTGCTCACGGCCAGCGCACTCGGCGCCAGCCTCACGGCCTGCATACACCTGCCGCCGGCGGTCGCGACGGAGATGCAGCCTGCCACTCCGCCCGCCAGCAATCACTATCGCAAGCCGCCGGCCACAGCCGAAGCGCCTCAACATGCAGCAGCCGCACCATAGGCTCGCCACCGTGGCGGCAGCGCTGGTCCTGGCTGCCTTGCTGCCAGCCTGCAGCAGCCTGGGTTCAGAGGGCTACGCCACCTGGCAGGTCGAAACCCCACCCGCCTCCCGGCCAGTCACCGCAGCGCCAGACAGCGTCGATTTCCACGGCATCCCGCTGCGCAACGGCCAGCTCGTCGTCAGTGAGCAGGGTTCACCGCTCGGCCTGTTGATGTCATTGCTGATTGCCGACGCTTCGCCATGGATCCACGCCGGCATCATCTCGATTGAAGATGGCGTGCCCTGGCTCTATGAATCAAACGGGCAGATACGTCCGACCTGGTCCGGGCCCCCAACGGCTGCGGTCGGCGGCGGCATGCGGCGCATGACGCTGGAATGGTTCGTCGCCAACCAGACATGGATTGCAGTCTACGACCCGCCGGCCGGTGCCGATCCGGCAAAGATCGTCGAATTCGCCCGGCAGAGCTATGCGCAGCACATCCCCTTTGATGCGTACTTTGATCTCGATGATGCCAGCCGGATGTACTGCACCGAGTTCGTCGCGCTGGCACTGGCCGCGGCCGATGCGTCACCGGTACGGACTTCGGCCCTCAATCCGAACGCGTCGATCCGGGTGCTTGCGGACTGGCTGCAGCTGCGCGCCGACACCGTGATACCGGCTGGTGCGCTTGTCGAACACAGCGAGCGCGTGGCACTCATCAGCAAACAGCACAGCCCGGCCCAGTTCAGCGCGTATTTCTCGCTCAAGCGCGAACTTCATCAGCGCTTCACGCCCGACCAGAAAGTCGGCAATGTACTGTCGTTCTCGACCTTCACCGGACTCGGATTTCAGCCACCGGTGCGTGAGGTGATCCGCCGGGTAGACCGCGCTGCAGAGAACTGGGAGAATCTGACGGAGGCTGAAATCGACGCCCGCGTCCGGCAGGTCGCCGACCAGACGCTAGGCTCCGGGAAGCAGAAACGAAACCGGGGTGCGACACGGGGTTAACCGCGCCAAACCCCGTGAGGCCCCCCGGAACCCC
>CAYJPG010000053.1:0-4123 GCA_964371995.1 uncultured Chromatiaceae bacterium | reverse complement strand
GTCTGACCCCGGTTCCCCGCTCCTGCCGACCGGCGGGTAACAACGCACCCGCCTGCCTGCCGGATCAGCTCAACTCAGTTAACCATCTCTTTGAGGTTCTTCAGCGCCAGCACGCGGACCTTCTTGGAGGCGGGCTTGGCCTTGAAAGTCATCTTCGCGCCGGTGAAGGGATTGACACCTTCGCGCGCCTTGGTGGCCGGCTTCTTGACGACCTTGAGCTTGACCAGACCCGGCAGCGTGAACTGGCTGGTGCTGCGCAGGCTCTTCTTGATGACCCCGTTCAGGGAGTCCAGCACGCCGCTGATCTGTTTGCGGGACAAATCCGTGTCCTTCGCAATGTGGTTCAGGATTTCTGACTTGGTCGGTGCACGGGCGGTTTTCGCCATCTCGAAGTACTCCTCAGGGTGATGTGATTGATCGCAGGGGATAACTATAAACGCTGCCGCTCGGATCGCGAAGTACTGTTATCAGCGGCACTATACAGGCCCGCCCGCGTCCAGCCCTGCACTTGCTGGCTCACCAGGTCCGCCCGGTACTTGCCGTACGACGTGGCGACGGTCGATCAATAAACCGGCCGCGATCATACATAAACGGCAACGCTGAACAATATCCCGGATTCCACCCACAGATCCTGCAATTCGCGTTGACGGCGACAATCGGGAAGCCGAGGATCGCGATCCACTGCTCAGGGCAAACCCATCGAAAGATGGGGGCGCAAAGCTTCCGGTCTAAGGGGAATTCCTATGACAGCGGGGTTACCAGTGGGTGTCTCGGCGTGGCCGCGATTCCCCGTTAACTTGCTACTTGCCGTGCTGATTGCGGGCTTCGCCTCTCAGGCGATAGCCGGCGATCGTGCCCGGCCCGACATCAGCATCACGGCACCGACCAGCGGCAGCACTTTCAGCACCAATGCTGAACTGCTGAGGCTGGCTGGCGTCGCCAGCGATAACGTGGGCGTCACGAAAGTCGTCTGGGAAAACAGGCGGGGTGGCTCTGGTACGGCCACTGGCACCAACAACTGGTCGACCGGCAACATCAAGCTGCTGACTGGCGACAACAAGATCAATGTGCGCGCCTACGACGCGCAGGGCAATTCGCGCCGGGCGCAACTGACGGTCGCCTACAGCGCTACCGCTCCGGTAACGACGCCGACGCCAGAGCCGACGCCAGAGCCTGTTCCGGCGCCAACACCTGTGCCAACGCCTGTTCCGGCTCCGGCTCCGGCTCCGGCTCCTGTTCCGGCACCAGCGCCGCCACCACCGGTCAACCACCCGCCCACGATCTCGGGCACACCGGCCACCAGCGTGCAGTCGGGCGCGGGATGGAGCTTTACGCCTACCGCATCCGACCTTGATGGCGACCCGCTGAGTTTCAGCGTAATGGGGGCACCCGCCTGGGCCAGCCTTGACCGGATCACCGGCCGGCTCAGCGGCACACCGGGACCGGATGATGTGGGCGCGACGGAAGGCATCGTGATCACGGTCAGCGATGGCACCGGTTACGCGTCCCTGTCGGCCTTCACGCTGGTCGTACAGCCGAACACCACCGGGACGGCCCTCGTCGCCTGGCTACCGCCGACGCAGCGCACCGACGGCTCGTCACTCAGCGACCTTGCCGGTTATCGCCTCTATTACGGCACCCGCGCCGATTCGCTCACCCGGACCATCAACCTGAACAACGGCCTCAGCAGCTATATGGTCGAAGGACTGGAAACCGGAACCTGGTACTTTGCCGTGGTGGCCTGCGACAGCGCGGGCAGAGACAGCGCGCTATCGAACGTCGGCTCCAAGACGATACGCTGAGGACAGTCCTGTAACGGTGCAGACCGGCGCTAGAACGTGGTCTGCACCGGTTCCAGTGTGAGCACACCCGGCACCATGATTGGCGTCGCCGCATCCACCAGGTCCACGTCGACCAGCACCGTCTGGTCGACACCAGAGGCCGGGATCGGGAAGCTGCCACCTTCCACATAGATGGTGATATCCAGCGTATAGCTGCCCGGAAAGCCATCGAAACCAAGGTACTGCACGGGAATCTGGTAGTCGCGTTCATCCCCCGCGACAGCACCCGGCGCAAAGTTCAGATTCAGAAACGCGAGCGGCGCTTCGCCAATGGGCTGCCGGGTACCGGCGGGGTACAGCACCGCAACCCCTTGCACTGGTGCGGGAATGCCCGAGGGATAGCGCAGCGTGAAGCTCAGCGTTGTATCCGCACTGCCCAGCGCACGCTGGTTGCCGCCGCCGGGCGGCGGCTCATCCTGCGGCGCCCGGTCTGACAGCCCGCGGAAGAACGCCCAGATTGCGACGTTGGCAAAGCTCGGCCAGCCATGCGCCGCGTTGCCAGCGCCCTGGCCTTCCTGATGCAGACACCACTGCACCGGATAGTCCGAAGGACCCGGCGCATGATCAACGCATCCGGGCACGACACCGGGATTGCTGGTGCCGAGATCAAAACCGTTATACAGCGCCCAGAACCGGTGCCCGAGCTGGGCCACGCCAATCGGCACCAGCGGATCATACTGACCCTGGATCTGCAGCACCGCGACCGCGCCGACACAGCTGGTCGCTGTCAATGATCCGGCGACCGGCGCAATGGCGCGAATACGGTTCCCGTAGCGGCAACCGAGCTCGTGAGCGAAGTTGCCACCGCTGCTGTGGCCGGTGACGAATACCCGGCTGGCATCGAAAATCACCCGCGGCGGCAGGCGATCGAGCAGGTCCTCGAACATCTGGAAGTCATTCCTGAAATCCCATTGATTGATATTCGCCGCGTTGGGCAGGGCATCCGGATACACGAGGATTGCCGCATCCCCCACGACCTCGTGCAGCCGGTAACTGTCTAGCCAGGCCTGGTGGCTGCCACCGGTACCGTGATAGGCGATGATCAAAGGCCTCGGCTCGGCCGCCGGGTCATAGTCGCCGGGCAGGTCCAGGTAATAACTGCGCTCCAGGCCACCCGAACTTAGGGTGTACAGGCCGGATTCAGGGACCAGATTGTTGCTGTTGTCGTCGAACAGGCAGCCAGCGACGATCATGTACAGGGCCATGACGCCAATAACGCGGAGGTGGTGCATCGCTCTGGTTCCCGCTCCAGTGGGCTTCGGCGCAGTATCGCATCGCACACATCTGTGCCGACACCACATTGCGGCCATCGGGACGGAAAGGATGCAAACTGCCGCGCGATCAGACAGAATTAAAAAAAATAGACCTGTCGCGAATACAGGTATATTAATGCAGCCGATCAACGGGGCCAGGCTGGGCAGCCTGAGTCGATAGCAACCAGAATCTGGGGAAATACGAATGAAGAAGTTACTGACTTTAGCGGCACTTGCGGGTGCAACTGGTATGAGCGTGGCAAACGCTGCGCCGGTTGCCGCCACCATGGTGAGCGTCGGCAGCTACAGCAAGAGTGCCTCGTCGGCCTCGCCCTGGACAACCACCGGCGCCAACACGGCAACCTGGACCTTCGATGTCGCCGCCAACACCCTGGCGATCGCCAGCGGTACCTATGCGCGGGTTGCCAAAGTCGGTGCGACCCCGCTGATGACGCACACCATGACCGGTGTCTCTATGCGTACCGGCACTCCTACCGGCGCGACCTGGACCTGTACCGAAGGTGCCTTCGGTGGCATCGTCGGTGCACACATCTGCGGTAACTACAACTTTGGCAGCAACTTCATCAACGAGAGCACCTATAACCAGAGCACCCCGGATGCCATCTCCGCCACAGTAACCCTCGGCGGTGACGATGTTTCCCTGGGCGCTGCCCAGACACTGGTCAACAGCTACAGCAACTTCAGGGCGGCCACGCCAGTTGCCGGTGCTGCAGTTGGCTTCCAGCGTTATGAATTCAACAACGGCGAGGATCTTGTGGTCGGTGCCGGCGATACGGCGACCGGCTACGATGCGGGCTACATTTTTACTTTTGATATCGCTGTTGTCCCTGCAGCTGATGCCGTAGATGACGGCCCGGTCGATGTGCTGGAAGCGACGGCTACGCCGATTACCGTCGGTTCGAACGACGTCAACTTTACTGATCCGGTAACCGTGACGATCACCACCAACCCGGCCAAGGGGCCAGTTCCCACTGTCAGTGCGGCGGGTCCGGCCGCTGGCCAGACCAT
>CAYJPG010000052.1:0-18406 GCA_964371995.1 uncultured Chromatiaceae bacterium | reverse complement strand
GTTTTGAGGGTCGTCTTGGTTTTATTTATTCCATATACTAAAAAAAAAAAAAAATCTGCAACGGCGCCTTAAGCCAGCCCATCGCGAAATCGCGGCTGGCGTTGAGTCCCAGGATAGCCTGCTCGCTGGTGTAGGTCCCGGACTCGAAGGATGTCGGGCTGTTGGGGCCCAGCGACGCATTGATGGACGCGTCGACACCGAACACAAACTCGTTGCGACCGTAGCTGACCGCAGCATCAACATCCCAGCCGGTGACTTCAGCGCGCAGGCCTGCCGTGGCGGCGTAATCCTCATCTTTAGCGTAGGTCTTCGGGCGGAAGCCCTGGGGATAGACCGACTTCACGGTGCTGATGCTGTCAGGATAGCGAAAGAAGGCAGCGCCGCCGTCACTGTCGCGGTCACCATAGGTGCCAAAGGTATACAGCTCAACGCCAGTCAGCGGTATCACGGCGTTGAACCACAGATTCAGCTCGTCGACATTGGGATCGCCCTCGGCGTAGTTGCGCTGACCTGCCAGTGCCAGATTGTCAGCGCTCTGTTCTTCGAAGAACGGCACCTGGTCGAAGCCGGCCCGGTTCGTACCATTGCGCGTGCGGTAGGCAACGCCAGCCTTGACGAATCCGTCCCCAACAAGCTGCCAGCCGTACTTGGCATCGAGCGTGAACGTCTCGCCATCGGTGAGGTCGTCGTTGACCGGATCCAGGTCCGTCCACTGGCTGCCATAAGACACGTTGCTCTCGAAACCGGGCGTGTCATCCAGCACCAGATTGACCACCCCCGCAATGGCGTCAGAGCCGTAGAGGGCGCCTGCTCCGTCCCGCAAGATCTCGATACGCTGGATGGCATTCAGCGGAATGTTGTTGAAATCAACCGCGGCAGTGCCCCGGCCGATCTTGGTTTCCGTGTTGACGATCGCGGACGTGTGGCGGCGGCGCCCGTTCACCAGCACCAGCATCTGGTCCGGACTCATGCCACGCAGCTGGCCCGCACGCACCAGGTCGGAGCTGCCGGAATTCGACTGGCGGGGAAAGTTGAAGGACGGTGCCAGGACCGACAGGGCCTGGCCCAACTCGCCAGCCACGACGCCGCTGGCCCTGAGCTCATTGCCACCCAATACGTCCACTGGCACCGGCGTATCGAGCGCCGTGCGCGAACCGACTCGCGCGCCGATCACGAGGATACTTTCAAGCTCGTCGGTCGTGAGGGCTGCCTGGGTCTGGGCCAGAGCCAACTGGGCCGGCAGGGCAAGTACGGTAAGGGCCACGGCAATCGGTATACCAATTCGCAGCAACATACGGGACGTCTCCTTACACATGGCAACCGAAGTATTGTTGTGGCTAGCGCGTCCACTTCAGCCACTTGAGGAACAGCGCCTTGACGAACGGTGTCAGGCGGGTGCGACTGTATTGATCCCCGATCTTGCGGATGGCCTCGGTCTGGGTCGGATACGGGTGAATGGTGGAGCCAATCTTCTTGAGTCCCAGCCCGTGGGTCATGGCCAGCGACAAATGAGAAATCATGTCACCCGCGCGAGCGGCGACGATGGTTGCGCCGACGATCTCGTCGGTGCCCTTCCGGGCATGGACCTGCACGAATCCCTCGGTCTCACCTTCGAGGATCGCCCGATCCACACCATCGAGCTGCTGGGTATAGGTGTCGATGTCGACACCCTGTTCCATCGCCTGCCTGGCGCTCATGCCGACGTGGGCAAGCTCCGGTGAGGTGTAGGTGCACCAGGGGATGACCAGCGCACTGGCCTTGGCGCGCCCTGCGAACAGGGCGTTCTGGATGACAATCCGGGCCATGAAATCCGCGGCATGGGTGAACTGATACGGTGAACAAATATCGCCGGCGGCGAACACACGAGGATTCGACGTCTGCAGCCGGTCATTCACAGTCACGCCCTTCCTGTGCCATTTGACGCCCGCCTCGTCCAGACCCAGCCCTTCGATGTTCGGTGATCGCCCGGTGGCCACCAGTAGCCGGTCGACCACGACATCGTAGGAATGGTCGTGGGAGCCCAGTCCCACATGAATCCCGTCATCCTGTTTGCTGACGCGAACCTCCTTCCCGCAGCACATAACCCTGACGCCATCCCGGGTCAGCGCTGCCTTGACGAGCTCCGACGCCACCGGATCTTCGTTCGGCAGCACCCCATGCATCGCCTCGATGAGAAACACTTCCGAGCCGAATCGGGCAAACGCCTGGGCCATCTCGCAGCCAATCGCACCCGCCCCGATGACGCCGAGGCGTCTCGGCAGCTCGGTCAGCGAGAACACGCTCTCATTGGTGAGATAGTCCACCTGATCCAGGCCGGGAATCGGCGGTGCCGCAGCGCGTGCGCCAGTCGCAATCACCGCCTTGCTGAACTTCAGGACCTGCTGGCCCACGGCCACCGTGTCCGGGCCGGTGAACGCGCCCTGACCGAGGAAGACGTCGACGCCGAGACCCGCAAAACGATGGACGGAATCGTGCTGGCTGATTCCGGCCCGCAGGCCACGCATGCGCTCCATGACCCCGGGGAAATCCACCTGATACCCCTCATGCACATCGACACCCAGCCGGGCGGCATCGCGCACAGCCGCAGCCCGGTGCGCCGAACTCAGCAAGGCCTTGGACGGCACACAGCCCACATTCAGGCAGTCACCGCCCATCAGTTCCCGCTCGATCAACGCCACCCGGGCACCCAGCCCGGCGGCACCGGCGGCGCACACCAGGCCGGCCGTACCCGCGCCGATGACGACCAGGTTGTACCGAGCCGCGGGCTCAGGATTGACCCAGTCACGCGGGTGGACGTTTTGCTCAAGTTCGTCGTTGTGCCCGCCCCGAGGCTGCAGCTGAATCAGATTTTCCATTACATTTTCCCAGGTGCCACTTCTAATGGGGCCGCGTCAGATCAGACCTTCGAAAAATCGATAACGTCTGGCGTTTCAATCGTTACCGTCGCTTTTCCGTCGCTTCAAAAGAATCGGGATCAACGACAGCACGCCCAGCAAACCCAGGGCAATGAGCACGTCGCCGGACACGAGGCCCTTGAAGGAATCGACAGCCCCAAGCGAGCTCCCGAGATTGGCGAAGACGAAGCTGCCGGGAAGAATCCCGATTGCAGTGCCGAGGATATAAGTGCGCACCGGGATCCGCGTGACAGCGGATGCCAGGTTGACCAGCCAGAATGGAAAGACAGGGACAAGTCGAAGAAAGAGCAGGTAGTTGAAGGCGCCCTGATCGAATCCTGCCAGCAGGCGCGCTGCCCGGGGATTTTTTTCGAGGCGGCTTCGCGCCGCATCGGCGAACAGGTAGCGAGCCGACACCAGAAGCAAAGTAGCGCCAATCGTCGCAGCCACGACGATGAGCAGCGTCCCCGGACCGCGACCGAACAGGAATCCGGTCAACAGCGAGAGCACCGTGGCTCCCGGCATGCTGAAGGCAGCCGCCGCCACGTACACAGCGCCCCAGACAAAGAACAGGCTCCAGAAATGGGTCTCGGCATAGGCCAGCAACTCGAAACGCCGAGCCTGCAGCTTCGCCGGGCTCAGCCATTCAGCACCACCGGCTACCAGAAAGGCAGCGACGGCCAGTGCGAGTATCGCAAGGAATAGCAGGCGCTTCCGGACGCTGGCCGGCTGCCCTGTACTGCCCGGTGTGGGATCTTTGATGGAGTTCATGCGGTAATCAACGGGCTAGCCGCCGCCCCGGGTGGCAGGCGGGCCATTTACCGACCAGTCATAGATGAGATCGGGCTCAAAGTTCAGCCCGGGCGGGAGATCCGGTCGATACCGCCGGATGAAAGCCAGCGGTCCGCCGGCACTTGCAAAATCCTCCTCGAACCAATCGAAGATGCGCGAGGCCCGCACCGATTTCAACCGCAGCGAAACGCCCTTGCCCGGATCCGCCAGGAAGTGCCTGGCCTGGTCATCGAGCTGCGCGCTGAGCTTGAGCGCGGAATAAGGCTCGCGCCTCAGATCCGGACAACTCCTGGAGGCGCACACAATCGCAAAATGAATCCTCGGCTCACCGAGAGGCCGAATCTCCGAGTGCTCGATGTCGTCCAGGCTGACCATGCGGCCACCAACGCGTCCGGCTGGCATCTTCCACACGGGCCGGAGAAAGCCACCGACATCACGAATGCTCTTGACCGGCCAGTTGTCGGCCACGAGCTTCATGGCGAGGATGTTGTACGCGTTGATGTAGTACGCCAGGCGCTCGTCCCTCGATGCCCCGTCGGGCAACCTCGCATCCCCGATCAGGAGCACCGATCGCAGGAAATCCGGGTCGCTGCGTAGTGCAGCGTAGTCAACCCAGGTGCTACCAGCGTCGACGTGAACGTGATGGTCGAGAACCCGGGCGTAGGGTGTCCAGTCGGGCGCGGCGGCGAGCACCGGCGCCATGGCCGGCATCAGCACCATCATCAGCAACAACCGCTTGAACCAGATCCGCATCGTCAAACCGCCTCCTGCCGCCCATCGGCATAACAGTTAGTCACGATCGGAGACCGATCCTTACAACGTGACGCGACACTGGGCCGACAGTCGAAGCACTTCAATCTACCATGCTGTTGAAAGTAAGGATTTGCCCTGTTCCGAGACTAACGATCAAAGGCGCGGAATAAAGGAGGTCTTGAATGAGCCGGATTCAGTTCCCGAACCGGCAGGGGCTGGTGCTCACTGGCGACATTGAGTGGCCGGCGAGCAGCGCGCCCCGGGCTTTCGCCCTGTTTGCCCACTGCTTTACCTGCACGCGAAACATCAAGGCTGCCACGCATATCGCTACGGCGCTTGCTGACAAGAACATTGCTGTACTGCGTTTTGACTTTACCGGGCTCGGCGAGAGCGAGGGGGACTTTGCAGAATCGGACTTCTCCAGCAATCTTGACGACCTGGAAGACGCCGCAGGATTCCTCGCCGCCAACTATCAGTCGCCCCAGATACTGATCGGTCATTCGCTGGGCGGCTCCGCAGCAATTGCAGTGGCGTCGCGAATCGCCTCATGCCGGCTGGTCGCCACGATTGGCGCGCCGGCAGATCCCGGTCATGTGTTGCACCACTTTGACAGGGAGATTGCTACCATCGTCGAGAATGGCAGCGCGATGATAAGTCTCGGAGGCCGGCCCTTTCGTATCGGACGGAGATTCGTCGAGGACGTGCGCGACAGGAATCTGACTGATGATCTGCACAGTCTCCGGCGTGCGCTCCTTGTCTTGCACTCGCCGCTGGACGACGTGGTTGGCATCGACAATGCCCAACGCATCTTTCAGCATGCGCTGCATCCGAAAAGCTTTATCAGCCTGGACCGGGCAAATCATCTACTCAGCAAACCAGCCGATTCACGCTACGCTGGTCAGGTTATCGCGAGTTGGGCGGCACGCTACCTGGAAGAATGACGATGCAAGCTGAGTTCCAGCCGGTATACCTGGCCATTCGGTTGCTGACGTTGTGGCTCGTGCTCGCCTTCCTGACCAGCTGCGCAACTCGCACCTGGAACGTCCCGCTCACAGCGGCCCCTGTTGCCGATGCTTATGATTTCAGGCATCACATGCCTCAACCAGAGGACGACGTCTTTGTGGTCCTCGCCTTTTCTGGCGGCGGTACGCGCGCTGCCGCCTTCAGCTACGGCGTGCTGGAGAAGCTGCGCGATTCGATCGTTAATGTGGCCGGTCAGCCACAGCGCCTGCTTGATCAGGTGAATGTCATCAGCTCGGTGTCCGGTGGCAGCTACACGGCCGCCTACTACGGGCTATTCGGTGAACGAATCTTCGATGACTTTGTACCGCAGTTTCTCTATCGCGACTGGCAATCAGAATTGGCTGCCCTCTTCCTGCGCCCGCATTACGCGCTGTCCCTCGCGGCAGGAGACTACAATCGGAGCGACCTGGTCGCGGCCCATCTGCATCGCACACTTTTCCGGTACAGCACGTTCAGCGACCTGTCACGAAACGGACTCCCCTTTATCATCCTGAATGCCAGCGACTTGAACAACGCGACAACATTTTCCTTCATCCAGCCGCAGTTCGACTTCCTGTGTTCCAATCTGTCCGACTATCCGGTGGCCAGTGCCGTCATGGCCTCGTCGGCCGTCCCTGCCGCATTCGCCCCGATGGCCTTGCGAAACTATGCGGACTGTCCCCAGAGACACAAGGACTGGGTTGTGGATGCACTGGCGAACGATCACGTCCTCGATCGTCGCTACAGTGTCGCCCGCGCACTTGAACGCTACGCCGACCCCAAGCGGATGCCGATCCTGCGACTGGTCGACGGCGGCGTCACCGACAACCTTGGCGTCCGCGGATCAATGATGAGCCCGGTGACGCAGAACGGGAATGTGCCGGACATGGCCGGGGCGTTCACGCCTGAACAACTGCAGCGTGTCCGGCACGTGTTGGTCGTGGTGGCCAATGCGCAGGTTTACGAAGTCTACGACTGGTCACGAAAGGGCAACGATCCGGGCTTGATCGCCACCACCAGCGCCGCCTTCGATGCGTCCCTTGGACTACTCAACACGGAAACCGTAGCGCTCGCGAAGCAGGGATTCCTGATGTGGGAGCAACACGTCAATGCCATGCGGCCGGCCGGGTCTCCTCAGGTGAAAGTTGACTTCGCCGTGCTCACTTTCAATCAGATTGCCAATCCGGCGGAACGGGACCGGTTTAACGCCATGCCGACTACCATCAGTCTGCAGGCCCGGCAGGTCGATGATCTGCGCGCGCTGGCCGGACGACTACTGGACGAGTCCCCTGAGTTTCAGTCCTTTCTTGCGGGGCTGGTGAAGTAACAGACGGCGAGGACAAAATGCAACTGATATCCAAGGATCTTTAGCGATGAGCCAGGCATTGACCGATTTACTCAACTGGTATGCAAGCAATCCACGCGCAGAGGTATTGTCGGTTCCGGTCCGCGGCGATGACGTGATTCGCCATCCCCTGTTGAACAAGAGTACGGCGTTTCCTGCCGATGAACGCACTGCATTGGGCCTGGATGGACTGCTGCCCTATCAACAGAATGACATTACTGTCCAGGCGCAACGGAGCTACGGATCAATAACGCGCAAGACGGATCCAATGGAACGTTATATCGGCCTGGCAGGTTTGCAGGACCGCAATGAGCACCTGTTCTACCGCGTACTTATCGATCATCTTGAGGAATTCATGCCGGTCGTCTACACCCCGACGGTAGGCATCGCGGTACGGCAGTTCAGCCGTCACTTCCGTCGCGCCCGCGGTGTTTGGGTGACGCCTGCCGACCGTGGCCGTATGGTGGAAGTGCTGAAAAACGCTTCGCGGGGCCTCGATGTGCGTCTGCTCGTAGTGACGGATAACGAATCGATTCTGGGCATTGGCGATCAGGGCGCGGGCGGAATCGCCATCTCGATTGGCAAGCTCGCCCTGTATTGCGCCTGCGCGGGGATACACCCGGTCATGGCCCTGCCAGTGAGCCTGGATGTCGGAACCAACAATCCGGATTTGCTGGAGGATCCGCTATATTTGGGTTGGCCCCATTCCCGCTTGCGTGGCGACGATTACGAGACTTTGGTCGAAGAGTTCGTCAGCGCAGTCCGCCAGGTTTTTCCAGCCGCCATTGTGCAATGGGAAGACTTCCGCAAGGACAATGCGCTGATGATTTTGGACCGCTATCGAAATGTCGTGCCTTCGTTTAACGATGACATCCAGGGCACTGGTGCGGTAGCCGCGGCTGGCATGATGTCAGCGCTGCGAATCACCGGCTCCAAGGTCATCGAGCAGCGAATTGTAATTTACGGTGCCGGCGCCGCCGGCCTCGGTATCGCCAGGCAATTCAAAACAGCGCTCGAGACCGCAGGATTGGACAGTGACGCAGCCCGCCATGCCATCGCAGTGCTGGATAGCCACGGTTTGCTGGTCCGCGGGCCCGGCGTGCGCGAGACATACAAGCGCGAGTTGGCCTGGGATACGCAGTTTGCGACCGGTTTGGGCCTGGATTCGGAGCACCGCGACCTGCTCTCGGTAGTGCTCGCCTTCAAGCCGACGGTGCTGGTCGGAACCTCTGGTCAGGCCGACGCGTTCAGTCAGACCATCATCGAAGCGATGCACGCGCACTGCCCGCGACCAGTCGTTCTGCCGTTCTCCAATCCGACCGATTACGCCGAGGCTCAGCCGGCCGACCTGATCGCGTGGACTAACGGCCAGGCGCTGGTCGCCACCGGCAGTCCGTTCGACCCCGTTCACTTTCGCGGGAAAATCTATCAAATCGGCCAAGGCAACAACGTTTTCGTTTTCCCCGGACTCGGCCTGGGTGCGCTGGCAGCCAAGGTCAGGGCCATAACCGACGGGATGATCAACGCCGCCGTAGTTGCGCTGGCAGGATCCGTGACAGATGCGGAGCTGGCGGTGGGTCTGCTGTTTCCAGCGACTAAACGTCTGCGATCAGTATCTCGATCTGTCGCCCTGGCCGTGATGGAGTGCGCCATTGAAGAAGGGGGCGCAGACCCAGGCATCGCGGCATTGGATAGCGCCGCGCGACTACAACACCTGGACGACATGATCTGGGAACCGCACTACCGGCGTTATACGACCGGATGAATACAGACCGAACGTTGAATGGTTATGTATCGAAACTTATGAGCGGCGCGCTTGTCACGAGACATGCGTCAGCTTGTCGAAATCGCTGGCATCGTGCCTTTCACGTAGTTGTTCTTCCGGAGCGCCCCAGACGCGGTTGACCATGCGACCGCGCTTTACCGCGGGACGGCTGTCGATCTCCTTCGCCCAGCGCTGTACGTTGTCATAAGTCTGTACTTGCAAGAACTCACCGGCTTCATAAAGCCTTCCAAGAGCCAGCGCGCCGTACCAGGGCCAGGCGGCAATGTCAGCAATGCTGTAATCATTGCCAGCAAGGAAAGCATTGTCCGCCAGCCTGCGGTCCAGCACGTCGAGCTGGCGCTTTACTTCCATGGAAAAGCGGTCGATCGCATATTCGATTTTTGTCGGCGCGTAGTTATAGAAGTGGCCGAAACCACCGCCCAGAAATGGAGCGCTGCCCATCTGCCAGAATAACCAGCTCAGTGACTCGGTGCGCGTGGTGGGGTTGGCTGAAAGGAACGCGCCGAACTTTTCGGCCAGATAAAGCAGAATGGAGCCGGACTCGAATATTCGTGTCGGCGGCGCCGTACTGCGGTCCACCATGACCGGAATCTTTGAGTTTGGATTCAACTCAACAAAGCCGCTGGAAAACTGGTCGCCTTCGTTGATATCGATAAGCCATGCATCGTACTCAGCGCCAGAATGCCCCAGGGCCAGCAATTCCTCGAGCATTACGGTAATTTTTACGCCGTTTGGTGTTGCCAACGAATAGAGCTGTAAGGGGTGTTTGCCCACGGCTAGCTGCTTTTCGTGCGTAGCACCCGCGACCGGCCGATTAATGTTGGAAAATTTTCCGCCACTTTTCTTATCCCAGGTCCATATGACAGGTGGTTTGTAGGTCATCGTCGTTCCCCTGGCTGATTTCAACATTGACTAAATCCGGAGCGGTGTCATGCCCGACACAGGACGAGCCGACAGGTGGCCCGCCGAGCTGTCGAAGTCGGCGAATCAGTGTCCCGAGCTGCCCCAGATCTGCTCCAGGCGGGCATCACGTCCACAGCTGTATCGATAGAATTTGTAGCGGACAGGATTCTTCTGATAGTAATCCTGATGATAGCCCTCGGCTGGATAGAAGGTCGGGGCGGGGACGATCCGGGTGACGATAGGCTTGTCGAAACGCGCCGAGGCTTCGAGCGCGTGCTTGCTCTGCTCGGCAAGACGCAGCTGCTCCGGACCGCTGGTGAAGATCGCCGTGCGGTACTGGTCGCCGTGATCGCAGAACTGCTCGTCGATCGCGAACGGATCGACGTTGTGCCAATACACGTCGAGCAACTGCGTGTAGCTGATTTTGGCGGGATCAAAGACCACTTTGACCGCCTCGGCGTGTCCGGTGCTGCCGGCCGAGACTTGCTCGTAACCAGGATCGACAAGCTTGCCTCCGATATAGCCGGAAGTGGTCGAGATGACGCCCGCCAGCTTGTCGAACGGAGGCTCCATGCACCAGAAACAGCCACCGGCGAAGATCGCCGACTCGGTCGCAACCTTGTCCGCTGCCGGCGCGCTTGTGGCGTCATTGGCAGTGCCTGCAAAAGCTGCCATCGCGAACAGGGACACCAGCAGTCCAGGCATGACCGCATGCGGCATCAAGCGAATTCTCGAAACGCTCATTCTCAACTCCTCAATTCAGCCTGCCGGCGCCGCTCCGCAATCTTCGCGAGCTTTCATCATGATACGAAATGAGGTCGCGCCGCCATGACTCACGAGGGCAAGGGCTTCGCCTCGTCCGTTTGTCCGACACTTCTCGCCGACAGCGTGAGCGCCAGCGCAACCATGGTTCCCGCGACGACGGTCATACCGAGGAATGCCGCCTGGTAGCCCACGGCACCACTGCCGGCCGATGCAGCAATACTGCCGACCAGGGCCGCGCCGACCAGCCGACCCATCGACGTGAAGTTGCTGAGCAGACCCTGGGCCGTGCCACGCTCACCGGGCAGGCTGTTTTCGAGTATTACCATGCGCAGTGGCGCGCCCTGCACGCCACCAAGGCCGGTACTGCCGAGCACGCTGGCGAGGATAAAGCTCGCGACGCTGATGTGCGCCAGCCCGAAGATGAGCAGGCTGCAGACGACCATCAACACGCTCACGGTGACGATCGTCCGCGTGCTGATGCGGTTTATCAGGCGGCCGGCAACCGCCGAGGCAATGATTGCGCCGAGGACGCCCGGCAGGAGCATCCACGACGCCGTGCTCGGTGTCACCCCGATGGCCGCGATGGCGAGCGCCGGATAGAACGCGCCACCGGACTGGACGGCGCCGATGCACGTACCTATCAGCGAAGCGGTTGCAACAGGCCGCGAGCGCAGCAGGCCGGGACGGACGATCGGGTCAGCGGCGCGATTCTCGATGCGCCAGAACACCGGCACCAGCACCACAAGCACACCGGCTGCCAGGGCGCTCCGGCCTGAAAGCAGGCTGTGCAGCAGTTCGCGGGTGTCCAGGCTGCTGACGAACAGCACGAGCGCGGCAAGCGCCACTGACAAGGTGGCAATGCCACCGATATCGAGCGGCTTTCTGGCGCTGCCAGCAGCGGCCGGCAGCACGCGGTACGCACCAGCCATGAGGACCGCGGCGATCGGCAGATTGACGAGGAAGAGCCATTGCCAGCCATAGGGCAGCAGCAGCCCGCCCATGATGGGTCCCACCAGGAATGCGAGGCCGAAGACCGTGCCGAGGATGCCGAGGGCCGGGCCGCGCTCCCGGGGCGGCAGCGTATTGCCGATGACCGCCGCAGCGATGGGAAAGATACCGCCGCCACCGAAGCCCTGCAGTGATCGGCCGAGGTACAGCACCCAGGGATCAGGCGCGATAACCAGCAGCAGCGACCCGCCGGCGAAAAAACCGATGCTGACCAGGTAGGCCAGGCGTGGACCCACGCGGTCGGCAAACTTCGCCAGCATCGGCGTGCCAATCATCTGGCACAGCACGTAGGCGTTGAACAGCACTGCCAGCTGACGGCTGGTCATGCCGAAGTCCGCCTGGATGGCCGGCAGGGCCGGGCCGACGATGGCGAGATCGAGCGCTCCCATCAGCACGCCAGTGAACAACAGGGGCAGCAGGGTTCTGGATTTTTGCGGATTCAAGATGGGTTCCTGGACGACCTCATGGACAATATTCGGCAGTCAACCGCCAGCGGATTCCGGCCTGAAGACCATCAGATCCAGCCGCGGCGGCCGCGGGCACCATGCCGGCAACGAAGTGTGACTTTATCAGCGACTCAAGATTGAATTTCGCTGGGTGCCGACAGGCGCGACAGGCACCTGATCATTCCCACTCGATCGTCGCCGGTGGCTTGCCGGAGATGTCGTAGGTGACCCGCGAAATGCCATCGATTTCGTTGATGATGCGCCGGGAAACGTGGTCGAGAAAATCGTAGGGCAGATGCGCCCAGCGTGCGGTCATGAAATCGATGGTCTCGACGGCGCGCAGCGCGATCACCCAGTCGTAGCGGCGGCCGTCGCCCATCACGCCGACCGAGCGTACCGGTAGGAATACCGCGAAGGCCTGGCTGACCTTGTCGTAGAGATCCGCACGCCGCAGTTCATCGATGAAGATCTGATCCGCCAGGCGCAGCAGGTCGGCGAACTCGCGGCGCACCTCACCGAGAATGCGCACACCCAGACCCGGCCCGGGAAACGGATGCCGGTAAACCATCTCGCGCGGTAATCCGAGTTCGACCCCGATCTTGCGCACCTCGTCCTTGAAGAGTTCGCGAACGGGTTCAACCAGCTTCAGTTTCATATGCGCAGGCAAGCCACCGACATTGTGGTGTGACTTGATGACATGCGCCTTGCCGGTCTTCGAACCAGCCGACTCGATGACATCCGGATAGATGGTGCCCTGCGCCAGCCAGCGGATGTCCGGGTGCTTCGCGGCCTCTTCGTCGAAGACTTCGATGAAGAGCCGGCCGATGATCTTGCGTTTGGCCTCCGGATCCGCGACACCCGCCAGTGCCGCCAGGAAACGCGCTTCGGCATTGACACGGATGACCTTCACGCCCAGATGCTCGGCAAATACCGCCATCACCTGGTCGCCTTCATCGAGGCGCAGCAGACCTGTATCGACAAACACGCACAACAACTGCTCGCCGAGCGCACGATGCAGCAGCGCTGCGACGACAGAAGAATCCACGCCGCCAGACAGCCCCAGCAGCACGTGCTCGCGACCAACCTGCGCGCGCACGCTGTCGATTTCGCGCGCGATGATGTTCCCGGCGCGCCAGGTATCCGGGCAGGCACAGATGTCGCGCACAAAACGCTCGATGATCTGCTGGCCGTGCTCGGTGTGTGTCACTTCCGGGTGAAACTGCAGCCCGTAGAAATTACGGCTTTCATCCGCCATGCCAGCAAGTGGCGCATTTGCGCTGCTGGCAATTGCGCTGAAGCCGGCCGGCAGCCGCGCGACGCGATCACCGTGACTCATCCAGACGTTGAGCGACGGCACGCCATCGGGATGCGCGACATCAGCCAGGCCTTCGAGCAGGCGGTTTGAAGCCGTCGGCTGCACGATCGCATAGCCAAACTCGCGATGCGTCGACGCCTCAACCTGGCCGCCGAGCTGCGCCGCCATGGCCTGCATGCCGTAGCAGATGCCGAGCACCGGCACACCAAGCTTGAATACCAGGTCGGGAATCGCCGGGGGTTTTGCCAGCACCACCGACTCGGGGCCACCAGACAGGATCACGCCCGCCGGGGCGTAGTTGCGGATCTCGTCTGCATCGATGTCCCAGGGCAGGATCTCGCTGTACACGCCCGCCTCACGCACGCGACGCGCGATGAGCTGGGTGTACTGGGAACCGAAGTCGAGGATCAGGATACGCCGGGCCGTCAGATCGCCCCGGTCGGCCTTGCGGGCGGATACCGCTGCTGCTTTCACCGACAGGACTCCGTCAATTCTCCATCCGGTAATTCGGCGGCTCTTTGATCATCGTGACATCGTGCACATGACTCTCGCGGATGCCGGCTCCTGTGATGCGCACAAACTGCGCCTTGCTGCGCAGCTCCTCGATGTTCGTGCAGCCGGTGTAGCCCATTGCCGCGCGCAGACCACCGATCAGCTGCGTCACGATGCTTGTGATCGCACCCTTGTAGGGCACACGACCCTCGATGCCTTCGGGCACCAGCTTTTCAAGTTCGGCTGAGGGATCCTGGAAGTAGCGATCCGAAGAACCGTGGCGCTGGGCCATCGCACCGAGCGAGCCCATGCCGCGATAGGACTTGTAGGAGCGGCCCTGATAGAGCTCGACCTCACCGGGCGCCTCTTCGGTGCCGGCGAACAGACCACCGATCATCGTGCAGTGCGCACCCGCTGCGATCGCCTTGGCAAAGTCGCCCGAGTAGCGGATGCCACCATCAGCGATCAGCGGCACGCCGCTACCCTCCAGCGCTGCCGCCACATTCGCGACCGCCGTGATCTGCGGTACGCCGACACCGGCGATAATGCGTGTGGTGCAAATCGAGCCCGGACCGACGCCGACCTTGACGCCATCTGCGCCCGCATCGACCAGCGCCCTGGCGGCATCTGCCGTCACGACATTGCCGCCGACCACCTGCAGCTTCGGGTAGGTCTGTTTGATCCGGCGCACGCGATCGAGCACACCTTTGGAGTGACCGTGTGCCGTATCGACGATGATCAGGTCTACGCCAGCCTCGACCAGCGCCCTCACCCGCTCGTCGGTATCAGCCGCTGTACCGACCGCTGCGCCAACGCGCAATGCGCCGCGCGCATCCTTGCAGGCGTAGGGGTAGTCCTTGGCCTTCTGGAAATCCTTGGCCGTGATCATGCCGCGCAACTGGAAGTTCTCGGCGACCACCAGTACCTTCTCGATACGGTGCTTGTGCAGCAGTTCGAGGACTTCTCTCTTGTCTGCACCCTCGCGCACCGTCACGAGCCGGCTCTCCGGCGTCATCACGGAGGAGACCGGCGCATCAAGGCGCGTTTCAAAGCGCAGGTCGCGGTTGGTGACGATGCCGACCGTGCGGCCCTTGTCCACCACCGGTACGCCCGAGATGCGGTGGGCGTGGGTGATATCCAGCACCTCGCGGATGGTCTGGTCGGGGCGCACAGTGATCGGATCGTTGACGATTCCGCTCTCGAATTTCTTGACGGCAGCCACTTGCCGGGCCTGGTCGTGCGGGCTCATGTTCTTGTGAATGATGCCGATGCCGCCTTCCTGGGCCATCGCGATGGCCAGGCGGAACTCGGTGACTGTATCCATCGCGGCCGAGACCAGCGGGATATTCAGCGTGATTTCGCGCGTCATCCGGGTGCTGAGGCTGACTTCCCGCGGGATTACCTCGGAATAGGCCGGCTGCAGGAGCACATCGTCGAAAGTCAGGGCGTCGTGGATGATCCGCATGGCATCGGGTACGCAGGCTGAGAGAGCGAGGATGGTACGCGGGCAGGCTGGGCGCGTAAACTGGCCAACCGCAGCATTACTCCTTCAGAAGGCCCTCCTGACGATGCCCACCGGCACCAAAGAGCAGGTTTATACCGTCTCCGAACTCAACCGGCTTGCCCGCCAGCTGCTCGAGCAGGATTTGCCGCGCATGTGGGTATCCGGGGAGATTTCCAACCTTGCCCGGCCGGCCTCCGGACACCTGTATTTCTCGCTCAAGGACGAGCGTGCCCAGATCCGTTGCGCGCTGTTCCGGGGCGCCAGCCGCGGCGGCGCATTTGTGCCGGAGAACGGCATGCAGATGCTGGCCCGCGGCCGGGTCAGCCTGTATGAGCCACGCGGCGACTACCAGCTGATCGTCGATCACCTCGAAGCGGCCGGCGAAGGGCTGCTGCGCCGTCGCCTCGAAGAACTCAAGCAGAAACTCGCCGCCGCCGGGCTCTTTGACCCGAGCCGCAAGCGGCCCCTGCCGGCGCTGCCCAGGGCCATCGGCGTGATCACCTCGCCGAGCGGTGCCGCGGTGCGCGACATCGTGCATATCCTCAGACGCCGCTTCCCGGCCATCCCGGTGATCATCTACCCGGTGCAGGTGCAGGGCGAGCAGGCGAAGTTCGATATCGTCAAGGCATTCGGGACTGCAGCCCAGCGTGCCGAATGTGAGGTGCTGATCCTCGCGCGCGGCGGAGGTTCGCTCGAAGACCTGTGGGCCTTCAATGAGGAGATCGTCGCGCAGGCCATCGCCGACTGCCCGATCCCGGTCGTGAGCGGCGTGGGCCACGAGATCGACTTCACCATCGCCGACCTGGTGGCCGATGTGCGCGCCCCCACCCCGTCTGGTGCCGCCGAACTCGTGGTGCCCGACAGCCGCGACTGGCTGCGGCATCTGCAGGCACTCGAACGACGCACGGCACTGGCTGCCACACGGACGCTTGCCAGTACACTCACGCGACAGCAGCAACTCGCCGCACGCCTTGCCCGTTGCCATCCCGGCTACCAGTTGCGACAGCACGCGCAGCGGCTCGACGAACTGCGTCATCAACTGACCGCCGCACTCGCAAACCGGCTCACACTGGATGCGCTGCGCATCGACAATACACTGCACCGCCTGCGGCGCGTCTCGCCGGTGATGCAACTCAGGCTGAGCGCCGAACGCGTCGCTGGCGCCCGACAGCGCCTTGCCGCAGCGATTCGCGTCAGCGTTTCAGGTGCTGGCAGCCAGCTCGCTGTGCTCAGCGGTCGGCTGCAGACGGTCAGCCCGCTCTCAACACTGGAGCGCGGTTATGCGCTGGTACTCGATGCTGGCGGCAGCGTCGTGCGCAGCACCGCGCAGCTGAAACCAGGCGATACGATCACTGCGCGTCTCGCCGATGGCGTGATCGGCGCAACGGTAGATCGCACAAAATAAGGGCCACCCTTTCCTGCTTGCCAACAGCACCAGAGCTTCCACGTATACTCTGGGGGCAACCGGGCATTCAGGGAAAGGGAGCGGCACAATGACGGCATTTCGTGTATTGGTGGCTGACAAGGTCAAGGCCCAGCTCTACGAACTTCCCAGCCGGCGCGGTTCCCTGAAACCGTTGCAGTGCTTGATCAATCCGGAGGGCAGACAGCGCGAGCGGGCGCTCGGCACCGGCCGCCCGGGGCGAGTGACGAGTGGCGTCGGCGGTGGCCGCCACGCCTACCAGTCCAGGCACGGACTCAAGGAACACTCCGAAGAGGTCTTCGTCCGGCGCGTCGCGACGGCGCTGGCCAAGGATGCCCGTGCAAGTGACGGCGCTCCCATCCTGCTGATCGCCGCGCCAAAATTGCTGGGAAGCTACCGCAAGCATCTCCCGGCGAATGTGCGGGAACTTGTTGTCATGGAGATCAAGCTGGATCTGGGCAAGGCCACCGACATCGAGCTGTCCAAGCGCGTACGGGCCGCTCTCAGGGATCTGCCCTTCTCAGTCACGGCGCGATTTCGCACCTGACGCGGCGGATTGGGGACGCTACCCTTTTCCTGAATCTGCCCACCATCGCGAGCAAACCGGTCGCCAGTAGCCAGACTGCTCCCGGTGCCGGCACTGCCGCGACATCACCGGAGATAACCGGCCAGACAAAACCACCCACCGCGCCATTTTTATACAAGGTGTAGTTGGCGCCGTCGGTGGCATAGAAATTGAGAACCCACAGCTGTTCCGGATTTGTGATCACCCACCCGATGAGGCTGTTTACATAGATATAAGTGGTCGTACTGGAAAAGTACTGCTGCCCCTCGATATTGCTGAACGGGCTCTGGCTGGAGTTGGTGATGCCGTCTCCCCAGAAAAGGTAACCCAGTTCGTTGTCGTCGCAGCCTGGCTGGCTGAAGACCGGATTACACCTCACGACCTCGTGATCGAGATTGCGATCCATGCTCGGCAAACGCCAGGTATTGAAACCGAGATAGCCGTTACCGCTATCGTAGGCATTCATCGCCGCAATATAGTTATTGGCAGCTGGCCAAAGCATGCCACCGGTTGAACCGATGCCTGCCACACCAAAACTGACGTTATCGGCCAGGTTTGCATTCGCGAGAAACGTAACGTCGGTCGTTCTGCACCCTTTTCAACGACATGTCCATATCGGCGAACGTTATGTAAAGAGCTTCTCAGGGGTCCCGAACTGACCCGCTATCGCGCGGGCATCTGCGCATTCACAGCCATCGCTTCTTCCGGAAAACCAGCAGGAGGACGGTGGCGATGGCGGTCATCACGCCGAGTAGCACGAAGTAGCCGAGGCGCGACTTGAGCTCGGGCATGTACTCGAAATTCATGCCGTAGACGCCGGCGAGGAAACTCAGCGGCACGAAGATCGCGGTGACGATCGTGAGGATCTTCATAATGTTGTTGAGCTTGTGCGAAGCCAGGGAGATGTAGCCCTCGATAAGATCGGTGGCCACCTCGTAGTAGAGCGTCGCGAGGCTGCTGGCGCGCTCCTGGTGCTCGTATACGTCCTTTACTTCGTGGACCCGGGCGGCGCGTATCTGCGGCGGCGGATCCTTCATCAGCTCAAGGAAAATCTGCACGTGGTAAAGCAGCACGCGGCGGAACTTGCGCAGGTCGGTCTTGTAGCCCATCAGGTCCGCGAGGATCTCGTCGTGCGGGCTTGTCACGATGTCCTGCTCGATGTCCTCGAGGCGGGGCTCCAGCGTCAGCAGCTTCGCAAGATAGCGGTCGACGGAGATGCGCGAGAGCCTCATCGCCAGCGCGTCGGGCCCGTTGGCGAAGGGTGACGGATCCTGTCCCACCTGCTCCCAGAGCCGGTCGATGCTCGGCGAGGGCCCGGAGTGGCGCGTAACCAGGAAACGCTCGCCGACGAACATCGCGATCTGGATTGTCTCGAACTCGAATTCCTCGCTGTCCGGGCCGAGTCCCTTAAGG
>CAYJPG010000051.1:13502-18451 GCA_964371995.1 uncultured Chromatiaceae bacterium | reverse complement strand
GATGCCGAGGCCGATGCCCTTGAGCGGCGGCAGCTTGCCGTACTTGCGCTTCCATCCGGCCTGCTTCGCGGTCTTCGTGATGCACTCGGCCAGGCCGCAGCTGCCGAAAAAAGTGCCGGTCATGCTGGTGTAGCCCTTGGTCACACCATTGAGCAGATGGAAGTCGATCGGATCCATGCCCAGCTCACGCGCCAGCGCATCCATGTGCTGACCGAGGCCAAAGGCCATCTGCGCCAGGCCGCCACCATGATGGAAGTAGTACGGGATGTTGTTGGTATGCACCAGCCGCCCGCTGTAGCGGGCAGCTTCTATCTTGTACAGCGAGTGGATGTATGAGCTGGTCAGCGTCAGCACGATCATCTGCGATTCGACGTAGGCGCCGGTATCGAATGTGATGTCGGCTTCGAAGGCCTTGATCTGTCCTGTCGCCGATACGCCGGTACGGAAGGTGTATTTCACTTCGCCGCCCGCACGACAGGCGATGAACTCCTCGTCCGCCGTGGCCCGGATCTTTACCGGCCGGCCGGTCTTGCGCGAAAGCACTGCAGCGACATAGTGATGGGGGCGCACCGAAGTACGGCCGGTAAATCCGCCGCCGGTATTCAGACTCATGATGCGCACCTGGCCATCACTCAGGCGCAGCGCGCCGGCCAGGCTCTTCTGGAACAGGATCGCGGTCTGGGTCGGCGTGTACATCGAAAGCTTGTCGGGCAGCGACCAGTCGGCGATGGCCACATGGAACTCCGCATAACAGTTGTGCGAGGCATGGGTCGTGTACTGGTCGGTGCGCACATGTGCCGAGTTCGCAAAACCCGGCTCGACATCGCCGAGGTCCTGCGACTGCTGCCAGGCGATATTGCCCTTCGCCTTGGCATGGATGAGCAAGGCATCGGGCTTCAGTGCGTCCTGAATGGTGTAGAGTGCCGGCAGGGGTTCGTATTCCACCTTGATGAGCGCCGCGGCTTCTGCGGCAGTGGCTTCGTCGAGCGCGGCAACGGCGGCGACTTCATCGCCGATGTAATTGACGATCTCCTGCCTGAACAGCGGCTGCTCGATGCCGACGTAGAGCTTCGGCGCATCGGCATGGGTGATCACCGCCTTGACGCCCGGCACGGCCAGGGCCGCGGAGGTATCGATGCTCAGGATCCGCGCACGGGCAAACGGGCTGCGCACGATCTTTGCGTGCAGCATCCCCGGCAGGACCACGTCGTCCGTGAACAGCGATCGGCCGGTGAGCTTGTGCGCACCGTCCAGCCGGGGCTGGTCGTGCCCGACGACCGCAAAGTTCGCTTTTCTAGACGCCATGATCGTCCTCCGGCGCCGCATCGGCAGCCATGGCCTTGATAGCCTCGCGCACCGCGATCTTCACCTTGATGTGTCCGGTGCAGCGGCAGAGTGCGCCGGCGAGCGCCTCGTTGATGGCCTCCTCGTCCGGATCCGGGTTTTCATCGAGCAGCGCCTTCGCCGTCATGATCAGGCCCGGAGTACAGGCACCGCACTGCACGGCGCCGTACTCCAGAAAAGCTTTTTGTACCGGATGCAGCTCATCACCACCGGCAACGCCCTCAATAGTCGTCAGGGGACGGTTATCCCATTCGATGGCGAGTGCCAGGCAGGACAGCACGGCCCGGCCATCGTCGCCCTGAACGGTGCAAACCCCGCAGGCGCCGCTGGTGCAGCCGCGCTTGGTACCGGTCAACGCAACCCGGTCGCGAATCACATCGAGCAGGGTTTCGTATGGCGCTACCGGAACCTGGTAACGGTCGCCGTTAACGATGAGGGTGATCAGTTGTCTGGTCATCTGCTTGCCCCCTCAGTCGGCGGCCGGCAGCTTCTGCCGGCGCAGTTCATTGAGTACGCGCCGCACGAGGCCGCGCACCAGGCGTTTCTTGTAACCCGGCGGCGTGAAGAGATTGGTGACCTCACCCAGGTCTTCGCGCGCCGCATCGGCCGCCGCTTCGATGCTGGCCTCGGTCAGTCCGTCCGCCAGGATGATCTGTGCCGATTTGTGCAACACCAGCGGTACGGTGCCGACCGACCCCGCCACCAGCAACAGCGACTTTGGCGCCCGGTTGCTGCCGGTCAGCGCACCGGCCAGCGTGGCATAGCCATAGTCGAGCCCGGTACGCGCAGCGGCCTTGACGAAAGTGGAACGCACGCGGGCCGGTGGCACCAGCACCGCGGTGATCAGTTCGTCCGGCGCCAACACGTTGTTCTCGATGCCATCGTCGCGGTAAAAATCAGCGAGCAGCAGCTCGCGTTCGCCCGTGCTACTGCGCAACAGCACGCGGGCGTCCAGGGTCATCAGTGCCGGCACCGAGTCGGCGCTGTGTATGGCACGACAGTTCGGCGCGGTCTTGATGACATGGCAGACCTGCCCGTCTGTCTTCCAGCAGGGCAGCTGCGAACCGCGCCAGTTTTCGCTCTGGTTGGTGTACCAGCAGCGTGTCGGCAGACACAGGTTACCGCCCAGCGTGGCCATGTTGCGCACATGCTGTGAACCTACGGCCCGGATCGCCCGGGCGAGACCCGGATAGCGCACGACGATCAGCGGATGCCCGGCAAGATCTGTCAGCCGTTCACCGGCACCGATGCGCAGCGTGCCGGACGCATCAAGGCTCACGCCCGCCAGCTCCGGCAGGTCGCGCACGCTGACGAGCGCACGCGGGCGTTCCAGACGCAGCTTAAGGTTGATGAGCAGATCGGTGCCGCCGCCCAGCACAGCCGCGCTGTCACCGGCGGCACTGAGTCTGGCCAGCGCCTCATCGAGGCTGGCTGGCCGGTGATATTCAAACGGTGGCAGCTGCACCCGGATTCTCCTTCATGGCAAATGCTGGCCTTCACAGCAATCGTTCGGCCTGAGTTCAGCAAAAGAGTGTACTTGATGCGTGCATCGGCGTTAGATTAGTCATAACCACCTGCAGGACGCATCATGATCAAGTCAGCCAGAATTATCGCTACCCTGTTGCTCGGCACTTTCGCTGCCGGTACAGCATTTGCCAATATCGGTGATATAGAGCACCGCGTGCAGGCCGCCACCGAAATCCTCAACGACCTGCAGCGCATCCCCGAACAGGCGATCCCGCCGAATCTCCTCAACAGCGCCTATGCGGTTGCGGTGATTCCCAACGTCGTCAAGGGCGGGCTCATAGTCAGCGGCAGCTATGGCCGCGGCGTGCTGATGGTCAGGCATGAGGACGGCAGCTGGAGCAATCCGGCCCTGATCCGGCTGGGCAATCTCGGCATCGGTTTCCAGATCGGCGTCCAGGGCGCCGACCTGGTGCTGGTTTTCAAGAACCGCCAGGGCGTGGATAACATCGCCAGCGGCAAGTTCACCCTCGGCGGCAGCAGCTCGGCCTCGGCCGGTCCGGTCGGGCGCACGGCAATCGCCATGACTGACGGCGAGTTCAAGGCAGAAATCTACAGCTACGCCCGCAGTCGCGGACTGTTTCTCGGCGTTGCGCTCGACGGCGGTGCGATCACCATCGACCGTAAAGACAACGCAGAGTGGTACGGCAGCGAAGAGAACGGCTCAACCAGCCGTATTTTCAGCGACACCAGCCAGCCTACGCCCGAAGCCGCAAAACCCCTGCTGGCAATACTGACGACCATGGCACCGCGCCTCAACTGGCGCAACGCATCGGCCGCCGCACCCGCTGCAGCGCCGGCCGCCGAACCCGCGGGGGATCCGGCGACCGGCAGCAAGACCTGGCCGGTCGAAGACGCCGCGCCTGAAACGCAGTTCTGATCCGACTATCTCAATGGACATCAGCAATCAGCACAATCTGCTCGTACCGCGACTGCCCGACAGCGAGATGAAATTCGGCGTCCGCGTCGGTCTGCCCGCTGCTGACCCGCTGCGCGACGTACTCGGCACAGGCTGGCATCGCGAGCACTGGTTTGCGACCGCGGCCGAGCGCGATGCAGCCCTGCGCGAGATGGCACGGCGCCATCCTTTCAGCCGGATTGGCGATACGCCGAGCATCCGCCTGGAAGCCATCCAGCGCTGAGAGCGGCCGGCGATGCCCTGTCTCCGGCCTGGCCTGGCCAGCGGTCTTGCCGCCTTGCTCATTGCCGGCACTGTATCGGCCGCTGATCGCGGGCTGCCCGAAGAAATCTTCGTCACCGCCACCCGCTACCCGGTCACCGCGCTCGATCTGGCCGGCAATACCTCCCGCCTCGATACCGCGCGGGTCGAACTGCTGAACGCCAGCCATATATATGAATCCGCGGCGCAGATTCCCGGCACCTGGATCACGCGCGCCGATGGTCAGGAAAGCATCACTGCCATCCGCTCACCGGCACTCACCGGACCGGGTTCCTGCGGCAGCTTCCTGTTTCTCGAAGACGGTCTCGCGATCCGGCCCACCGGCTTCTGCAATGTCAACGAAACCTTCGAGATGGTGTCCGAACTGGCGAGCGCCATCGAGGTGATCCGCGGGCCGGCTTCAGCCCTGTATGGCTCGAACGCCCTGCACGGCACGCTCAACGTGCTGTTGCCGGATCCGGGACCAGACCTCCTGTATGTCAGTGGCGAAGCCGGTCCCGACAGCTTCATGCGCAGCAAGCTGATATGGGGCGATGGCAGTGGCGACGGCGATGGCCTGATCGGCGGCATGGTCTACGAACACGCGGATGGCTTTCGCGACTCGGCCGGCTACAACCAGGCCAAGGGCTTCATGAAATACGGCACTGATCTGAGCGGCTCGCAACTCGAACTCGCCTTCAGCGGAACAGTGCTGTACCAGGACACCGCGGGATATATCTACGGCGAGGATGCCTACCGCGACGCGACACTGCGCCACACCAACACCAACCCGGATGCATACCGGAAAGCGAACAGCCAGCGTCTGCAAGCCAGTTGGCAGCCCGATGGCAACCGTGCCGACGATGGCTGGAAGGTGCTCGGCTTCCTGCGCCGTTCGGAAATGGATTTTCTGCAGCACTTC
>CAYJPG010000051.1:0-13491 GCA_964371995.1 uncultured Chromatiaceae bacterium | reverse complement strand
GCAGTATCTCGCCGCACCCTATGCACAGGCCGAACTGCCGCTCGCTGCGCGCTGGACACTCCGTGGCGGCTTGCGCTTCGAGTGGCTGCGCTATGACTACGACAACCGGATGCCGGACGGCAATACGCGGGACGATGGCTCGGCATGCATGCCGCCCTGTCTCTACAACCGGCCGGCAGACCGCAGCGACAACTTTACAACCCTCGCACCGAATCTCGGCCTGCTGTTCCGTCTGGACCCCGAAAACTCCTTCTACCTCACACTGGCCCGCGGTTTTCGCGCACCGCAGGCGGCAGAACTCTATCGCCTGCAGGCGGGCCAGAACGTCGCCGACCTGAAGTCCGAAACCATCGACAGCCTGGAACTCGGCTGGCATCGCCAGACCGCGCATCTGGACCTGTCGGCGGCAACATTCACCATGCACAAGAATCACTACATCCTGCAGGACTCCAATCGCTACAACGTGAGCGACGGCGAAAGCCGGCACCTCGGCGTCGAACTGGAAGTCGAAGCGCGCAGCGACAACGGGCTCTACGCCGGTCTTGCCGCCACCTGGGCAAAACAGACCTATGCTTTCAGCCAGCAGATCGCCGGTGGTGAAACGATTGTTTCAGGCAATGACATCGACACGGCACCGCGCACATTGGGCAGCCTGCATCTCGGCTGGTCAGCCGAACCGTGGCTCGCGGAACTCGAATGGGTGCACCAGGGCCGCTATTTTCTGACCGCACAGGAAAACCAGCGTTACGACGGGCACGACCTGCTCAACCTGCGCGCCACCTGGTCAGTCAACGCCAACTGGCGGGTAACGGCCCGCATCAACAATCTCAATGACACCGCATACGCCGATCGCGCCGACTACGCGTTTGGCGAGTATCGCTACTTTCCTGGCCACGACCGCGAACTGTTCCTGGAACTCAGTTACCGGCGCGGACCGTAGCCACGTTCAGGACCAGCTGGACCAGTCGCCGCGATTCTCGACGACGTGGAACAGCGCCGCGATCACCCGGCGGTCGAACTGGGTGCCAGCGCCGCGCAGCAGCTCGGCCAGCGCATCATCCATGGACATGCCCTGCCGATAGGCACGTGCACTGACCAGCGCGACGAAGGCATTCGCGACCGAGAGGATCCGCCCCGACAGGCTCATCTGTTCTTCGGTCAGTCCGAGCGGATAGCCACTGCCGTCCAGACGCTCCTGCTTCTGGGCGATGACATCGAGCACCGGCCCATCGAAGTCCAGGCCCTTGAGCAGTTCCAGGCTGTAATTGACGTGTTTCTGCAGCAGTTCGCGGTCGGCTGCCGTCAACGCTTCTGTCTTGGTGAGCAGGTCGCCCGGCAACATGATCTTGCCGATATTGGCCAGTGTCGCCGCGAGTCCCAGCGTTTCCTGCTCGTCCGTCGGCAGATCGAGTTCGCGCGCCACCGCCTGCGCCACTTCCGCCATGCGGTTCGCGTGATGGGCCGAGTACGGGTCATGCAGATCCACCGCATCGGAAAGTGCGCTGACCAGGCTGCGCAGCATGTCTGCATGGTGCTGCTCGGCCAGACGCAGGTCGGTGACATCGCTCAGCACCAGCAGGACCAGTTGCCTTCGCTCGCCGATCCGCTCGACCGGTATGAAGCTGGCCTGGTAACTGCCCAGCGTGGAATCGATCTGCAACTGCATGACGCGCTGTACCGGGACACGCTGCCGGCGCGCTTCGTCGCTGAGCGCGGCGATCTCGGCCGCCATATTTGTGCCGAATATCGCGCTGATCCGGCTGCCGACCATGCCGGCTATCGTGTTCTTTGCCGCGTTCGCCGTGGCCTGGTTGGTAAACACCACTTCCTGGTCGCGGTTCATCAGCACGGTCAGCACATCGATATTGTCGGTAATCGTATGCAGGAGATCGGTCTGTTTCTGCAGCTTGGCTGCCTTGCTGCGCAGTTCTTCGGCCTGATGCCGCGCGCGCACGCTGCTGCCGTGGCGCCACGCCGCTACTGAAAGCGTCGCGATACTGAACAGCAGCAGGGACAGCGTCGCGAGGAGAAAGCGCCGGCGTTCGTCGGCTGTGCTCAAAGCATCCTTCGCGTTGACGCCCTGTACCAGCACCCACGGCTCGCCCGCAGATACCAGACCACGGATCCGCCGGCTGACCTGCAACACCGGTATACCGCGATAGTTGTCGAGGCTCACGAATTTGCCCGGCGACAGCACAGCCGCAACTTCAGCGAGATCGGAGCGCTCGATCGGCAGGCTGCGGCGCAAAGGCGCGCCGCCATCCTGTGTCGGCGAGAGAAAGACGATGGTGTCGTCGTGGCGCGCCACCAGCAGGGTTTCACTGTCTTCGGCAAAGGCCGGGCCGCGACTGAGCAGCGGATAGAGCTCCTGCTCGGCACTGCGCACACCGATGAGCACGCCGTTGGGTGAGCCGCCACCGGTCAGCGAGCCGGACACCGCAGCCACCGATACCGCGATCACCACGACGGCGCGGTCCTGGGGATCGAGCCGCAGATCGACCAGCGTCGTGCCCGGACTCGCGAGTGCGTGGCGCATCACGTCACCATAGCTGTCCGCAAGCTCGCCGAGACCCGGCGTGACCACCACCGGCCGAAGTTCGGCATCAAGCAGCGCCAGACCGTAACTGAGCGAACGCGGCAGGTTGGCCGGAATACGGGCAGCGGGATCGGGCATGTAGCCGCCGCGCTCAGCCGCTGCGAGCATGAGGTTGCGCAGATAAGCCTGCTGCGCCGACTCGATCTGTACACCATCCGGCGTCTGCTGCTGACGCGCACGCACCAGCTGCCACAGGTAGAGCTGCAGCGATGCATTGTTGGCCAGTTCACGCAGATCGCGCTGATCGGCAGCCAGCGACCGGGCCAGCGCATCGGCCTTGCTGTCGGCTACCAGGCCGAGGCGCGTCTCCCATTGCAGAAGGTCGCGCTGTCGTTCGTTCTCTATATATATGTTGATCAGCAGTCCACCGGCACCCACCAGCACGACCAGCGCCAGAATGGCTGCCGTCACAGACCTGCGGATCTTCCGCTGCTCGGTCATGGCGTACGCGGAACGTGAATCCACCAATGGGCTTCATTGATGGAAAACACCGGCGCGTAGTGAACGACATCCCGCTGCGACAGCACCGCTTGCACCTGGTTGTCGAGAATGAAGACGTCGGCGCCGCGCGCAACCGCCAGCACCGCATGGGGCACGCGCAGATTGGTGTCCTGCACGATCACCAGGCGCAGGTCGTCGTCCGGCAGGCCGAGCCAGCGCAACGAGAAAAACTTGGTGATGGCGTAGTCCTCGCAGTCGCCACCGTTGTTCAGGAACTCGCGCGGGATAGCCCAGTAATCCTCGACGCCATAGTTCTGCAGATCGAGCACGTAGTCGCGGCTGTTTGCATAAAGGTTTACAGCCTTCAGCTGCTCGCCCACCGGCAGCCTGCGGGTCTGCTCGATGAAGCGCCGCCACTCCGCCATATGGCAACGGTTGATCGTCCGTGCGCCACAGTCACCATCCTGCAGGTCATCAGCCAGATGGCGCTCGATCACCCGCAGCCATTGCGGAAAATCCGCCAGCCGTTGCTGTGGTTCCTGGGCATAGCCGAACAGGTCTGCAGGAAAGGCCTGGGCCGCATTCTGGCCAGCGCCGAGCAGGCAGATAGCAAGCAGCCAAAGAGTTGCTTTAACAGAAGCCGACATGGTTAATTTGAGCTGTGGATCGTCATCAAGTACTGTGCACAAGTGTTTGCGACTACAACAAAAAGGATTATGGAAAGCAAGCTCTTGCGCCGATTGTCGCCAGCCCCCTTCCTGGCCCTCCTGCTCGTCTGTACGCCACTGCTCGCCGACGATCTGCAGGATGAATTTGACCAGGCCATGCAGGCCGTCGACCAGAACAAGCTGCGTACTGCACGGGAACGCCTGACCAGCCTGCTGACCACGAACCCGAGCCTGAGCCGGGCACGGCTTGAACTGGCCCGGGTGTACTACCTTTCCGAGGACTATCCCAAGGCACGCGAGGAGGCACAGCGCGTTGCCGATGACCCGAACACGCCGCCGGCGGTGCGCGCCACGGTCCTCGCCTTCCTGGCCCAGATCGACGCCGACCAGAAGAAAAACACGGCCCGGCACACCTGGACGCCCTCGATCTATGCCGGCCTGATGTATGACTCCAACGTCAACGTCGGGCCCTCGCGCGACATCATCGACATCAACGGCAGCCCTGCGCTCGTACTTCCCGAATCACAGAAGAAGGACGACTTCGGGATGGTGATCAGCCCCGGCATCGCCCACACCTGGAATCCGGGCAGGCGTTTCGATGCCGGTGAACAGCAGGGATATTTCCTGTGGCAGAGCCAGGCCAACGCCTACTACCGCGCCTACGCCGATGAGAGCGACTACAACCTTGGCATCCTGACGCTGCGCACCGGACCCGCCTGGGTGGTATCGGGCCGCTGGCGCGCCGGCATCGCGTTGCAGGGCGACCAGATTTTTCTCGGTGGCAGCAACCTCGCCTGGTTCACGACGCTGAACCCGAACGTCACCTGGGACCTGAGCAGCAACACCGAGCTGTCGCTGGATGGCATCGCAACCGATCGCCGCTATCACGACAATGATGAAGATGGACGGGATGGCGTGTACCTGAGCGCAAACGCCGTTATCACCCACTACTTCAGGAACCATACGATCGGCGTTCAGGGCGGCATCGGCTATGCCGACTTCAATGCCGACGATGATCGTTTCGGCTACAAGACGCCGGACCTGATGCTCGGCGTCATCGTTGACGCTTGGCAAGGTGGCTCGGTATACGCGCAGGTCAATTACCGGAATTACGAGTTCGACGGACCCGAGCCCGCGCCCTTCGCGCCGACAGTGCGCGACGAGGACGAAATCCGTCTGGTCCTGGGTTTTCAGCACGAGTTCCGCAGCGATGCATTGCAGAACTGGGTGCTGCTCGGGAGCTGGGTGCACACGAGCAACGATTCGAACGTTGCGATCTATGAGTACGACCGCGACGTCGTAAATCTCGGCCTGGCACGTAATTTCTGAGACAAAAAGTCAAACAGACAGCTTATGGAAAATGTGACGCAGCTCACACAAAAGTACGCGACCGGTGACCTGCGACACAATTCAGTGTAGAAAGAAAAGCAGCTGTCCCTGGATGGACAGGCAATAAATATAACGAGGGCAAGCCGCGCTACAGCGGTGCCCCGGGGAAGACCAGCATGAAGACCTTCAGTCTATTGACCGTTCTGTTTTTGTTCGCTTCACCACTGGCGGCGACTGCAGCCGGCGCACCCCAATCCGATGCCGACTGCGCCGCCCTGATCGAGCGTTGGGCGACCGACCCCAAGGCTGCGCCGAAGCAGGTCATCAATGACTGCAAGGACCAGCTTGCCCAGGCTGCGGCGCTACCTGTCGCCGCGGCGCCTGCCCGGATCGCGGCCGTTGATCCCTGTGCGGGACCGGGTGCGGCGGACTCGGTGCTTTGCTGGGGACCGTGGGCCAGCGTGGCGCCGGCGGCCGGCTTTACGGAAGACCCGTCACAACAACCCATACCGGATCGCGAGATCTGCGATGCGCGCACCGGGCAATGTCAGCCGCTGCTCGCCGCCATTCCTCCCGAGCCGCCGCTCGGCAGCTGTACGCCCGGAACGCCTTGCGGATTTGCCACAATCGTCAGTGGCACCGCGTTCACGGGAGATGCAGAGGACACGGAATTCGGACGCTTTGACATGGCGCCCGACAGCACCCGGTTCAGCATCGCCCCGGAAAGCGGCGGAGAAAATATTGAGTCGGTCGCGATGACCACCTATCCGGACGGCCCGGGTTATATCCGCGCCAACGGCAGCGAGGGAGATCTCCTTTCGTACCTGAATGCCAGCATAGAACAGGATGGCGAGGGGCAAGCTCTGATCGCCTCCGATCTGTGGGCCCACGGCACGCTCGAAAACGCCCGGTCAGGTCGTTTTGCATGGGGAATTGCCACCAGCCAGGCGGGGCTCGACACGCTCAACGCGGGCAATGTCAGCCTGAACTTTGCAGGGGCGATGGGGGTGGACCCCGCCACGGTCGGCTCCATGACCATCGCCTTCGGCACCAACCCGACCTGGACCGGTACCTGGACCAACCCCGCTTACAGCTTTGGTGCCGGTGGTACGGTGAGTGGTGCGGATCTGATTTCACAACCGGGGCAGTTCACGAGTAATGTCAACGCGGCGCAGAGCTTCGTGCAGGGCGCAGTGGTTGGCGAGCAGGGTGCCCCGCGCGGCATAACTCACATCATTGACGTCACACTCGAAGGACAGGGCCGCATCAAGGATATAGGCCTGCTCCGTGAAGTGATCGCCACACCTGTCATCAGCCCATAACCGGCTTGTTTACGCGAGAAACGCCATGCAAAAAATCCAACGCCTGACTGCCACGCTGCTGCTGATCGTTACCGGTACTGCCGCGCAGGCTGCCAGTCTCGCTCTCATGCCCTCTGCCGATACGGTGCAGCAGTTCGGCGCCTTTACCGTGAACCTGGTGCTCAATGCTGCGGGCGCGGAAGTAGGAGGCACACACCCGGGACAGCACGGTGGCGAAATCAGGGTGAGCTTCGACCAGACCTTGTTGCGCTACGATGGCTTCAGCCTGGCGAGTGGTCTCGGCTTTATCTACTCACCGGCGGTCACCACGAGTGGCAATACCCAGACAGTACGCCTCGGTTTCAACAAGGCTGCTGATACCGGTACGGTCGGTATATTCAGCTTCACAGCAATTGGCGTCACCCCCCCCAGCAGCCCGACAGTTCTCGATCTTCAAGATGCGAGTATTTTAGCCAGCAGCTTCGCCAACTATCTGCCCAACAAGCAGGCTTTCACCCCGGCATTCATCGATGCCCAGGTGAACATTGCCGCTGTACCGCTGCCGGCCAGCGTCTGGCTGCTCGGCACTGCGCTCGGTGGACTGGCCGCGCGACGCCGCTTTCGCCGCACTGGCTGAGAGGCCATCGACTTGCGGGCCGGTGTACTGGCCCTCGCGCTGCTGCTGAATACAGCGGCTTTGGCCGCACCACCTCAGGTACCGGCTCAGGATCCAGCCTGGCACATCCCGCTTGCACCCGATACCGCCGGCGAATCGCAGCGGCCTGAGGCCGTGCGCCTGCGCGAGGCACTCGCCCGTTACCGGGAAATCGCCGCTGCCGGTGGCTGGCCGGAAATCCCGGCTGGCACGATGCTGCAGGCCGGACAGCGCGATGAGCGAGTCACCCTGTTGCGCGATCGCCTGCGCATCAGCGGTGATTTCAGCGGCATGTTGGCCACCGCCGATGCCTGGTTCTTCGACCAGCCGACGGCGGAGGCGCTGCAGTCTTTTCAGCGCCGCCACGCGCTGCCCGAGTCCGGCCAGCTGGACGAGCGTACGCGCGCGGCACTCAACGTGCCCCTCGCGGCGCGTATACAGCAGCTGCAGGCCACTATCACCCGCTGGAACTGGCTGCCGCGCGATCCGGGACCGCGCTATCTGTGGGTCAACGTGCCCGAGGGTTCACTCGAATACATAGACCAGCGCGAGACAGTCCTGCGCATGAAGGTTATCGCCGGCCACCCGAGCCGGCCCACACCGAGCTTCCGGGACGAGGTGCGACAGATCGTCGTCAATCCCTCATGGTCCGTGCCACAAACCATCGCCGTTGAAGACCTGCTGCCCGCCCAGCAGGCCAATCCGGACTTTTTCAGCCGGCTCGGCATCCGTGTCTTTCGCGGTACCGGCCCGGATGCCCGCGAACTGGACGCCCGGAAGATCGACTGGCAGCACCTTGGCCCGGAGCGCTTTCCCTACCGGCTGCTGCAGGAACCGGGTCCACTCAACAGTCTCGGCCGCTACAAGCTGACGATGACCAATACATTCGACATATACCTGCACGACACACCGTCGCGGCGCCTCTTCGATCTGTCGAGCCGGACACTGAGTTCAGGCTGTATCCGCCTGGAGCAGCCGGAAGAGCTGGTCCGGCTGCTGATCGAGGGAACGCCACTGCCGGCCGGCATGGATGACCGGACCAGAACCCGGAACATCACGCTCCCCAGGCCGATACCGGTCTATATCGTCTATCTGACATCGTGGGTAACACCTACAGGCGAGGTCAATTTCCGGCCAGACGTTTACGGGCGGGATGCCGGACTGCGATAATCCCCGGCTTCGCGAAGCTGACTCCTCAAGGAACCCCAAGATGGCAGAACCAAAGCTCAGCGCACCTGCGGGCGGCGCCAAGATCACCATCAGCAACGGCAAGCTGACGGTCCCGAACAACCCGATTATCCCCTTCATCGAAGGCGATGGCACCGGCCCCGACATCTGGCGCGCCTCGGTGCGTGTACTCGATGCCGCAGTCGCCAAGGCCTACGGCGGCAAGCGCAAGATTCACTGGCTGGAAGTCTTCGCCGGCCAGAAAGCCTGGGACAACTACAACACCTGGCTGCCCGACTCCACCGTCGAGGCCTGCCGCGAATACCTGGTTTCGATCAAGGGCCCGCTGACTACGCCGATCGGTGGCGGTATCCGCTCGCTGAACGTCGCGCTCCGCCAGCTGCTCGACCTGTACGTCTGCCTGCGCCCGGTGCGCTGGTTCAAGGGCGTACCCTCTCCGGTCAAAAAGCCGGAAGAAGTAGACATGGTGATCTTCCGCGAGAACACCGAAGACATCTATGCCGGCATCGAGTTTGAAGCGGGCACCGAAGCCAACAAGAAGTTCCTCGAACTGTTCAAGGCCAACTTCCCGAAGGAGTACGGCAAGATCCGCTTCCCGAACACCTCTGGCATCGGCATCAAGGCCATTTCGCAGGAAGGTACCGAGCGGCTGTTCCGCGCGACGATCGAGTACGCGATTGCCAACAAGAGCAAAAGCGTCACGATCGTGCACAAGGGCAATATCATGAAGTACACCGAAGGCGCCTTCCGCAACTGGAGCTATGCGGTTGCAGAACGCGAATTCGGCAGCAAGGTCTACACCTGGGACCAGTGGGAACGCACCAAGGCCGACAAGGGCGAGAAGGCCGCCAACGAGGAGCAGAAAGCTGCACTGGCGAAGGGCGCGATACTCATCAAGGACGCCATCGCCGACATCACGCTGCAGCAGGTGCTGACGCGCCCGGCCGAGTTTGACGTGATCGCCACGATGAACCTCAACGGCGACTACCTGTCCGACGCGCTGGCCGCCCAGATCGGCGGCATCGGCATCGCACCGGGCGGCAACGTCAACTACGTGACCGGTCATGCCGTGTTCGAGGCCACGCATGGCACCGCACCGAAGTATGCCGACCTCGACAAGGTCAATCCGGGTTCGGTGATCCTGTCCGGCGAAATGATGCTGCGCTACCTGGGCTGGACCGAAGCCGCCGACCGCATCATCAGCGCGATGGACAAGACCATCGGCGACAAGACCGTCACCTACGACTTTGCGCGACTGATGGATGGTGCCCGCGAAGTGAAGTGCTCCGAATTCGGCGACGCGCTGATCCGGAACATGTAGGAGCGGCTTTAGCCGCGATTATCCAAACAACAATCGCGCCTGAAGGCGCTCCTACGAGCTGGACAGCGTGTCCCGATACGAGGTTCTGCAGGCTGAACTGGGTCCGCTGACCCGTCGGCAGCATGTCGCCATCATGCTGCCGACGGTCATCGCCGCAGTTACCCTCGGCCTCAGCGCCGACAATTACCGCAGCGGACTGGCCCTGGCGCTTGCCGCCGTCCTCCTGCTGCCGCTGCCGCTGCACTTCCTGTGGCGAAGCCTTTTTTCCGCATACCGCAACGGCACGGCGCGCCGCGCAACTATCCGCCGTGAACTCCAGGAACTGGACCGGCGCATTACAGCGATCTTTGCCGGCTACCGGGAACGGCAGCAGGGCGAACACTTCAAGAAGGCATACGAACTCGCCGGCCGGTCGCTCCGCGATCTGGAGGAAGCGCTTTCGGTCGGCATGTTCCGCGAACGGCGCGAGGTTTTCGTCACTGCGTTCATGCGCCAGGGCATCGCGGTACGCGTCACGGCCTCGATCGGTTCACCAATGCGCTGCTCGGCAGCCGACAATCCGGCCCGCTGGAAAGAACACCTCGAGCGGCTCGGCTGCGACGAGATCCGCCAGTATCACAACCACCCGGTACATGACGGCCACACATCGCCATCGCGAACCGATGTCAGAACCTCGAAAAAACTGCGCACGCTGCTCGGCCCGCACGGCGCGAGACTGCGATCACTGATCATCTGCTGGAATACGGCCCGGGAATGGAAGGTTTTCGAGCACGATACGAGCGGCAAGCACTGGCTGCACTTCGAGTTCGATGCCGCTGCGTAGACACGGCGCACAGGCCAACCCGGCTCAGCTCAGCTCCGGACTGCTGCTGGCCCTGATCACCTGCAGGAAATCTTCGCCATAGGCCGCCAGCTTGCGCTCGCCGATCCCGGACAGCGTGGCCAAAGCCTCACGATCAGTCGGCCGCTGACGCACCATTTCAGCCAGCGTCGCATCGTGGAATACCACATAGGGCGGCACGTTCTGTGCTTTGGCCAGCGTCATGCGCAACTCGCGCAGCGCTTCCCAGAGCTCGCGGTCCGCGGCCGTGGAGAAACTTCCCGCCGCACTGCTGGCGGACCTTGCGGCGCCCCGCTTCGCCCGGGTTCTTGCCGCCGGCGCTTCGCGCCGCAACCACAGCTGCTCCTCACCACGCAGCACGCCACGGCAGCTGTCCGTCAGGTGCAAGCCGCCGTGCCCGTCCACATCGACGCTGAGCAGGCCACGCGCAATCAGCTGGCGAAAGATGCCGCGCCAGGCAGTCGCACCGACTTCCGTGCCGATGCCGAAGGTCGAGACCCGGTCATGGCCGAAGCGACGGATCCGCTCGTCATCCTTGCCCAGCAGCACGTCGATCAGATACATCACGCCAAAGCGCTGACCGGTGCGGTGCACGCAGGACAGGGCCTTCTGCGCCGCCAGCGTCGCGTCCCAGGTCTCGGGCGGCGTGAGGCAGTTGTCGCAGTTGCCGCAGGGCGCGGGCAGCTTCTCGCCGAGGTAAGCAAGCAACGCCTGGCGGCGACAGCCGGTGATCTCGCACAGGCCGAGCATCGCATCGAGCTTGTGCCGCTCCACGCGCTTGTGCGCATCGTCCGCGGTCGATTCGGCCATCATCTGCCGAAGCATGATCACGTCCTGCAGGCCGTAGCTCATCCAGGCGTCGGCCGGCAAGCCATCGCGCCCGGCACGGCCCGTTTCCTGGTAGTACGCCTCCACGCTCTTCGGCAGGCTCAGGTGGGCAACAAAGCGCACATTGGATTTGTCGATGCCCATGCCAAAGGCAATGGTCGCCGCCATGACCAGGCCTTCTTCCCTGATGAATCGCGACTGGTTGACGCTGCGCACTTCCGCGCTCAGGCCCGCATGGTACGGCAGCGCCGGCACGCCCTTGCTGCTGAGCCACGCGGCCAGGTCATCGACTTTTTGCCGGGACAGGCAGTAGACGATGCCGGCCTCGCCAGCGTGTTCTTCGCGGATGAAGCGCAGCAGCTGTTCGCGAGCGTTAGCCTGACCCTCGTGCAGACGGTAACGGATATTCGGCCGGTCGAAACTGCTGATGTATATCTGCGCCTCATCCAGCCCGAGCCGGCTAATGATTTCCTGCTGCGTACGCTCGTCAGCGGTGGCCGTCAGTGCGATACGCGGCACTTCCGGATAGCGCTCGTGCAAGACCGAGAGCTGCAGGTATTCGGGGCGGAAGTCATGGCCCCACTGCGACACGCAGTGCGCCTCATCGATGGCGAACAGCGCCAGCGGAACCGCGTCGAGCAGCTCGAGCATGCGCTCCATCATCAGCCGTTCGGGCGCGACATAGAGCAGATCGAGCTCACCGGCGCGCAACTCCCGCTCTACCCGGCGAACCTCGTCAGGGCGCAATGTCGAGTTCAGGAAGGCCGCGCGCACGCCTTGCTGGCAGAGTGCCGCGACCTGGTCCTGCATCAGCGAGATCAGCGGCGAAATGACGATCCCGGTGCCATAGCGAACCAGCGCGGGAATCTGGTAACACAGCGACTTGCCGCCGCCGGTCGGCATCAGCACGAGGGCGTCCTGCCCTGCGACCAGGCTGGCAACCACTTTATCCTGGGGCGGACGGAAACCATCGTAGCCGAATACGCTACGCAGAATATGCGCGGCCTGATCCGGCATCAGCGCAACTGGTTGTCTGGCGTCGGGCCGAAAAACATCTCGAAACCCAAGCCGATGCCGGGGTTGATTTCCCGCTTCTCGTCCAGTGTCTCGCGTGGCCAGGTCAGCGACGTCAGCAGGTCGATAAACAGCCAGCGCCGGAAGACCTGCTGACGATAACGAACCTCGACACCATAATTCTGTATGGGTACGTCGGCACCTGTTTCACCGCGCAGCAGAGCTGTATAACTGATGGCCCGGCGCCCGCCAAAACTCTGATAGACCGCAGCGCTGGTTCCCCAGTCCACGCCAGAGGTGTCCTCGGCAACGGTGCCGCTGTTGTTCCAGCGCAGCAGCAAGGTGGAACTGACGAGATGATCAAATGCAAGCTGGGTCGTTGCACCGAAGCCGCGGCTGTCGCGCCAGAAGGGCGTCTCGCGAAAGCGCGCCATGTTCCTGGGGTCAAAGATGAAGTTGTGCCTGTAGGTGGCCTTGACGTAGGGATCAACCGGAAAACGCAATCGCACCCCGACACCGAAGTCGAAGCCGTTTTCCAGGTCGTCCTGCTTCGAATAGCCCAGACCGAGCAGCCAGGCATCGTCCGTACCCGCCTGCAAAGCTGCGGGCTGGGGATTCTCGGTATTGCCAGGCCGCTCTTCGACGAGCTCCTGCTCATCACCGCGGCCCAGGGTAAGCCGTGCCCGGTTCTGCATGATCGGGAGCGCAAGGCGCGCCCTGAGCTTGAGCCGTGTATCGAGATTGTCGCGCCGGTCCAGCGTCTCGTAGAGGCCGAGCCGGCCATAGGTCTCGTTCGAGTCCTGGTCGTAGCGCGGATTGCCAAAAAGTCCGTCAAACCAGGCAGCCGCACCACACACACCTGAATAGACGCCACGCTGAACTTCGTCGATCCACTGGTCCGCGTCGGCACCGGATTTGGTGCACTGCGTGGCCGGCACTTCGGCAGGCGGCGTCGGCGGCCCGGCAGCGGGATCGTCTTCCGCAGCCAGACCCGGCTGGGCCATCAGCAAGGACAGTCCAAGCACCCGGATGCCGCGTGTCAGTGGCATGTACATAACATAACTCTGCCTGATCTGGCCGCAAAAAGCTGGGCATCGGCACGCATTCGCCTTATGGGGCAGATACTGGATCCGCGGGCGGGCCTGATTCCAGTACGCGGATCTCAGCTTCACAGGCCTCCCGCTCCTCAGTCAGACGTACGGCATCCCAGCCCAGATATCTCGTCGCCACCGGCAGCGCGCGCTCCAGGGCCCCCCCGCCCAGGTCGGGACTCAGGCCCCCCAAGCAGCGCCCCAAAACGATGTAAGCC